>NZ_JACLQJ010000007.1:0-108720 GCF_016648665.1 Streptococcus sp. 23.2
TTTAGGAGATTATGAAAAAGAAAAGTTTTAGGATGGTTTTAGTATATAAAGCAAAGCCTAAAGTTTTCTTAAAGTGGAAGATGGAATTACTTTTTCATAATGCTTACTGCTCACTTACACTAATTGAGGAGTTTTCCATTTCCCTCAGCATCAAAATGGTAGGTCTTACCTTCGATAGTGAGGGTAGTGTTCTCAGTACGTGCACCACTGTTAGGATCATAATAATGAAGTTTATCATTTACAGTGACTAGTTCCCCTTTAGCTTGTTTGCCATCTCTATGGAAATAGACATGAGCCCCATCAATAGTTTGTTCACCGGTTAGTGCATACCAATTAGGTCCAAAGTAATACCAGTTACCATTAACCTCTTTATATTGATTTTTTATAGCAGTAGCTGTTTCCTTATCAAAGTAATAGATATGGCTACCATTAGGAATAAGTGATGGGAAATAGTCTTTAGTCAAGCCATTCGCACTAACCCTACCATCAGCATATTTATTTGTCGGAGCATCAAACATATAAAGTTCTCCGTTGATAATGTGAAGCCCTAATGGGACGTGACCAGAAGCGGTAATGTAATATCTATTACCGCTTCTGGCCTTAACGAATTGAGGCCCTTTGACTTCTTTGTTATTCAAATCGTAGAATGAAGAGTAGCCGTAAGGATATAGAAATTCTTCTCTAGCAAGGTGGGGATCTGCACCGCCCGTAAAGGTATACTCTTTACCATTGATAGTTCGAACTCCCCCTTCTCTAAGTCTTTTGCCTTTAGCATCAACATAATAAGTCTTTCCATTCAAATCGACAAATTGTTCCTTAAGGCGGGCACCACTATCTTTATCGTAAAATGAATCGTTTTCAGCAAAGTTTCCTTTAACCTGCTTACCAGTACTATCGAAGTAGACCTCGACACCATCAATGACTTGTTCACCAGTAAGGCGTTTGCCGTCATTACCAATATAATACCAATTATTGTTTATGTTTTGATAATGATTTTGTCCTAAGTCTACTCGGTCTCCTGAATTTTTACTGTAATAGTAGCCATCCGAAGCGAAGTCGCCCTTAATCTGTTTACCGTCTTGGTCAAAGAAAACATTATGACCATCAACGACATGGGCACCTTTAAGAGGAGTACCTTTAGCACCGATTCTATACCAATTGTTATTGAAGTTAACATAACGATTGGTTACTTGTACTCCTGAATTTTCATCATAGTACGCTCCATTTTCAGCAAAGTTCCCTTTAACTTGCTTGCCATCTTTATCAAAGTAAAAATTGTTGCCATTAATGACTTGTTCACCTTTTACAATTTTACCTTCGTTATTAAGATAGTACCAGTTACCGTTCACTTGAACAAACTGATTGTTGCCAAGATTAACGCGTGCTCCAGAATCTTTATCATAATAGAAACCGTCATCTGCGAAAATCCCTTTAGCTTGAACCCCATCTTTGTCAAAGAATACGGTTACGCCATTAATGACTTGCTCTCCTTTAAGAGCTTTAGAGTCTGAACCGATATAGAACCATTTATCTTTATTTTCAAGGGTATTATATGAGTTACTCTGGTCATTGATTTGAACATAACGATTAGTAACAGGTTCCCCTGTAATTGCATCATAAAAAAGTCCATTAGGTGCGAAATTTCCCTTAACTTGGATACCGTATTCACCGAAGTTGAGATGCTTACCATTAATAATTTGTTCTCCCTTAATTGTATTGCCTTCGTTATCGAGGTAATAAATAAGGGTTCCTGATGGTTGCTCTAAGGAGACAAAGCTATTTTTGACGAGTGCTCCAGTGTCTTTATCATAATAATAACCATCGTAGCCAAAGTCTCCTTTTGCTTGGTGTCCTCTATAGTTAAAGTAGACACGAACGCCGTCAATAACTTGTGGACCTGTTACCACTTTTCCGTCTGCCCCAAGATAATACCAATGGGTCTCTAGAGTTGGAGCCATAGAGCCGTTCGATTCGTAGCGTGTTAATTGAATATAACGGTTTGTCACGAGCTCGCCAGTATCCTTGTCATAGAATTGGCCGTCAGAATTAAAATCCCCTTTAATTTGATATCCGTAATAAGGGGTAAAGTAAACTTTCACACCATCAATGACTTGTTCACCTTTAAGTATCTTTCCATCTTCATCAACATAGAACCAATGGTTATCGATGAACACGTAGTGTTTTTTCCCTAGATCAACTAAATTACCATCTTGATCATAGAAACGCCCATTGTCAGCAACGCTATTACGCACCTGTGCTCCATCATACTTATCGAAATAGACAGATTTTCCATTGATGATTTGTTCACCTTTTAATTTGTCGCCATTTTTATCAACATAGAAAGGATAGATAGTGTTGTTATAGTTGTATTTAGTGCTAAAAACATAGCTATCTGTTACAAGGTTACCATCTTTATCGTAGAAGTGTTCATTGCTAGCAAATCCGTCTCGAACTTGAAGGCCGTTGTAATCATTGAAATAAACTTGTTTTCCTTGAATGGTTTGTGCGCCTTTTAATGGTTCACCATTTTTATCGACATAGTAAACACCACCAAGATGATTAATATAACAATCCGTTACAAGAGCACCAGAATCTGCATCATAGTATTGTTTATTTTTTGAAAAGTTTCCCTTGACTTGTATGCCATTTTCATCGAAATAAACGTTGATCCCATCGATTTTTTGTGCACCAGTTAGGTTCTTACCACTAGCATCCTTATAATACCAGTTACCAAGGCTATCACTATAATATTGACCACCGGTAACATTGGTTTCACTATTGGTATCTGCGGTTGCTGATGCAGCCTCACTGGCAGCCCGGTCTGTAGTTACAGCTTCGCGTGTTTGGCCTGAGACCGATTCTGCAGGTGCTTGACTTTCGCTTGTAGTTGTTGAAGCTGTTTCACTGGCAGTTTCAGAACTTGCTGTAGAAGTTGAGGCTTGTTCTGAGACATTTGTGGTGTTTTCTGTGCTAGCCACATTTTCAGTAGTAACAGGTGCTTCGACAACCTTTGTTTCGACGAGGTCTGCTGTAGTTTCTACATTCGCAGTGGTAGTAGCAGTCACATCAAGGTTTGATGCGTTATCAGCTTTAGCTTCCTCAGCGAAGGCAGGTCTTGCGATTAAAGTAAAACTTGCAAGAGCAGTTGCACATGAGAATGCAATCAGACGTTTTGTGGACTTTTGTCCAGTAAAATTAGAATGTACTTTCATAATTTTTCCTCCATTTCCTAAGTCCTATTATAGCGCTATTTTAGAGACTTTCAAGGAAATATAAGAAATTTTGATAAAAATAAGAAAACGATTACATTGTGATGCGAGTGAGAGAGGGAATGATTTTAGTTGCTACAGACTTTTCTAAAAACAAAAAAATCCAGGACCTATGCCCTGGATTTAGGAGATTATGAAAAAGAAAAGTTTTAGGATGGTTTTAGTATATAAAGCAAAGCCTAAAGTTTTCTTAAAGTGGTAGAAATATTATGTCTTTCCTTTTTAATTCACTTTCTCAGTAGCCACACCGTTTTCATCGATGATATAAGTTTTGCCGTCTTTTTCGAGAGTGGTATTCGTCCACATAGCCCCACTGTCTTTGTCAAAGTAGTAAGTTTTACCATCAATGTCTACTAGGCTACCTTTGACTTGCTTACCATTTTTATCAAAGTAGAGTTGAACACCATCAATGGTTTGACGGCCTGTTAGGAGTTTGCCCTCTTTGTCGTAGTAGTACCAGTTCCAGAAATCATCGCGAACAAATTGGTTTTTAGCCGTAAATTCAGTCACTACTCCCTCATTATCAATTGTGTAGGTCTTATCATCGACTTTCAAAGTGTCGTTAGTAAGGATAATAGTGGTGTACATACCAGCATATCTTTCTGTTCGATATGATTTTGTTAGACGATAGCGCTTGCCATCGATTTCTTTCCACGTAGGCTTGTTAATACTTTCCACCTTTGGTTGGAAGTAGTGAAGGTAACCATCGGAGCCTCGTTGGATGCCCTCTAGGAGGACGCCGTTTTTATCAGTTCCATAGATTCCAGAGAAACTAGGCCCGCCCCAAAATGTTTTTTTTGAAAAAAGGGCTCCAAAATAGTTTTTTTCTATTTTACTATCTGTGACTAGATAAAGTTTGCTGTCATAACCTATGATACCATCAAGAACTTGACCCTTTGAAGCAAAGATATATTCTTTTCCATCGATAATTTGTTTACCAGTTAAGACTTCGCCGTTAGCATTGGTACGGTAGGTAGAAGTGTTTGCATGGAACATTGAAGGAGTTTCAACAATGCCATATTTGTTCTTGACCAATTGTCCTTGGTAATCAAAAAGATAAATCTTCCCATCAATTGTGACAGTATCATTTTTAGCCAAAAGTCCGTCAGGTTTGAAATAATAACGTTTACTGTCAATGGTATGCCATCCAATAAATGCAGCACCATCTTCGCCTAAGTAATTAGTATAAGTTGTATATTGAGGTTCTGTCCTATAGCCATTGAAAATTGAAGTGTGATGCCACTGATTCGTTAATAGAGAACCATCATTCTCATCGAATCGATAGTATTTTCCACCAATCTCTCGTTCTTGTCCTTTGACTTGTTTCCCATCTTTATCAAAATAAAGGATGACACCATCAACATTTTGCCAACCAGTCAATTTTTCACCGTTGGCAGTGTAGTAATACCAATCTTTTTGGTTGTCAGATTGGAAATGACCACCAGTTACAACCTGGGTTGGTAGTTGCGTTTTTTCGGTAAGGATGCCATCAGCATCTGCTAAATAGGTTTTACCGTCTACTTCAATGCTTGTATCAGTTACTTTACGCCCATTATCTTTATCGTAGTAGTAATCCTTGCCATCAATGGTAATCTTTTCACCCTTTGCTTGGATTCCATTGTCATGGAAGTAGAGGTTAAAGTTATCGATGGTTTGTGGACCAGTCAGTTTGTGGCCGTCACTGTCTAGATAATACCAGTTGCCTTGATCATCAGAAGTGAACTTGCCACCTTGGGAAGGTGTTTCCTGTGAAGTAGTTGCGTTGTCGCTTGTCCCAGATGAGATTTCAACGCTCCTATCAGCAGTAGTTGTTTCATTAACTGGAGCTGCCCCACCCTTTTTATCAGTCTCGTTAGCAGGCTGTGTAGCAGTTGCTTCTGCAGGCTGACTAGCCACATTAGTAGATGTAGTGTCAGTAGAGACTGCTTCACTAGAAGTATTCCCGACAACAGTACTCGTTGGAGCCACTTCGGTTCTTGTAATGAGGCTAGCACTTGTCTCAAGATTGCTGTCAGAGACGACATTTTCAGGACTGTTAACGGCAGTTGTTTCAGGCTTGACTTCATCAGCTCCGACCTGTCCTAGTCCAATTAGTGAAGCCCCAATAGCCAAACTTGAGGCAGCGATTGTGATCCAATGTTTCTTAACTTTATGAAGTTTGAAACGAACTTTGTTTTCCATAATTTTCCCCCTTGTATGGTGACTTGGTAAATTCATGTTGTGACATTTAAAACAACATGAAAACCAAAATTAATTTACAGTTATATTTTAATCTTATTTTCTAATAAACTCAATAGAAAACGGATACAAAAACGCCATGATTTTATAAAAAGATTCTTATATTCGTGATAGTTGTAGCCTATAAAAGAGTTTTCCTAATTTATTTATTTTTTCGTCTATAGATATGCTTGAAAGGGTAATTGTCCCCATACAGTTTGAGAAAAAGACTCTTTTCTTCAAAAATCATCCTGTGTAAAATAGAGGGCATAAAAACATGAGAGGTGATTGCAATGACAAATCGTTACGACTTAAATAAAAATTTGGCACAGATGCTTAAGGGGGGCGTCATCATGGACGTTCAAAATCCTGAGCAGGCACGTATTGCTGAGGCGGCAGGAGCGGCTGCAGTCATGGCCTTGGAACGCATTCCGGCCGATATCCGTGCAGTGGGTGGTGTGTCACGTATGAGTGATCCTAAGATGATTAAGGAAATTCAGGACGCTGTTAGTATTCCAGTGATGGCTAAGGTGCGTATTGGTCATTTCGTGGAAGCACAGATTTTGCAGGCGATTGAGATTGATTATATCGACGAGAGTGAGGTTTTGACACCGGCCGATGACCTTATTCATGTGGACAAAACCAAATTTGATGTGCCTTTCGTCTGTGGAGCTAAGGACCTTGGTGAGGCTCTTCGCCGTATTTCAGAAGGGGCATCTATGATTCGTACCAAGGGTGAACCTGGTACTGGTGATATTGTTCAGGCTGTTCACCACTTGCGACTCATGAATCAAGAAATTCGCCGCATTCAAAATCTTAGAGATGATGAGCTTTATATTACCGCTAAAGACTTGCAGGTGCCAATTGATTTGGTTCGTTATGTCCATGAACATGGCAAGTTGCCTGTTGTCAATTTTGCGGCAGGTGGTGTAGCGACGCCAGCGGATGCTGCGCTTATGATGCAGTTGGGTGCTGAAGGTGTCTTTGTTGGTTCAGGGATTTTCAAATCAGGAGATCCGAAAAAACGTGCGGAAGCCATCGTCAAAGCAGTGACTAACTATAATCGTCCAGATATTTTGGCGCAAGTGTCAGAAGATTTGGGTGAAGCCATGGTTGGTATCAACAAGGATGAAATTGACATCCTAATGGCAGAGCGAGGAAAATAAATGACAAAAATCGGAATACTGGCTTTGCAAGGTGCTTTTGCAGAACATGAGCAGGTCTTGAAAGCACTTGGGGTTGAAACGGTTCAAATCAGAAATCGACAAGATTGGGAAGCCCACGCTGATTTGGACGGGCTCATTCTACCAGGGGGAGAGTCGACAGTCATGGGGAAACTCTTGCATGATTTAGACTTGTTTGACTTGATAAAGGCGAAAATTGATGCAGGACTACCTGTATTTGGAACTTGTGCGGGTCTGATTTTGTTGGCCAAAACCATAGTGGGGGACCAAACAAAACATTTGGCAAGTATGGACATCAATGTAGCCAGAAATGCCTATGGTCGCCAATTGGGCAGTTTTGTCACAGATGCTGAATTTAAGGGAATAGGGGAGATCCCAATGGTCTTTATTCGTGGGCCAATTATTGAAGCTGTTGGACCAGAAGTGGAGATTTTAGCTCAAGTCAATGGGGCTATCGTGGCAGCTAGAGAAAAGCAGATGTTAGTGACCTCTTTTCATCCAGAATTAACGGGTGACGAAAGGGTACATGCTTATTTCCTAGATATGATTAATCAGGCAAAATAAGAAAAGCAATTGCTAAAAACCTATGACATCGTTTGTTTCTTGACCACACAAAAAAATCCAGGACCTAGGCCCTGGATTTAGGAGATTATGAAAAAGAAAAGTTTTAGGATGGTTATAGTATATAAAGCAAATCCTAAAGTTTTCTTAAAGGGGAAGAAAAAGTTTACTTGTGATATAAAAAAGGAAGTTGACAGTTGGTCGACTTCCTTTTTAACGATTACTAAATCAAAGTAATTATGCGATATCAATAGTTGTTATTTGAATTATATTCCTATACTTCATCAGGTCCCATCAAATGTCCATTACCGTCAGCATCGAATTTGAAGGCACCAGTGTTTGTTCTAACAATGGTATTTTCAGCGCGTGCTCCATTCTTAGCATCGTAATAGTGGACAGTTCCGTCATCGTCAAATTTGAATTCGCCTCTAAGCTGTCTACCGTTTTGGTCGAAGTAAACATGGATGCCGTTTAAGGTTTGAGGTCCTGTCAGTTTATCCCCTTTAGCATTAACATAGTAGTAGAAATCTTCACGATCTAAATCTTTGCTTTCTCTTGGGTACTGTCCATCCTGATCTACGATATCATTTCCAGGAATGGTAATAGTGAAGTGGAAGATGCGATCACCATCGAGATTTCGGTAATTCCAGTTGTAGACATGAACAAAGCTATCAGTTACGAGAGCACCAGAGTCTTTATCATAATAGTGTCCATCAGGGGCGAAGCGTCCCTTGACTTGTGCCCCATTAGGAAGGAAGTAAAAGCGACTATTTCCAAAGGTTTGAGGTCCTGTTAATGGCTTACCATCAGCATCGACATAGTACCAGGCAGTAGTATAAACATTTTGATTGTTGATATCATCACGACCAATATAAGTCAAGATTTCTTTAAAAGCATTGGTTACGAGAGCACCAGAATCTTTGTCATAGTATTTACCATTTGGTGCAAAATGTCCCTTGACTTGTGTACCAGTGAAATCATCAAAGTAGACTTTAACACCATCGATAGTTTGTTCTCCCTTGAGTTTATCACCTTTATCATTGACGTAAACCCAGTTGCCATCTTCAGTTTCAAGATAGCGTTTTGTTACAAGTGCACCAGAGTTTTTATCGTAATAGCGACCATCCTCTGCAAAACGTCCTTTGACTTGTTTGCCATCCTTGTCAAAGTAGACTGGAATGTTGTCAACGAAGTTGAGACCGATGAGGTTTTTACCGTTTGTATCCTTGTAGTACCAGTTGCCTTCGTTATCACTATAATAGTGACCACCAAAAACTCGTGGTGCCTTGTCTAGGGAGACTGTAGGAGTAACAGGTGTATCCATTTCTTCGCCAGGTCCCATCAAATGTCCATTACCATTTGCATCGAATTTGAAAGCACCAGTATTTGTTCTAACAATGGTATTTTCAGCGCGGGCACCGTTTTTCGCATCATAGTAATGAACAGTACCATCTTCGTCAAATTCAAACTCACCTCTAAGTTGTCTACCATTTTGGTCGAAATAGACATGGACGCCGTTTAGGGTTTGAGGTCCTGTCAGTTTATCCCCCTTGTCATCTACGTAATAGTAGAAATCTTCGCGATTCAAATCATTGCTAGAAAGTGGGTAATGACTCATATCCAAAAATTGGTTTTCACCGTTAGGTCCAACGACTGAATTATTTGGAATAGTGATGACAAAGTGATTCACACGATTTCCGTCTTGATTTTGTAAATTCCAGTTGTAGACATGGACAGAGCTGTTAGTTACAAGCGCACCAGAGTCCTTATCATAGTAATGTCCGTCAGGTGCGAAACGTCCCTTAACTTGTGCTCCGTTAGGGAAGAAGTACATGTTTGTTCCACCAAGATTTTGAGGACCTTTAAGAGGTCTTCCATCGGCATCGAGGTAGTACCAATCAGTAGTATAAATGTTTTGACCGTTGATATCATCACGACCAATATAAGTTAAGAGTTCTTTAAAGGCCTTGGTTACAAGCGCACCAGAATCTTTGTCATAGTATCGGCCATCCTCTGCAAAACCACCTTTGATTTGAATACCATCTTGGCTAAAGTAAACAGGAACATTATCCACATAGTTCAGCCCAACAAGATTTTTGCCATTTGCATCCTTGTAATACCAGTTACCATTATCATCACTATAATAATGTCCACCAGAAATATGAGGTGCATTTTCAAGTGTTACAGAAGGTGAGACTGGCTTTTCATTGTCTTCGATTGGGACAGGTTGTTCACTGTTTTTTGTAGGTGTTTTTGTTTCTTCGACAGTAATAGGTTCATTGACTTTTTCTGACGAAGTCTTTGTGGCAGAGGCTTCTGAAGTTGCGGTTTTGATAGGTATAGTTTTATTGGCCTCATTATCTTGATTGCTATTACCTTGTTCAGAAGTAATTTCTACTGGTGATTCGCTTGCTAATTCAGATGATGCGACTTCACTGCTAGGAGCTTCACTAAGAACCGTACTTGTACTAGAAGGCAGCTCAGTATTAGTTGGGATAGGATTTGTAGTAGATGCTTTGACCTCAACATTAGTTACTGCAGTTTCTTGTGCAGGTGCAAGAATCTCAGTTGGTTGACCTGTAGCTTCAGGTATTTTTACTTCATCCGCAAATGTAGGGCGTGCGACTAAAGTAAAAGTAGCTAGAGCAGTTGCGCAGGAAAGTGCTACAAGGTGTTTCTTTGGGTTAGTCCTTTTCGTAATCATGATAAATTCCCCTTCATATTAAAATCTTTTCAGTTTAAAAACTGAAATAATGCAAAAATAACTTAATTACAATTGATTGATGACTTAAATCTCTGTAAGGTAGCCGTTTTCATCAATATGATAATTTTTTCCATCAATGTTGGCATTACGATTACGCCACATTTGACCATTGTTCGGATCGAAGTAAAGCTTATGTCCCTTGTAGTCTACAATTTCTCCCTGGACTCTTATTGGGAGACCAGCTGCATCACGGAAGTAGTAGTATTCACCCCAAACTTGTTGAAGTCCAGTTACTGCAATACCGTCTTTATCGAAATAGAGCCATCCAGGAATATAACCATGTGAATATTCAAAAAGCATATTCTTGTCGTTATAAATCATACGATTTTTGACAAGTTCACCAGTATAAGGTTCAAAGTAACGGATACCTTCTGGGAACCTAATAAATTGCCCCATAACATTGGTTTGGCTGTCATTGTTGTTGAATCCGATTCCTCTAGCTTGCCGTCCGTATTCAAAATAATAATATTCTTTTTCGCCTTTCTTTTGCCAGCCTGTAACGTATTGTCCGTCATCGCCGAGGTAAAATGTTCCGAAATCCATGCTCTTATAGCCACCAGGAATTCCCCCTAGAGATCGGACATAGCGGTTTCGCCAAAGTTCACCATCATGTCCAAAGTAGTATGGCTTGCTATCAATGTAAACTTTATGGAAGTCATCCCAATCTCCTTGGTACCAAGGAATGGAGACTCTATACGCAGTGTCAGGATAGAAATAGTAACGGTTTCCATTAATATCTTGCCAGCCTGTTACAGCCACACCATATTTACCAAAGTAACGGTATTCATCGTGAGGAAAATCAGCTACCTTGACAAACTGTTCAGTTATCCTATGCCCTAGATTCTGGTCGTAGAAATAATAATGGTTATTCCGTTGGACAGATTCACCTTTGGCTTGTTTACCATCTTCATGGAAATACACGTGCTGATTGTCAACAACGTGTGCACCTATAAGGTCTTTACCGTCTTTTTTGTAGTGCCAACTACCTTGTACGTCACTATACCATTGACCACCTGTAATATTTTCTTCAGGATCTTCGTCTTGAATTTCTGTGTTTTCATCGTTATTGAAGGAAGAAACATCAGTCTTAAGTCGATTTTCTGAGATGTCCTCATATCTAGCGTTTTCCATACTAGCAGTTTCACTTACTGTAGCTCCTGTTTTAGAAGTAGGTATTTCTGATTTTGTTGAAATTGTTTCAGAGATAACTGTGCTTGAAGCCTCTGAAGCGGGTTTAGCTGTTTCAGGAATAGCTGTAGTATCAGTGGTAACACTTGTAGCTTCGCTGGTGATAATGCTTGTGCCTGTTGGTGCATCTGTTATAGTTGCTGTTGGATTTTCATCAAGTGTCTTAGTCTCAACAGTAGCCACTACATTTTCTATAGCAGGTGCGACAACTTCGGTCTTAGCATTCGTATCAGATGCTTTTACTTCTTCCGCAAATGCAGGGCGAGCAACTAGGGAAAAAGCAGCTAGTGCGGTTACACAAGAAAGTGCCACAAGGTGCTTCTTGTACACGTGCCATGGATAATTCATTTCAGTATTCATGATAGACTCCTTTCATAAAATGAACACCGATGTTTTGGTGTGTAACATAAAGGAGCTGGGCCGTCAGAAAAGTGTTAAAAGTGAGCAAATCTATTAAAACGACTGAGCCCCATATCTAAATCTCTCAGGGCATGGCCATAAGACGATTTTATAGGCGAGCACGTCAAATGTGTGGCAAGGAGAATATGCTTAGGCTGTGTAGTTTATATCTAGAAACAAGTGATTTTATTTTTTTATCCTAATATTTTTATTTATCTCCTTTCGTTTAATTATTGAAACCAACCTATGGCATGTGTCTTCAAATACAAAAAACTAGAGCTCTTAGTTTGAAGCATTCTCTCTAAAGCTCTAGTTTTATATTATAGACAGATGTGTGTATGAAAAGAGCCTTAGATTATCATGCCAAAGTGCCTAAGGACCAGTTTTCATGCATAAAAAATTATTTTGACGTTAGAATTCTAAAGCCAAGTTCCTAATCCTAATCCCTCTGTAGTACACTTTCAACGTTTTAGTAAAACGCTTACATGCTCACCTACCTTTATTATAATACTTTTTTAATTACAAACAAGTTTTTTTACAAGATAATCGTAAATGTTAAAAAATGTCATAATTGGGTTCTGTTTGAATGACAGTGATTGATTATATGAAAAAGGAAGTTGACAGTTGGTCGACTTCCTTTTGTGTGAAATAATTGCAATCCATAGTCACTTGTAAATGACTATCGAAGGATATGTCCAACCCCGTCATTATCGAAGTAATAAGTAACGTGATTGATTGTCAAGGTTACATTATCAGCACGATTACCAGAGCCAGGAAGATAATAGTAAGTCTTACCACCTAAAATGATGAGTTTATCTTTAGCTTGTATACCCTTATATTGTCCGTAATCATCATCGTAGAAGTAGACATGCTTGCCATCGATAACTCTTCTACCAGTCAGAATATTTCCCTTACTATTTGCATAATACCAGTTATTCTTATGTTCGAAGTATTTTCCGGTTACAAGGGCACCAGTCTCTTTGTCATAATAATGATCACCACGGTATGGATAATTAAACTCACCTTTCACTTTTTCGCCGTATCTAAAGTAGTACTGAATTCCGTCCAAATACTTAGCACCGTGAAACTTATTTCCTTCTTTATCAACATAAAACTCTTTGCCACCATCCTCAACCAATCTATCTGTTACTAAAGCACCGTTATCTTTATCGTAATAGTGATTATCAGGAGCAAAATGACCTTTGTATTGAACACCATTGGTGCCGAAATAAACTTTGACGTTATCAATGGTATGAGCACCAAGGAGGAGGTAACCCTTGTCATTGACATAGTACCAATTACCTTCGGAATCACTGATATAGCGGTTTCGTTCAGTTGATTGACTTTTAATGGTGATGACACCAGATTGGTCTGCCACATAGGTCTTACCATCGAAATCAAAAGTTGTATCTTTGACTTTTCGACCGTTATCTTTATCAAAATAGTAAACCTTGCCCTCGATATCAACGAACTCTCCCTTAGCTTGGCGATGAGTTCCTAAATGGAAATACATGTCATAGCCATCAACAGTTTCAGAACCAATGGCAGGAAATCCATGTTCATTATAGTAACGCCAGTACCCATCTTTACCTTGGACAAAATAAGCGCTCTTAGGTCGAAGGTCCTTAAAATCATCAGAGATGTATTTACCAACCCCATCATTGTCAAATTCATAGATATTTGGAAATTCTCTCATAATATAGTGAGTCGGAATATTCAATCGTATATTTCTAGCGATGGTACCATCACTGTAGAAGTAATAGTTATTGAAAAATCTGTGCACGACCATATTTCCATCATCTTGGAAAAAGTACTTATTACCATTGATGGTTTGCCATCCTGTGACTGGTAGGCCATCGGCACCAAAATAATACCGTTCGAGTTCAGGATGTTCGTTGTTGTCATAATTGGCATAAGGAGCAGAGTCAAATCTTATTTCTTTAGCATAGTTTTCTTCAGGAATGAATCGTCCAGCTTTGAAGGTGACGAGGCGGTTCGTCACAAGGGCGCCGTTATCTGGGTCGTAAAAATAGGATTTACCATTGACCTTACGGCGTTCACCCTTGACCTGTCTACCATCTGAGTCAAAGTAATAGGTTAAGCCGTCAATAGTTTGTGGTCCAGTAACTAGCTTTCCATCTGTATTCATATAATACCAATGCCCAGCATTATCTTGTAGAAAAGCTGGATGGTTATTAGCTAATGTTACGATGCCACTAGCATCAATATTTAGTTGGAAGTCACCATTCTTGAGATGAGTGTCTTTAATTAATTGCCCCGGATTTTCTTTGCCAGCATCTCCAAAAAGATAGAGTTTGTCACCAACCACGTTCAATCCGTAGCTAAGTTGGTCGTTTCTATCAGGATTAAAGTAATAGGTTTGTCCTTTGATATCTTGTAAGCCAGAAACTCGCACACCATCGCTACCTAGATAGTAAGTTTGACCATTTTCTTCAACAAATTCATCATGGAGCATACGTGCACTATCTGTAAAGTAATAGAGTTTTCCATCAATGGTTTCGAAACCAGGATGTTCTCGCTCTTTTTTGAAATAATAGCGTTCTCCATTAATATCTTGCCATCCCATAAGCTTATTACCGTTATTATCGTAGTAATAAGTAACGTAATAAGGATGTCTTAAGGTAATAAGACTACCTACATAGTTAACTGTTTCGATGCGTTCTTCTTGTTCGGTGACAAATCCATTTCTTTTTTCAGTAAAGGCAGAACGGTCAGTTCCTCTCGTGGTATTTTCGTTTGGGATATCACCAACAGATGACACATTCTCAGCTGTAACACTCTCACTAGTCGTTGTACTTACCTCGGAATGTGCAGTTTCAGAACTAGCTCCTTCCGAACTAGCTGTGCTTGTGACTTCAGAGCTTGGTTTTTCAGAAACAGTTTCTGTTGAAGCAACTTCTGAGCTAGCTACTGTTGCCTCTGATACTGTAGCAGTTTCGCTTGAAGCGGTAGCAGGTGTGTTTTCTGTAGGTTTAGCTGTGGCTTCATTAGTTGCTGGAGCCTCGACGTCAATGGCGCCTTCTTTGATGATGGCTTCAACAGTCGCTTCATTAACAGGTGTAGGTTGTTCTTCAGCTGAAGCGTAGCTGAGTCCTGCAAAACTCAATCCCAAAGCAAGTCCTGTCACTGCAATAGTTACCCAATGTTTTTTAACTTTGTGAAGTTTAAAATGTACTTTCTTTTCCATGGTAATTCTCCTTTCATTTTAAACTTTTTACATACTGCAAAATAAGGGCTGTCATGAGAGTTTATGAAAAGTGAGCATTGGGGAGGAGTCCCTAACGATGTAAGTTAATCTTTTTGTGACAATCCTTATTTCTCCAAGCCTCCTCAATTTCTATATTACGAGACTGTTCGAGGCAAACATGAGTCCTGACGAAATGATTCTAGAAAAACGAGAGCCGTTCGGAATTTTCCTCCTTTCTAAGCATGGAAGATCTCGTTTATTTTGGGCTTCTAAGACACAAAAAACTAGAGCTTACTAGTATGAGGCGTCCCCTCTAGAGCTCTAGTTTGAAATGATGCTGTATTCTTTTTATGAGCCCTAGTTTGATGGTTCAAAGTGACTCAGGAATGGTTATCCTACTATAATCCTTATTTAGGCATTAGGTAACTAATGTCAATCTTTTAGATAATCCCCCAAGTGTCCTTTAAAGCAAAATTAAAACGCTTACATATTCACCTAGCTTCATTATAATCCTTTTTTAAGAATAAACAACAGAAACTAACGGAATTATCAAAAATGTTAAAGAACTGACATAAAAGATTCTATATTTAGTTTCGTTAGTCAAATAAGAATTCACCTGTGTAAATCATTTATATTTTTAATTTTTGTTCCTCATAGACAGACCACGATCTTAGTCAGATGAAAAAATAGAGTCTTTCTATCTAAAATTTTCTTTTCAGAATTGTCTTTTTAGGGGCTACTTCTCTCATAGTTTTGCTATCTCTTAAGGTTAATTGAAGCTTGCTTTAATCTTCAAAAGCCTTTGAAGATAAGCACTTGAAGGAGTTTGAGAAGCAAAAAAACTCTATTTAGGACCTTACATATGGTGTAAGGTCTCATTTTTACAAATCAAAGTTAATAATAGGAAGCGTCCGGCAGAGATTCATGAAAATAAGATGACTTTTTCCTATTTGTAATTTGTCTGAATATATCATAGAGTAGAGAAAACAATAGAAAAAAAGGATGATTGTTATAGATGGAAAATAAGGTACGTTTTAAACTACATAAGGTTAAGAAAAACTGGGTAACTATCGGGGTGACTACCCTCTCAATGGTTGCCTTGGCGGGTGGAAGCCTCCTAGCTCAAGGAAAAGTAGAGGCCGATGAGACGAGCGCACCTAATGGTGACGGCTTGCAGCAACTGAGTGAGGATGGTACTGCCAGTCTAGTGACGACAACAACTGTTACTGAGCAAGCTAGTGCTCAAGCAAGTGTGGCAGCAGTAGCAACAGCCAGCGTAAGTCACGAAACAAGCTCTCAGGCGACGACAAGTGCGGTCGCTCAAGAGGCAACTGCTCAAGCACAAAGCAGTCAAGTTATCGATCAAGAAGTGGCAGTTTCTTCGCAAACTCAAGCTAGTGCCCAAGAGACACTGACTACGGAACAGGCCTCACAAGGTCAGGCTACGACTCAAGTAGCTGGGCAAACAAGTGCTCAGTCTACTCCAAGTGTGACAGAACAAGCAAGACCTAGAGTCTTGACCAATGCTGCACCAGCAATCGCCACACGCGCTGCTGATAGCACTATTTGTATCAATGCCAACCGTAACACCAACATCACGATTACGGCCAGCGGTACGACACCAAATGTCACCATTATCACAGGGCCAAACACTCCTAAGCCAAACGTGACGGTGACAAGTCCAAATGGCACAAGACCAAATGTGACTATTGTAACGCAGCCAAATCAACCAAACAAACCTGTTCAACCAAGTCAACCGTCTCAACCTAACAAGCCAGTCCAACCAAGTCAGTCAAGTCTTGACTATAAACCAGTAGCTTCCAACTTGAAGACGATTGATGGCAAGCAGTATTATGTTGAAAATGGCGTTGTGAAAAAGAACACAGCGATTGAACTTGATGGTCGTCTTTATTATTTCGATGAGACTGGGGCGATGGTAGATCAAAGTAAACCTTTGTATCGTGCCGATGCCATTCCAAATAACTCTATCTATGCGGTTTATAACCAGGCCTATGATACGTCAAGCAAGAGTTTTGAACACTTGGACAATTTTTTGACGGCTGATAGCTGGTACCGTCCAAAACAGATTTTGAAGGATGGGAAAAATTGGACAGCTTCAACTGAGAAAGATTATCGTCCCCTTTTGATGACTTGGTGGCCAGACAAGGTGACACAGGTCAACTACCTCAACTATATGAGCCAACAAGGGTTTGGTAATAAGACCTATACGACAGATATGATGAGCTATGACTTGGCAGCTGCTGCCGAAACGGTTCAACGAGGAATCGAGGAACGTATTGGTCGTGAGGGCAATACCACTTGGCTTCGCCAGTTGATGTCAGACTTCATCAAAACACAGCCTGGCTGGAACTCTGAGAGTGAGGACAATCTCTTAGTTGGTAAAGACCACTTGCAAGGAGGCGCTCTGACCTTCCTAAATAATAGTGCGACAAGTCATGCCAATTCAGATTTCCGCCTCATGAACCGCACACCGACTAACCAAACGGGGACACGCAAATATCATATTGACCGTTCAAATGGTGGTTACGAGTTGCTCTTGGCTAACGATATCGACAACTCTAACCCAGCTGTTCAGGCAGAGCAACTAAACTGGCTCCACTACATCATGAACATTGGTTCTATCCTTGGCAATGATCCAAGTGCCAACTTTGACGGTGTTCGTATCGATGCGGTGGACAATGTGGATGCGGATCTCTTGCAGATTGCTTCTGATTACTTTAAGGGAAAATACCGTGTGGCTGATAATGAGGCCAACGCCATTGCTCACTTGTCAATCCTTGAAGCTTGGTCTTACAACGATCATCAATACAACAAGGATACCAAGGGTGCTCAGTTGTCTATCGACAATCCACTACGTGAAACGCTTTTGACAACTTTCTTGCGTAAGACCAATTACCGTGGCAGCTTGGAGCGCGTGATTACTAACTCTCTTAACAATCGTTCAAGTGAGCAGAAACACACGCTACGTGATGCCAATTATATTTTCGTGCGAGCCCATGATAGTGAAGTGCAAGCTGTTTTGGCTAATATCATCAGCAAGCAGATTAATCCAAAAACAGATGGTTTCACCTTCACTATGGATGAGCTCAAACAGGCTTTTGAAATCTACAATGCGGACATGCGCAAGGCTGATAAAAAGTACACCCAGTACAATATCCCAGCTGCCTATGCCACAATGTTGACCAACAAGGATAGTATCACTCGTGTTTACTACGGAGATCTCTTTACCGACGATGGCCAATACATGGCTGAAAAATCACCATACTATAATGCCATCGATGCCCTGCTTCGTGCTCGCATTAAATATGTAGCAGGTGGTCAAGACATGAAGGTCACTAAGCTTAATGGCTATGAAATCATGTCATCTGTGCGTTATGGTAAGGGGGCAGAAGAAGCCAACCAGTTTGGTACTGCCGAAACACGCAACCAAGGAATGCTCGTCCTTACAGCCAACCGTCCAGATATGAAGTTGGCAGCTAATGACCGTCTAGTGGTCAATATGGGAGCCGCCCACAAAAATCAGGCTTACCGCCCATTGCTTCTCAGCAAATCGACAGGTCTTGCGACCTACCTCAAGGATTCTGATGTGCCAGCTGGATTGGTTCGCTATACGGATAATCAAGGGAACTTGACCTTCACGGCAGACGATATTGCTGGTCATTCAACCGTTGAAGTTTCAGGTTATTTGGCAGTTTGGGTGCCAGTAGGTGCTTCTGAAAACCAAGATGCCCGCACCAAGGCTTCGACAACTAAGAAGGGTGAGCAGGTCTTTGAATCATCAGCAGCTCTTGATTCACAAGTCATTTACGAAGGTTTCTCAAACTTCCAAGATTTCGTTAAGACACCAAGTCAGTACACCAACCGTGTTATTGCTCAAAATGCCAAACGCTTCAAAGAGTGGGGAATCACTTCCTTTGAATTTGCGCCACAATATGTGTCTAGCCAAGACGGCACTTTCTTGGATTCTATCATTGAAAATGGCTATGCCTTCGAAGACCGTTACGATATTGCCATGAGTAAGAACAACAAATACGGTTCGCTCAAAGACCTCATGGATGCCCTTCGTGCCCTTCACGCAGAAGGTATCTCAGCCATTGCTGACTGGGTTCCAGACCAAATTTACAATCTTCCTGGAAAAGAAGTGGTAACAGCTTCTCGTACCAATAGCTACGGAACGCCACGTCCAAATGCTGAAATCTACAATAGCCTCTACGCAGCTAAAACACGTACCTTTGGAAATGACTTCCAAGGCAAGTACGGTGGTGCCTTCCTTGATGAATTGAAGGCAAAATATCCAGCAATCTTTGAGCGCGTGCAGATTTCAAACGGCCGTAAATTGACTACCAATGAGAAAATCACGCAATGGTCAGCCAAGTATTTCAATGGAAGCAATATCCAAGGTACTGGAGCTCGCTATGTTCTACAAGATAACGCTACAAACCAATACTTCAGCCTTAAGGCAGGTCAAACCTTCCTTCCTAAACAAATGACTGAAATCACAGCAACTGGTTTCCGTAGGGTTGGAGATAAGGTCCAATACTTCTCAACGAGTGGTTACCTTGCCAAGAACACCTTCATTCAAGTCGGTGCCAACCAGTGGTATTACTTTGATAAGAATGGCAACATGGTCACAGGTGAACAGGTCATTGATGGTAAGAAATACTTCTTCCTAGACAATGGTCTCCAGCTACGTCATGTCCTTCGCCAAGGCAGTGATGGTCACGTCTATTACTACGATCCTAAAGGAGCTCAGGCCTTTAACGGATTCTATGACTTTGCGGGTCCTCGCCAAGACGTTCGCTATTTCGATGGCAACGGTCAAATGTATCGTGGCCTCCACGACATGTATGGGACAACCTTCTATTTTGATGAAAAGACTGGTATTCAAGCCAAAGACAAGTTCATCCGTTTTGCGGACGGACGCACGCGTTACTTCATCCCAGATACAGGAAATCTCGCAGTCAACCGTTTTGCGCAAAATCCTGAGAACAAGGCTTGGTATTACCTCGATAGCAACGGTTATGCCGTGACAGGACTCCAAACCATTAACGGTAAGCAGTATTACTTTGACAATGAAGGCCGTCAGGTTAAAGGACACTTTGTCACTATCAATAACCAACGTTACTTCCTTGATGGCGATAGTGGTGAAATTGCCCGTTCACGCTTTGTGACGGAAAACAACAAGTGGTACTATGTCGATGGCAATGGTAAGTTGGTTAAAGGTGCTCAAGTCATTAATGGTAATCACTATTATTTCAACAATGATTATAGCCAAGTCAAGGGTGCCTGGGCCAACGGCCGTTACTATGATGGTGACTCGGGTCAGGCCGTAACCAACCGCTTTGTCCAAGTTGGTGCCAACAAATGGGCTTATCTCAACCAAAATGGTCAAAAGGTAGTTGGTCTCCAACATATCAATGGTAAACTTTACTACTTTGAAGGCAACGGTGTCCAAGCTAAAGGGAAACTTCTGACATACAGAGGCAAGAAATACTACTTTGATGCCAATAGTGGTGAAGCCGTAACCAATCGCTTTATCCAAGTTTCTCGTGGTGTTTGGTATTACTTTAACGCCTCAGGTCAAGCCGTAACGGGTGAGCAAGTCATCAACGGTCAACACCTCTACTTTGACGCTTCTGGCCGTCAGGTCAAAGGCCGTTACGTCTGGGTTAAAGGCCAACGCCGTTACTATGACGCCAATACTGGAGCTTGGGTCAGAAAACGATAAAGGGCAGAAGAAAATGTGATTTTGGGACTATCCTAGATGCTTTTAGATTAAAATTCAGTAGGTACCTTCCCAGTCTCACCGCTTTTAAGCACTTGAAACATTTTGTTTCAAGTGCTTTTCTTTTATTACTATCTCTTGATATGCCAAGCAGATTGTAAGCAAAAAATGAGTTTGATTAAGAGAATCGTCAATAGACTGCTTACTTTAGCTTTAAATTATGCTCAGTCATTCTAATGAAGAAGGTGGTGAAAGTGCTAAAAGTCGGAGTTTCTGTGTGAATTTAAGAAAATCTGAACGTTTTTTGGAAACGGTTTCTAACATATAAAAGCTATAGCTATATATCTTAGGCTTGTTTTTTCAAATAGATTATGGGTAGAAGGTTAGTCTTATGAGACTAGGGTTATGCATCTGTAATTGTATTCGTTTCCAAAATCCCTTAACATAGAATAGAGAAATAAAGTTATATTGAAAGGTGTATGTTATGGAAAAGAAAGTTGGATTTAAGTTGCACAAGGTCAAGAAAAACTGGGTAACCATTGGAGTTAGTACGCTGTCGATGGTTGCACTTGCGGGTGGAGCCTTTTTGTCAGACCAATCGGCACAAGCAGATGAAGTGTCACTACCTAATGGTGACGGTTTTGAACAAACAGATGCAGGTATTGAATCAAGTGCCTCAATGATTAATGAAAGCTATTCGCCAACCTTGACAGAAGATGCTGGCCATTTGTCAGCGGTGTCATCTAACTATGGCAGTCAAACAAGCTCAGGCTACGAGTCTTCATCATCTGCCTCAACAGGAGGCTCATCACAGACTGTGGTAGGTGGTGGAGCTGGTCAAGTCAGTTCGTCACAATCTTCTCAAGTAGTAGGAACACAAAACTCTAATTCATCACAAACGGGTTCTGCTTACCAATCAAGTAGCAGCTCGGCATCAGTAAGTGCTAGTGCGTCAAGTTCTTCAAGCTCATCAAGTTCAGCTTGGTATTCTTACTCGTCTTCATCATCATGGTCATCATCATCGTCAGCTAGCGGTTTTGCGACAATTACGACGAGTTCGTCTGACTCAAACGGCATTCATTGGAATGGTGGTCGAAACACGACTATCACCATCACGGCTTCAGGAACTACGCCGAATGTTACTATCATTTCGAATTCTAATAAACTGTTTCCAAACATATCAGTAGGGCATTCGAATGGTTCAAATGCTAATGTCACTATCATTTCACAAGGTAACCAGCAAAATAACTCAGGTTACCAAATCATCACAGGTGAGACTAAACCAAGTGTTGATTCAAACAATACCAAGTCTTCATTTGTCCGTGTAGGCGAAAATCAATGGTATTATTACGATCAATATGGTCAAAAGGTCAAAGGCGAAAAGGTTATCGACGGTAAGGCTTATTACTTCCTTGAAAATGGTCTTCAAGCTCGTGACTCACTTGTTAAAGGTAGCGATGGTTACACCTATTACTACGATAAAAATGGTGTGAAAGCTATCAACGGCTTCTACGATTTTGCAGGTTATCGTAAGGATGTACGCTATTTCGATTGTTATGGTC
This sequence comes from Streptococcus sp. 23.2, assembly GCF_016648665.1. NCBI lineage: Bacteria > Bacillati > Bacillota > Bacilli > Lactobacillales > Streptococcaceae > Streptococcus > Streptococcus sp. 23.2. The sequence goes on from NZ_JACLQJ010000007.1 coordinate 22,099, forward strand.
ACATGGCTACTGGTCTCCTTGAAATGGGTAGCACAACCTTCTACTTTGATACACAAACAGGTATCCAAGCTAAAGACAAATTTATTCGCTTCTCAGATGGCCGTATCCGTTACTTCATCCCTGATACTGGTAATATGGCTGTAAATACCTTTGTTCAAAATAAAGAAAACCAAGCTTGGTACTACCTTGATGAACATGGTTACGCTGTGACAGGAAAACGTATCATCAATGGTAAAGAATATTGCTTTGACTCAGAAGGCCGTCAAATCAAAGGTCAGATGATGCAACAAGGCAACAAGCAATACTACATTTCTGCCCAAACAGGTGAAATGGCTGTGTCACGCTTTATCTTTGAAAACAACAACTGGTATTATGCGGATGCTTTTGGTTGCCTCGTTCAAGGTGCCAAAGTGATTGATGGTAAACTCTATTACTTCAACAAAGACCATAGCCAGCTAAAAGGTGGCTGGGCTGAAGGACGTTACTATGATGCCGTCACTGGTCAAGCAGTCATCAACCAATTCATTCAAATGGCGGCTAACCAATGGGCTTACCTTAACCAAGATGGTCACAAAGTGACAGGTCTTCAAAATATTAACAATAAAGTTTACTACTTTGGTAGCAATGGTGCTCAAGTCAAAGGTAAATTGCTTACTGTCCAAGGTAAGAAATGTTACTTTGATGCCCACACTGGTGAGCAAGTGGTAAACCGCTTTGTCGAAGCTGGACGTGGCTGCTGGTATTACTTCAACGCAGCAGGTCAAGCAGTGACTGGACAACAAGTCATCAATGGCAAACAGCTTTACTTTGACGGTTCAGGTCGTCAAGTGAAAGGACGTTATGTTTATGTTGGTGGCAAACGCCTCTTCTGCGATGCTAAAACTGGTGAATTGAGACAGCGTCGCTAATTACTATGTACTTTAAAAATCTAGAGCTAATTTTTCCTTTTCCTATCTAAATTATTATTATTTTCCTATCATAACTCTAGGTGATTAAATAGATGAAAAAACCAGCGTTTGCTGGTTTTTTTTGAGTTGTTTTAGAGAAACTGTCAGTGTACACCCAGATGCTTTTTCACACTTAAATCCTAATAATTTTGTCCCTCTCATATTCGCAAGGAGGAGCTATAGCCGTGTTATAATGGGTATTATATTTGCATGTAGGAAAAAAGAGTTAGAGGTAGTTATGGGGAACCATCTTCGTTAAGCTCTAGGTGTAACTAACTTCTTAAAGGAGAGAAATTATGGTTATTTTGGCTTGGATTATCATTGTCATATTATTTATCTTCATTTCGAATTACTACTTTTATAAAACAGACTTCAGAAAACGAAAATACCCATTACTCTATGCGATTATTGAAACCATAGCTGATTTGTTCACTAGGTAATATCTCTAACCCGAACCTTCTCTTTCATCTTAGAAAAAGAAGGTTTTTTTATTTAAAAATAAATTAATATTGTAGGATGATTCTATCGTCTAAAAAAGTCTAAATCCTAAGGATTTTAGCTGGTTTTATGTTATCCTTAGTGCATTTGTTCACAAGGGGCATTTATTAGGCAGATTATTAAAGGACGTTTTCTGAGAAAACGAAGGTAGATACATTAAGCTGACATTATAGTTGTGTAATTGTATTCCCTTGTCAAATAGCTTATGATAGAAGTAATATAAGGGAAAAAGGTAAATATTATGGAACAAAAAGTACGCTTTAAAATGCATAAAGTGAAGAAGAATTGGGTGACTATTGGGGTGACAGCACTCTCAATGGTTACTGTTGCTGGTGGAACTTTGTTGGCGGATCAACAGGTTCAGGCCGATGAGCAAAATCCTGCGAATCAGTCGGGTGATAGCAGTCAGAATCTGCTTCAAGAAACGCCAGCTACAACTAATGATGCAGCAACTACAGTAGCACCAACTATCTCAGCAGATGCTAATACTGCGAGCGTGGCTATTCCTGTCGCAGATGCGACTAGCACGACAACCGATGTTACAGATAGGGCAGCGGCACCTGCTGCAAACGCAGCGACAGTGGAAACTAACTCAGGTCAAGCATCACCAAGTACAAATGTGCAAGCAGCTGCAGCTGATACGAGTGCCACAACAACTGATACAAATACAAATACTAACGCTGCAGTAACTGGAACGGATCGTGCAACAGCTACTACAGACCGTGCAGCAACAACTGATACGGCAAATACAGAAGCTCGTACACGTAGCCGTCGTGCCTTGGCAGAAACTCGTGAAGCCAATACCAATACAGCGACTGGTATCCAATGGATTAACGGCAAACAATACTATGTCAATAGTGACGGTAGTGTGCGTAAGAACTTCGTCTTTGAGCAAGATGGTAAGTCATATTATTTTGATGCTGAAACAGGGGCTCTTGCGACTAAGTCACAGGATGAATTTTCAACTAAACCTATCAAGGCAACTGTGGATTTTTCATCTGGAAATCAGCTCTACAAAAACGATAACAAATCTTTGGACCAACTCGACACCTTCATCACAGCAGATGCTTGGTACCGTCCAAAGAGTATTCTTAAGGATGGTAAGACTTGGACAGCTTCAACTGAAGCGGACAAACGTCCACTCTTGATGGTTTGGTGGCCTGACAAATCAACTCAGGTTAACTACCTAAACTACATGCAAAATCAAGGTCTTGGTGCGGGATCATTTTCAACCAACTCTAGCCAGGAAAGTCTAAATCTAGCTGCTAAAGCTGTTCAGACTAAGATTGAAGAACGTATTGCGCGTGAAGGCAATACCAACTGGTTGCGTACAAGTATCGACCAGTTCATCAAGACTCAGCCAGGTTGGAATAGTAGCACTGAAAATAGTTCATACGACCACTTGCAAGGTGGACAGTTGCTCTTTAACAACAGTAAGGGTGATACTGGTAACCGTACTAGCTACGCCAACTCTGATTATCGTCTACTTAACCGCACACCGACTAATCAGACGGGTACACGTAAGTACTTCAAGGACAATTCTATCGGTGGTCTTGAGTTCTTGCTTGCCAACGATATTGATAACTCAAACCCAGCTGTTCAGGCGGAGCAACTTAACTGGCTCCACTTTATGATGAATATCGGAAGTATCATGGCCAATGACCCAACTGCTAACTTTGACGGTTTGCGTGTCGATGCTTTGGACAATGTGGATGCTGACCTTCTCCAAATCGCTTCAGATTACTTCAAAGCAGCCTATGGTGTTGACAAGTCCGAAGCTAATGCGATCAAACACTTGTCATACTTGGAAGCGTGGTCTGCTAACGACCCATATTACAACAAGGATACTAAAGGGGCACAACTGCCGATTGATAATGCCCTTCGTAATGCTCTTACCAACCTTTTGATGCGTGATAAAAATACACGTATGCAGCTTGGGGACATGACTGCTTTTATGAATAGTAGTTTGAATCCACGTGGTGCTAACGATAAAAACGGTGAGCGTATGGCCAACTATATTTTCACCCGTGCCCACGATACTGAAGCGCAAACCATTATCCAACGTATCATCCGTGATCGTATCAATCCAAATCTGTTTGGTTACAATTTCACCCGTGATGAAATCAAGAAGGCCTTCGAGATTTACAATGCGGATATCAATACAGCTCACAAGACTTATGCGTCTTACAACTTGCCATCTGTCTATGCCCTCATGTTGACCAACAAGGACTCTGTAACACGTGTTTATTATGGAGACCTCTACCGTGAGGATGGTCACTACATGGCCAAGAAGACGCCTTACTTTGATGCCATCGATACCCTTTTGCGTGCCCGTATCAAGTATGTAGCTGGTGGTCAAGACATGGAAGTGAAGAAAGTCGGAAATGACGGCCTCTTGACATCAGTTCGTTATGGTAAAGGTGCCAATAACAGAACTGATTGGGGAACTGCTGAAACCCGTACGCAAGGGATGGGTGTCATCATGACCAACAACTATGATTTCCGATTGGGTAGCAATGAAACTGTAACGATGAATATGGGTAGAGCCCACCGTAATCAGCTTTACCGTCCATTGCTTTTGACGACTAAGGATGGTCTAGCAACCTACCTCAACGATTCTGATGTACCTTCAAACCTTCTTAAACGTACCGACTGGAATGGGAACTTGACCTTCAATGCCAATGATATTTTTGGTGTGGAAAATGTGCAAGTATCAGGTTACCTCGGTGTCTGGGTACCAGTCGGGGCTAAGGCTAACCAAGACGCACGTACACAGCCAAGTAACCGTGCCAATAGCGATGGTCAAGTTTACAAGTCTTCAGCAGCCCTTGATTCGCAAGTCATGTATGAAGCCTTCTCAAACTTCCAAGCTTTTGCGGACGATCAGCCAGAACTTTACATGAACCGTGTCTTGGCTAAGAACACTAATTTGCTCAAAGCTTGGGGTGTTACGTCTGTTGGACTTCCACCACAGTACGTTTCAAGTAAGGATGGTACCTTCCTTGATTCAACAATTGACAATGGTTATGCCTTTGACGACCGTTATGATATGGCCTTGAGTCAAAATAACAAGTACGGCTCACTTGAGGACCTCCTTAATGTCCTTCGTGCCCTCCATAAAGACGGTATTCAAGCCATTGCTGACTGGGTGCCAGACCAAATCTATAACCTCCCAGGAAAAGAAGTGGTAAATGCGACACGTGTTAATGGTTATGGTAACCACCAAGTAGGCTACCAAATCATTGACCAAGCCTATGTGGCTAATACTCGTACAGATGGTACAGACTATCAAGGTAAATACGGTGGTGCCTTCCTTGATGAGCTTAAAGCTAAGTACCCATCTATTTTCAACCGTGTGCAAATCTCAAATGGAAAACAGTTGCCTACGAATGAAAAGATTACTAAATGGTCTGCTAAGTACTTCAACGGAACTAATATCCTTGGACGAGGTATCAACTTTGTCCTTCGTGATGACAAGACTAACCAGTACTTTAATACTTCAGCCAACAGCCAACTCTTGCCAACACCACTTCGCGATACAGTTGCCATCACAAGCACTCAAGTCTTCCAACGTCGTGGACAAGATGTTTATTTCCTACGTGATAACCAAGCTGTTAAGAATGAATTTGTTCAAGATGGTAGTGGTAACTGGTATTACTTCGGTGGTGACGGTAAGATGACCAAGGGTGCTCGAAACATCAATAACAAGGATTACTATTTCTTTGACAATGGTATCCAATTGCGTAACGCCCTTCGTCGTGCTAGCAACGGCTATACCTACTATTACGGTCTAGACGGTGCCATGGTTAAGAATGCCTTCGTTGATTTTGATGACAAGCATAAGCAGGTCCGTGCCTTTACGACTCAAGGAACAATGGTAGTGGGTAACCTTCATTGGAGTGGCCACCATTTCTACTTTGACCGTGAAACGGGTATCCAGGCTAAGGATCGCGTTGTTCGTACAGATGATGGCAAATTGCATTACTATGTTGCTGAAACTGGTGACATGGGACGTAACGTCTTTGCGACAGACAGCAGCACAGGTAAACGTTATTACTTTGACGCTGATGGTAACACTGTGACTGGCTCACGTGTCATTGACGGTAAGACTTATTACTTTAACCAAGATGGTAGTGTCGGTACGGCCTACAGCAATCGTGCAGATTCTATTATCTTTGAAAATGGTAAGGCTCGCTACATCACACCAGCAGGCGAAATCGGACGTAGCATCTTTGTCTACAACCCAGCAACTAAGGCATGGAACTACTTTGATAAAGAAGGTAACCGTGTCACAGGACGCCAATACATTGATGGTCACCTCTATTACTTCAAGGAAGATGGTAGCCAAGCTAAGGGTGAAATTATCGAGGAAAACGGCATTAAGTATTACTATGAGCCAGAATCAGGTATTCTTGCTAGCGGACGCTACCTCCAAGTTGGTGATGACCAGTGGATGTACTTCAAACAAGACGGTTCACTGGCTATCGGCCAAGTTCGTGCTGATCATGGATACCTTAAGTACTTTGATAAAAATGGTATCCAAGTCAAGGGTAAAACCATTGTTGAAGATGGTAAGACTTATTACTATGATGCCCACAGTGGAGCTCTTGTCACAAGCAGCTTTGCTGAGATTGCACCAAACCAATGGTCTTACTTCAATACTGATGGCCAAGCCCTTAAAGGCAAGTGGACTATCAATGGCAAGGAATACTACTTTGACCAAAATGGTATCCAATACAAGGGCAAAGCCGTTAAGGTCGGTAGTCGTTACAAGTACTATGACGAAAACGATGGTCAACCTGTAACCAACCGCTTTGCTCAAATCGAGCCAAACGTTTGGGCTTATTTCGGAGCTGATGGCTATGCCGTAACAGGCGAACAAGTCATCAATGGCCAACACCTTTACTTTGACCAATCAGGTCGCCAAGTTAAAGGAGCCTACGTCACAGTCAATGGCCAACGCCGTTACTACGATGCCAACACTGGCGAATATGTCCCAGGAAGATAAGCAGTAGTAGCTCATGTGACTGACCAGAGAACACACAGCCGAGAATGAGGGAAAATTCTCAAGAAGAAAGATCGTGAAAACGGTCTTTTTTTGTATCCCTATTTCGATTTTTTTCGAAATAACCTTGACAGTGCTTTCAGAAAAGCGTAGAATCTATTTCGAAAAGTATAGAAATAGGTATTCTGACTCAAGTCGTATTGATGCTCCGTTTCAATGAAAGGATAAATCAAATGGAAACATTCCTTTTTATGGCAATTCTTACCATGTTGGTTATCGCCGTCATTAGTTTTATCGTTCTGAAGAAAAGATGGCAATTTTCAATCAAGCTCTTTTTAGTCGGTCTGATTGGTTTTGCCTTACCTGTCATGATGATTGAAGGACCTATCAATGCCCTAGTTCTTTCAAGCTTTAGTCACTCTTCTAAATGGTTCACCATTATTTATGGAGGATTTATGGCTGGCCTTGTTGAAGAAACCACTCGCTATTTGGTTTTTAAGGTACTTGCAAAGAAAAGAAGTTTGATGACGTCTGATATTGTAGCCTACGGTTTTGGACATGGTCTTAGTGAATTTATCTTCCTTGGAGTGATGGGCTTACTCACTAACATCATTGTTTTACAGGCCATCCATTCAGGACAGGCCGGTGAGTTACCTTCAACTCTTGTAAGTCAGGTCAACCATTTAACGGGCTTTGCTGTGCTTATGTCTCTCTTTGAAAGACTAGTTGCCTTGGTGTTACAAGTCTTGCTTACAGCTTGGGATTTTCTAGCAGTCACTAAGCATAGGCTTTCATTCTATTTCTGGGCGATTATACTCCATGCTGCCATTGATTTTTTGGCAGGTGCTTATCAGCTAGGGATAGTCAGCAATCTCTTACTAATCGAACTTATTTTAGCTATTTATGTGTTAGGTATTGGACTTCTGACACGTCGGATTTGGAGAAAGGAGGAAACTCATGGGCTTATCTGAAACCTTAAAAGCCATCTCTGCCCCTGTGAGGAGAGAAATTTTAGACTATCTAAAGTCTGGACCAAAGTCCGCTGGTGAAATCAGCCAGCAGTTTGACTTAGCTCCCGCAACAGTTTCTCATCATTTGTCTACCTTGAAAAAAGCAGGACTTATTGAAGAAGAAAAACAGAAGAATTTTATCTACTACAGTTTGAACTTGACCGTTTTTGAAGAAATTTTAACCTGGATTCAATCACTTGGAGGAAAAGAAGATGAAAAATAATATGCAAAGAGTCATTGGTAATATAGTGATACTTACACCGGTTATTGTCGGACTAGTCTTTTACAAACAACTACCAAATCAGATTGCAATCCACTTTAATGTGGAAGAGCAAGCCAATGGTTTTATGAATCGCAATTTAGCAATTGTTGCTCTACCTTTTCTTGCGTTAATCATATATAATCTCTGTTTTTCATTCTTTAAACAAATAACGATCCCATTCTTAAAAGAGTTTATGCTATGGTTAGTCCCAATTTCTGCTGTGCTTATCCAAGGTCTTATATTGACTGTTGCCTTAGGAGGCCATGTTCAAGTTCGCTTGACTGTGATTTGGTTAGTAGCACTCATTTTTCTAGTGATTGGAAATTATCTTCCTAAAAGTATTGGTCTGGCTACAAAAAATCATAACCAGAGCAGTAAATCAGTAGTGAGAAAGTTGGGATACCTAATGATTGGAATAAGTCTTGCCTTGCTAATAAGTCTCTGCTTTAATCCCTATACTACAATTATGGTTTTGGGCATTTTTATAGTTCTTATCTTGAGTATCTTGTTACCCAATTTTCGCTGTTTAAGAAAATAAAGAGAAGTAATCGTCTGATTACTTCAATCTGAGCTGAGAAATTCATCTCAGCTTTCTTTGTTATAGTCAAAGCGAATGACTTGCTCCGTTGCATCTACATGGGCGTGGACTCCGAAGGGGACAATTGCTCTTGGAGTTGCATGTCCGACATTCAGATTATAGACAATCGGGATATTGCTATCAATGATTTCCAATAGTGCTTCTTTATAGTCGTTATAGAAAGTTTCATCCATAGGTTTTCCGACTAATAGTCCGCTGATGACCTCGAATATACCAGTGTCCTTTAAAGTTCGCAACATCTTTTTGAAGTCTTCAGGATTAGGCTTTTCTTCACTTGTTTCTAGCAATAGAATCTTTCCTTCCCAGTCGGATAAGTCAGGGAAAAGTTTGTATTTTTGGCAGAGGTCTGTGCTATCTGCGTGTAGAGAGTTGTCAAAAATATCATAGAGAGACTCAAGACAACCACCGAGGATTTCTCCCTCAAACTGAGCATTGCCTTGTAACAAGTCAAAACCTGTATTTGCATGGCTGACACGAGGTGTTCCCAAGGCTTTGGGACTAAAATCAGTCCGTTCCTCATACCAAACGTTACTAGGGCGAATTTCTGAGATTTTTCCAGTCTCAATCAATTCTTTAAAGTAGTGGCGGCTATATGGCAACATTTCTTTGTCTAACTCACAAATGTCTGCTAGAAATGATTGGCCGTAAAAAGTCCTGATTCCTAGTTTATGCAACATGAGATGGTTCATGGTCGTATCCGAGAAGCCAAGAAAAATCTTTTGTTTGATAACCTTTTGTAGTTGGTCATTTTCAAAAAGATGGGGCAATAAACGATAGGTATCGTCTCCACCGATGGCGCATAAAATCATGTCGATGCTATCATCAGAAAATGCCTGAATCAAATCCTCCGCACGAGCTTCGGGATGTTCTTTGATAAAGTCTAAGCCTTTTAGCGAATGAGGTAAAAAGATAGGATTGAGTCCGAGGTCTTTGAGTCGTTGGACACCCAAGTCCACTTCGTGTTTGACAAAGTCTTCTCCGATAATGCCACTAGACAAACTAACAATACCAATAGTAGAAGCCATATATTATCCTCCTAGAAATAAATTGATGCTATTGTATCATAAAGAATGATAGAAAAATATAAGGAATAGCGTTAGACATATGATTTTATGTCAATAAAGCAATAGAAAAATAACCGATTGATGTGATTACTTCAGAATATAGTCAAGCCCTTTTAGAAGTTGGTTACCACGTCGTTAAATCACTTAGGAATATTGATGTAATGGAATTTATAAGAGTTTTTCACTTTATATTCTAAAAGAAACAGATTGAAGAAAGTTGCCTAAAATGGACTTTTTCTTCAATCTGAAAGAAGTAATCGTTTGATTACTTCTTTTTATCTGTTTGTGCTAAATTTGGACCATTTGTGGCAGAAGGATATTTTTAGTCTTGAATTTGATATGCTAGATGTGTATAATGATGTCACAGCGAACTATTAAAAGAGGTCGTTGCTCATGACAACACAAACAATTAACCAATTTAATTCACTTGCTCGACCTAATCTTGCTACAGGTTATAGGAGGTAATCTAGATGACAAAAAGTAACAACACGCAAATTACGGATATCTTAAACAATATCTATAATCTGATTGTAAATCCAGAGACAACTGAAAATGAGAGAGAGTTGCTCGTAACGTTTAAAAATGAAATCGAAGTTGGAAAGAAGGATAATGATGAACTTCTTGCAGAATTATGCAGAGCTATTCAAGTTCTAGCAGTCCGCAATCTTTCTAAAGGCAAATCACTGAGTTCTGGAGTAAGTGACTTGAGTAAGACGCTCACAGAATTCCAAGAAAAATCAGAGCGTAACTTTAATCTAGCAAGAGGATTAACATCACTCGGTAGTTTGTCTTTTAGATGATCTTTTATGGTTCTTATCTTTGGTGTCGTAATACCTAATTTTCGCTATTTAAGAAAATAAAAAGAAGTAATCGTCTGATTACTTCTTTTTGTCTCCCAAAAACAGCTTGCTAAAATAAGTGTTCTAATGATATAATACAAATATATTAATTTAATTTTATGAGGAGTATTTATGAAAAAGCGTAAGAAAATTATTCTTGGCTCCATAACGGGAGCTTTGGCCTTAGCTCTTGCTGGAGGCGGTTTTTGGGCTTATAAAACCTTTGTTCCGCAAGAAACGCCAATTGATAAGAATGCTACGGTAGCTTCTAATTTTTATCAAGCTGTTAACAAGGACTGGCTCCTAAAAGCCAAAATTCCTGCTGATTCTCCAAGCATTGATAATTTTTATACTCTAGATGAAGATATCAAAGGCAAGCTAAAGAAGGATATCAAAAATTTAGGGGAGGGCAAGGAAACGTCAGATATTACGGGAATGTCTGAGTTTATCACCTTCTACAAGGCTGCTAGTAATTACAAGCAACGTGAGAAAGATGGACTTGAACCTCTCAAACCTTATCTAAAAGAAATTGAGGATATCAAGGATGTAAATGATTTGGCCAGTAAATCTGCTAGCTTGACTGATAAAGGGATTCCTCTTCCATTTGGTTATGACGTAGGAACTAACGCAGAGAATACCAGCCAAAAACAAATCCAATTGAGTCCCCCAAGTATCTTATTGCCAGATGTGTCTATTTATAAAGACGAGGCCAGCAAGAAACAATATTTAACTCCAATGGAAACAGCCACGCAAAAAGCTTTGGAAATGCTTGGATATAGTGAAAAAAATAGTAAACGCATTGTCAAAGAAGCACTGGAGTTCGACGAAAAAATTGCTAAGTACAGTCTCAGTAATGAAGAGATGTCTGAGAGTAAGAATTTGGTTCACCCTAAAACAGCAGAAGAGATTAATGCCTACTCTGGTTCTTTCAAATTATATGATGTCATCAAAGGCATTATGGGACGTGATTTAGAAACCATCAATGTCCCTAATACCAAGTATTTTGAGAATTATAGTAAGGTCGTTAATCAGGACAATTTTTCTAAAATAAAATCATGGATGTTGGTGCAAGAAGCTATGGCAGCGTCAAATTCTCTAACAGAAGATTACCGCTTGAATTTTGAATCGATTAGCATGGCTATTATGGGCACACAGAAGCCAATTTCTAAGGAAGATACGGTTTACGAGATGAGTGTCAATCTGTTTAGCGATGTCATGAGTGTCTATTATGGACGTAAATACTTCGGTGAGGAAGCCAAGACTGATGTGACAGGCATGATTGATAAAATCAAAAATGTCTATCGTGGCCGTCTTCAACAGAATAATTGGTTGACGGAAGGCACACGCAACAAGGCCATCGAAAAGTTGGATAAAATGAAGGTTTTTGTAGGTTATCAGGAAGATGTCGATCCTGGTACTAAGGAACTACATCTTGACCCTAACAAGTCCTTCTTTGAACTGTCAGAAGACATTGCCCAGTTCGGAAAACGTTATACCATTGACCATTTTGATGAGCCTATTGATAAGAATAAATGGTCTGGTTCTGCTTTTGATATCAATGCCTATTACAACCCAGAAAGCAATAGCATCAACTTCCCAGCTGGCATTTTGCAAGCTCCATTTTATGACAAGAACCAAAGTACTGAAAAGAACTATGGTGGTATCGGTGTCGTGATTGGACATGAAATTACCCATGCCTTTGACTCCAATGGTGCCGACTATGATGAGAACGGCGACATGCATAACTGGTGGACAAAAGCAGATAGTAAAGCATTTGACAAGAGAATCAAAGCCTTTGAAGACCAGTGGAATGGTTTGGAAATTTACGGGACTAAGGTAAATGGAAAACTCACAGTCACTGAGAATGTCGCAGATGCTGGCGGTCTTTCATCCACACTCCAAGTGCTCAAAACAGATATGACAAAACCTAACCTCAAGGATTACTTTGAGAACTACGCAAATATTTGGAAACAAAAGGCTAGCCTACAGTACAATAAATATACCATGGTACAAGACGTCCACGCACCAAATGAGTTGCGTGTTAACCAACAACTTAAAAACCTTCCTGAGTTTTATGAGGCCTACCCTCAGATTAAGGAAGGAGACGCCATGTATCTAGCACCAAGCAAACGCATTAGTTTGTGGTAAGATGTGTTGATATTTTGTAAATCAACAAGAAGAGAATTTGGAATGGAAACATCCCAGGTTCTCTTTTTATGTTGTCACTTTGGAGAATCATTTTCTAGTGTTATAATGTTGCTATTAAGGAAAGGATTCAAGAATGATGCATAAAAGGAATCTGATAGAAGATAATAAAAGAGGTGAGAATCAGAGCTTTCTCTACTTCCTACACGAGGAGAAAAAATTTGACGTAAAAGCACTTGATGATTTGTGTCACTACATCATAGAACTGGATACAATCAGTCTCGAGGAGCTGAGAGATATCCATTATATTGAAAATCAAATACTACGCCATCTCGTGTATCATTTTGATGATAATGATCTAAGTAAGATTTCAAATCTCCCTTTTGAGTATTGGGAGTATATAGAGCCCTTTGAACGTTTGGTGGCATGTTTGTATGAGGGTGATGGTGAGGAAGAATAGTTGTTCTTATATTAGTTTTAACTTAGTAGACCATCAGTAAAGGAGTATAGATGAAACATCGTATTGCAATTTTGTCAGATATTCATGGGAATACAACAGCTCTTGAAGCAGTTATTAAGGATGCACAAGAGTTGGGTGCAACAGAATATTGGTTAATGGGGGATATTATATTACCTGGACCAGGAAGAAATGAACTCTTTGAGCTTCTGTCTTCTATCCCGATAACAGCTACCGTTCGAGGAAATTGGGATGATTGTGTTTTGGAGGCTTTAGATGGGGAATATGGTCTGGAGAATCCACAAGAAGTTCAGCTCTTGCGACTTACCCAGTACTTGATGGAAGAATTGGATACTGAATATGTTGATTGGATACGTTCTCTGCCTCTGGTTTTGAAGAAGGAAATCAATGGGATTCGTTTTTCTTTGACGCATCACTTACCGGAGAAGAACTACGGAGGTGAGTTACGTCCAGCTAATGATACCAGTCATTTTGATCAGTTATTAGATGATCAAACAGATATGGCGATTTACGGTCATGTGCATAAGCAATTGCTTCGTTATGGTAGTAAGGGGCAACAGATTCTTAATCCTGGTACGATTGGGATGCCCTATTTTGATTGGTCACCCCTGCAAAATCATAGGGCTCAGTATGCCATAATCGATGTCGAAGAAGATGGTGTTACTAATCTCCAATTTCGAAAGATTGCCTATGCTTATGAAGCAGAGTTGCAGTTAGCCAAAGACAAACAGTTGCCTTATATCGAGCTTTATCAAGAATTACGAAGAAATGACAATTATCCAGGCCATAATAAAAACTTGCTCGAGCGTTTAAATCAACAGTATGGCTATGCTAAAGATGTCAAGAAATATTTTGACTTGAAGTAGATTGATGATAGAGATTTTGCCGGTAGCCTTACTAGGTTTTAGACAAAAAGAAAACACCAGAAAAAATGATTTCTGGTGTTTTTGAATACATTTTGGCAAAAATGAGGTATTTTTAAATGCTTACAGTTGTTAGTTTGATATTAATCCTTTTTCTCTGTAGCTACGCCATTTTCGTCAATAATATAGGTTTTTCCATCTTTTTCAAGCGTAGTGTTAGTGGTAATTGGAGAACCTTTTGAGTATGGACTAACTGATATCGGCATTTCAAAATGATAAAGTTTACCATCAAACTCTGCCCATTCGCCACTAAAAGGAGTAGTCATATAAATTTCAGGGTTGAAATAATAAAGCCTATTATCTTCTAACCGAATGACACCTGTTTTTACAACTCCATTTTCATCAGAGATACAGAAACCATTCCAAGAGGTCGAGGTGTCTGTAGCTGTATTCCTTAGAAGTCGTCCTTTAGGGCCCAAAAGATAGGTCTTTTCATTGATAGTTTTTAGATATGTTCGGTCTTCAGCTCCCCATGGTGGGCTAATATAGTAGGTTTCATTATTGTGATTAACCCACCCGAACTGTAGATGACCGTCCTTATCAGCATAATAGTATTTGTAGTTGCCGTCAATATCATTAGCAAGCATACTACCGTCTTTTTTGAAGAAATAATCGAAACCACCTATCTTGTATGTATCATTTCGAACTTGGTAGCCATCTTCTTTAAAATAAACACGTTTACCGTCAATAGTTGCCCAACCAAATATCTGGCTTCCATCCTCGCCAAAATAAGTATATTTTTTAGAAAAGTAATCGCCTGTTTCATGGAATTTATTTACGAACATAGCACCAGTATCGTTATCGAAGAAATAGTACTTTCCATCAAGCAGAAGTCGTTTTCCTTTGGCTTGTTTTCCAGTTGGATCAAAGTAGTATTTTTGATGATTAATAATTTGAAGTCCAGTGGCTAACTGTCCATTTTCTTTAATATAAGCCCAATCACCATCTTTATCTTGAATAAATTGTCCAGGTTTGTTCATCGTTACATAACCATTTTGGTCAATGACATAACGAATACCATTAAGTTCAAGTGTTCGGTTAGTCCACATAGCTCCGCTGTCTCTATCGAAATAATGTGTTTGACCGTCAATTTCGACAAGTCGTCCCTTAGCTTGTTTGCCCTCTTTATCAAAGTATAGAGTGACATTATCTATTGAATGGAGTCCGGTGACAGCTTTTCCCTCGTTATCAAAGTAGTACCAATTCCATGCATCATCGTGTTCGAAACGATTTGTTAGTTTAGTTTCGGTCGCTACTCCTTTATCATCAATGAGGTAGGCTTTTTTATTGTAAACTAAGGTCTTGGAAACTGTAAGAGGGGAAGTTTCGGAAAGCGAACTTGTTCTATTGAAAGCATAGAATTTATTGTCACTTTGAATTACAGTTTCTTCAATCTTGGTTAAATCTGTGTTTTCTGGAAGTAGATGTCCGATGTAAAAATCATTGTTTTCATCAAGATAGTATAGATTACCAAAATCATCATCAATAATACGTTTAATCTTATCGGTCTTTGTTCGTACTCCGTGGTTAATAATGTCTACTTCTTCTCTGACGGTATAGGTTCGGCTTCTTCCAGATTTGTAAGTTCTGTTTATGCTAGGTTCTAAGTGGTATAGCTTACCATCAATCGTTTTCCATGTAGGTGTTGTAACTGTAACCATTTGGGGGATATATCTTTCATGGTAAATATCTCCTTTATTTTCAAAATAATAGAGTTTACCATTATTTGCAGTGCTAACACCAGTAAGTACCCTCCCATCCTTATCTGTACCTACGATGCCATGGTAGTAAGTATAATCATCCATATACTGACGTACGAGTAAAGGTCCGAGATAGTTTTTCAGAAGTTTACCTTCAAAATAATAATAATCCTTGCCACCTTTTGTGACAATAGCAGTGACTGCTGAACCAGAATTTGAAAAATAGTAGTCATCACCATTAATATGATGTTCTCCGGTTAGTACTTGACCAAATTTATTGGAGCGATAACTAGTATTTAAAGTTCCAGCAAAGACACGTAATGACTGAATATAAAAGGCATCTTTTACCAATTTTCCATGATTATCAAAGAGGTATTTTTGTCCTTTGAAGGTAGTAAGAGCATTTTCAACTCGACCAGTATGATCAAAATAATAAAGTTGATCGCCAACTCGATGCCATCCATAGTAACGTCGACCATCAGAACCATAATAGACGTTATACGTTTTTTCAAATGGTTCCCATCTTCTGATTTCAACAGTCCATGTATCCCAATAGTTGGTTTTTACAGCACCTGAATAGTGACTAAAATAGTAATGGAAGCCGTCTATGATTCTTTCGCCATTTTTCGCTTGACGACCTTCTTCATCAAAGTAAAGAGTTACTCCATCTACATTTTGCCATCCTCTTAGTTTTTCTCCTGTTGCGGTGTAATAATACCAGTTGCCTGAGGAATCCTCTTCGAAATGGCCACCAGAAACAAGTGGACGTTGAGGAAGTTTCTGTTCAGTTTCAATCAAAAGTCCATTAGCTTCTGCGTGGTAAGTTTTTCCATTAATAGTGATGTCGGTATTTATGACTTTATGACCACTATCCTTATCAAAGTAATAGGGTTCGATACCTATTGTAACGATTTCACCCTTGGCCTGAACACCGTCTGGGTAGAAATACATGTCGAAGCCATCTATAGTCTGTTCGCCTGTTAGAAGTTTCCCTTCTTTATCACTATAGTACCAGTTGCCGTCGTCATCCGACCAAAAACGGTCACGAACCAATTGGCCAGTATCTTTTTGAAAATAATAGGAATTTCCATCTAGGATGACAAAGGCATCTTTAGCTTGAACACCATTAGGGTAAAAGTAGAGTGGAATATTGTCAATAACTTGGCTACCAGTAAGTGCTTTCCCGTCGTGGCCTAAATAGTACCAATTTCCATTCTTATCAGATGCAAAAGCATTACGGGTAAGTTGTCCACTATCTTTCTCAAAGTGATATGTTGATCCATTAACGTGACGGGTGTCTCCTTTGACTTGCTTACCATCGGCATCGAAGTAGACATTCACATTATCAATATTTTGCATACCAGTAAGTGCTTTCCCATCCTTAATATAGTACCAGTTGCCCTGATCATCGCTAGTGTAATGACCGCCGGATATTACAGGACTTTCTTCTACTTCATGGGCTGTATTTGTTTCAGAATGTGATGTTTCAGAGCTTACGACTTCACTGCTAGTAACAGTAGAGACTTCCGAACGAAAAGCTTGTTGAGAGTTAATTTCAGAAGTACTTGTTTCTGGAACAGTTGCTTCAGTGGTACTTAGGTCAGATTCAGTAGAAGTAGTTTCAGTGATGTTTTCTCTTGTATTGGGGGCGTCGAAAGATTTGTTTTCTTCTGGTTTAGTAATAACTTCATTAGTTGACGAGCTTACGACATCAATTGCGTTTTCTTGGATGCTGTTTTCAACAGTTGGTTCTGAGGTGGGGTGAGTCTGTTCAGCTGCGGACACATAGCCCAAGCTTGCAAAACTAAGTCCTAGAGCTAGACCAGTTACTGCAATGGTTACCCATTGCTTTTTTACTTTGTGAAGTTTAAAGTATACTTTCTTTTCCATGATAATGCTCCTTTCATTAAACTGAACAATGTTAGCAAGGATATGGTTAACTCATGAGTAAAATTAAGTTAGTATTATAGTTCTATTGCTTACATATCAAGTTTATCATCACATTTTAATAAAATCAAAGAATTATGTAAGCGTTTTTGCTTTTTGTATAAACTCTTTCCAACTCTACTCAAAACAAAACTGATAGTATATGAATGATGAATTTTCATTAAAGAGAGTTAATGATGTATTTGCTTTAAGTTAGCAGCGGATAGATCCTTGAGTAGGGTATTTTTGATATTCTTAATATGCTATTCACTGATTTTAGAACGTCATCAAAAAAGCCACTGGCATACAAAACCAATGGCTTTCAACAATTTATTTTTTCTTCCCTAGTACAAAATAGCGGCTAGGGATTTGTTGTGTCAAACTGACTGCGATGGCGATGGTAAATGAGGCCAGGAAACAAGCTCGTAGGAAGCTGAGGCCGAGGTCTGCATTTCCGATTAAGAGGAAGTAGACCGCACGGTAGAAGCTCATCCCTGGGATGAGTGGGAACATGCTTGAGGCTAGGAAGACTGTAGCTGGACATCTACGGTAGTGGGCCAAAAAGCGTGAGGTGATAGTGACTAATAGGGCTGGGAAGAGGATGGCGAGGACCTCGTGATGGGTATTGTTCCAAATCAAGAGGTAGAGGAGCCATGAGCCGGCACCTAGGGTCCCAAGGTCTAAGAAGTATTTCTTAGGCACTCGGTAAAGCACGGAGAAGGCTGCTGTCCCAAGTCCTGCCATGAAGGTCTGAATCAAGACCCCCAGCCATGAGGTTGACGGTGTTGAGAATATGCCTGATAACTGTTCCGCAAAGGGGAGGATGGAAATCATGGCAAGAACACCGACAGAGATAGATAGACAAGTGGAGACCCCTGACAACATCAGGGCCAGACCGCTATAGTAGTTGTTCTGGGTGAATTCTCGAATGGCATTTACAAAGTAAGCCCCAGGAATCAAAATCATCAAGGTGCCCAGAATAATCACGCTACGATGTTGCCCGATACCCAAATAATAGAGAATGTTAGCTGATAAAGCGGCAATGGCACTAGAAAGGATAATCTGCAAGAAACTGGTATGAATAAAACGGGAAAAGAGTTGCATGCCAATCCCTACAAAAACTCCCGATATAGCCGCAGCAGTTCCATCAATCCAGCTACTTCCAAGGGCTAGCGAGAAGCTCCCTGCACCAATGACACAGGCTATAATATCCTCTAAAGGACGATAGAAAGTCTTCTGCTCAATGGTTTTCAGCTTTTGGAAAATGCTAGATACAGGCTGATTTGGCTGTTCTGCCAGTTCTCGAGACAGGCGGTTTACTTCCTCTAGTTTACCTAGATGGATAGACGGGACTGAGGTAGCTAGGACACGAGACTCTTTAAGACCTGAGCGGTTGAGTCCAGAAATCATGACTCCTCGATTGACCACATAAGTGGAGAAGTCTCTGATACCAAGAGACTTGGCCATGTGTCCCATGGTGTCTTCGATACGGTAAATCTCGGCACCGCTCTCCATAAGGACACGGCCTGCCTGAAGGACGGCATCCATTTCATTTTTGGTTTCTATTTCTGTCTCTCTTGGAAAATCGATGGTCATTTGAACCTCCTTATCACTTAATTCGTCATTCCATTATAAGGCTTGAATGGTGGTTTTTCAATAGCTTTGACGACTAAAATAGGACTTTCTATGAGATTTTTCTTCTACTTAATGATAGGGGGCAGGAAAATGGAGGGCTTGCCTTTTGCCTTGCTATTGGTAGAGGCAAATGCTACAATTAAATTATAAAATGTATGCGTTTACATATTTTTACGCTACCTTTCTTAAAAAGCGTTTAAGTCCTTTATTTATAGGGGTCTTAGCAATTAAAGAAGGGAACAAATGTAAGTGCAAATAGATGATACCTTTGAAAAGGAGACAATTCCATGAAAAAAATTATCAATAAACCTGAAAATGTTGTGACAGAGATGCTAGATGGTTTGGCTTATGTTCACAGTGATTTGGTGCATCGTGTTGAGGGGGTTGACATCATTGTAAGAAATGAGCAGGCTGCTGGTCAAGTTGGTCTCATTTCTGGTGGTGGAAGTGGTCATGAGCCAGCCCACGCTGGTTTTGTGGGTGATGGTATGCTTTCAGCAGCCATCGCAGGTGCAGTGTTCACATCACCAACACCTGATCAAATTTTGGAAGCTATCAAGGAAGCAGATCAAGGGGCTGGTGTCTTCATGGTTGTTAAAAATTATTCTGGGGACATCATGAATTTTGAGATGGCTCAAGAATTGGCTGAAATGGAAGGTATCGAGGTTGCCAGTGTCGTTGTGGACGACGATATTGCTGTGGAAAATAGCCTCTATACTCAAGGTCGTCGTGGGGTTGCAGGTACCATTTTCGTGCATAAGATCCTAGGTCATGCGGCTCGCGAAGGTAAGTCTCTGGCTGAAATCAAAGACTTGGCTGACAAGATTGTTCCTAATATCCACACCATTGGTTTGGCCCTTAGTGGTGCGACGGTTCCTGAGGTTGGTAAACCTGGTTTTGTCCTAGCAGAGGATGAAATAGAGTACGGTATTGGTATCCATGGTGAACCAGGCTATCGCAAGGAGTCTATGCAACCTTCTCGACAGTTAGCTGAAGAATTGACAGGGAAACTCCTTGAAGCCTTTGAGGCTAAGGCAGGTGAACGCTATGCCCTTCTCATCAATGGTATGGGTGCGACACCTCTCATGGAGCAGTATGTCTTTGCTAATGATGTGGCAAGTATTCTTGGAGATGCCGGACTAGATGTGGCATATAAAAAATTAGGTAATTACATGACATCTATTGATATGGCAGGCCTCTCATTGACTCTGATGAAGATTGAAGATGAGGCTTGGCTTGAGGCTTTGGAGAGTCCAGTTAAGACTATTGCTTGGTAGTCTGACGTGAGAACTAGAAATTAGGTATATTATGGATAAAACAGTTGCAGTAAAATGGATGCAAGACTTTGACCAAAAAGTTGAAGCAGAAAAAGACCACTTGTCTGAATTAGACGGTCCTATTGGAGATGGTGATCATGGTGCTAACTTGGCGCGTGGTATGGCGGCAGCCATTGAGGCTATTAACACTACTGAACCAAAAAGTGCAGCAGAAGTTTTTAAGGCGGTGTCAATGGCCTTGATTAGTAAGGTTGGTGGTGCCTCAGGTCCGCTTTATGGGTCTGCCTTTATGGGCATGATGAAGGCTGAACAAGCTGGTCAGGATTTGGCAGGTGTGCTTGAGGCAGGTCTCGAGATGATTAAAAAACGTGGCCATGCAGAAGCCGGTGAAAAGACCATGGTGGATGTTTGGCATCCAGTTGTTGAAGCTGTCAAACAAGGCCAACTCACCATTGATGTCATTGATCAAGCTGTTCTTTCAACCAAGGAAGTTGCGGCTACAAAGGGGCGTGCCTCTTATGTCGGTGAGCGATCAATTGGTCACATTGACCCAGGTTCCTATTCGTCTGGCTTACTCTTCAAAGCCTTACTAGAAGCGGAGGAATAGGACATGCCAGAACTTGGAATTGTGATTGTATCCCACTCTGCTGATATCGCTAAAGGTTTGGTGAGTCTGATTCGTGAAGTTGCACCAGATATTCCTTTAACGGCTACAGGCGGTCTTGAAGATGGTGGACTGGGATCTAGTTTTGACCATGTTCAAGTAGCAGTGGATAGTCAGCCTGCTAACCGTCTCTTGGCCTTTTATGATCTGGGCAGTGCTCGCATGAATTTGGAGATGGTTGAAGAATTTTCAGACAAGGAAATCCTTATTCAGCAGGTACCTCTCATTGAGGGGGCCTATGCGGCATCAGCCTTGCTTCAGGCAGGAGCGAGTGAAGTTGAAATCTTATCACAGATAAATGAATTAACCATTCAAAAATAGAATAAAGGAAAACTATGACAAATCAAATTAAGTATAAATGGGCTAGTCTTGGGACGGGTGTTATTGCCAATGAATTAGCGCAAGCACTTGCAGCACTTGGCGGTAAACTCTATTCCGTTGCAAATCGTACCTATGATAAGGGAGTGGCCTTTGCTGAGACATATGGTATTGAAAAGGTTTATAAAGAGATTGATGAAGTGTTTAAAGATCCTGAAGTGGATATTATCTACATTTCAACGCCTCACAATACGCATATCAATTTTCTTCGCAAGGCACTTGCAGCAGGTAAACACGTCCTCTGTGAAAAATCTATCACCTTAAATAGTGAGGAATTGGCAGAAGCTATCCAACTCGCCGAAGAAAATCATGTCAAACTGGCAGAAGCCATGACCATTTTCCATATGCCTATCTATCGAAAACTATCTGAAATCGTGGAAAGTGGTAAGCTAGGTCCCCTTAAGGTTATTCAGATGAACTTCGGTTCTTATAAAGAATATGACATGACCAACCGCTTTTTCAATCGTAATCTAGCTGGTGGTGCCCTACTTGATATCGGTGTCTATGCCCTATCCTTCGTGCGTTGGTTTATGACATCACAACCGACAGAGATGGTTTCACAGGTTAAATTAGCTCCAACTGGTGTTGATGAACAAGCGGGTATTCTCCTTACCAATGCAGAAGGGGAAATGGCGACGGTGACGCTAAGTCTTCATGCTAAACAACCTAAACGTGGCACCATCGCTTATGACAAGGGCTATATCGAACTTTACGAGTACCCACGTGGGCAAAAGGCGGTCATTACCTATACGGAAGATGGCTCACAAGAAGTCATCGAGTCAGGAGAAACTGCCAAAGCCCTCCAGTATGAGGTCCTAGACATGGAAGCAGCTGTTGCAGGCGAGGATGATCATACCTACCTCAATTACAGCCGAGATGTCATGGAGCTCATGACTCAACTCCGCAAAGATTGGGGCTTGGTCTACCCAGAAGAAGAGTAGCGATTAGATGATAAACAAGACCAGTATAATGTACTGACTACAAAAGATAGACAGTCTCTTAAAAGGATTTAGCCCTGCATAAGATAGGAATAGGTCCATTTAACCGATTCTATATAAATACATTTATGTCAAAGGAGAAAGACATGAGAAATTTTGCAAGTCCGTCACGTTACATTCAAGGTGAAAATGCCTTATTTGAAAATGCAAAAGCCATTTCAGAATTGGGAACTCATCTTGTTTTACTATGTGACTCAGTCGTTTATGATATTGTAGGTAAACGTTTCGAAGGATACCTTGTTCAAAATGGACTCACAGTTGTACCAGTCTTCTTTAATGGAGAAGCATCGGATAATGAAATTAATCGTGTGGTCAGCCTAGCCAAAGAAGAAGACTGTGATTTAGTTATTGGACTCGGTGGTGGTAAGACTATCGATAGTGCAAAAGCTATTGCAGACCTTCTACAATCGTCAGTTGTTATTGCCCCAACTATCGCATCTACAGATGCTCCAGTTTCAGCTTTGTCTGTTATCTATACTGACGAGGGTGCCTTTGAGCGCTATATCTTCTATTCTAAGAACCCAGAGTTGGTTTTGGTGGATAGTAAAGTGATCTCTCAAGCACCAAAACGTTTGTTAGCATCTGGTATTGCAGATGGCTTAGCAACTTGGGTAGAAGCTCGAGCAGTTATGCAAGCCAACGGAAAAACTATGCTAGGTAAACACCAAACTCTAGCAGGGGTTGCCATTGCTGAACGCTGTGAAGAGATTCTTTTTGCAGATGGTCTACAAGCCATGGCTGCTTGTGAAGCTAAAGTGGTAACGCCTGCCCTGGAAAATATTATTGAAGCTAATACCCTTCTTAGTGGTATTGGATTTGAAAGTGGTGGTTTGGCTGCTGCTCATGCCATCCATAATGGTTTCACAGCTCTCACTGGCGATATTCACCATTTGACTCATGGTGAAAAAGTAGCCTACGGAACTCTTGTGCAATTGTTCTTAGAAAATCGTCCAAAAGAAGTTTTGGATAAATACATTCGCTTCTATCAACAAATTGGCATGCCAACTACTCTTAAAGAAATGCATCTTGAAAATGCAAGCTACGAAGATCTTCTCAAGGTTGGTCAACAAGCGACTATTGAAGGAGAAACTATCCATCAAATGCCATTTGAAGTGAAAGCCTCTGATATTGCCCAAGCAATCGTAGCAGTAGATGCTTATGTTAATGGATTGGACTAAGTAAATGAGGTCTTTTGTAAGGAAAGTGCCTCTATTCCCGTATAGGAATACTATCCCCCTCAGGCACTTATCCCAACAGGATAGACAAATTGTTATAGGAAAGGGTTCAGTTCTGTATTAGATAGGACTGAGCCCTTTTTACTATTTAAAAACCAATATTTCCAAAGTCCCTCAAAGCGGTTTAAGAACTTTTGAAAACATAAAACATTTTCAAGAAATCTTGATTTAACAGTCATTTCCCTTGTGTAAGCGTTTCAAAAGGTGTATACTATAAATGAAAAGATAGGAAAAGGAGATGACTAGTGGCTAGTATTACAATTGAAGCGAGCAAGGTAGCTAGAAAGAGTCCTATTCGCGTAGACACTAGTCTTGTGGGGACAGTTTCTGGAGTGGAAGACGTGAGCGTTTCCCTACCATCGTCAAAAGCTCGTTTGAGTGTCGGAAAATTGGGTTACAAGTCTAACACTATTACGGTGGAGGACGGGCAAATTGTCCGTGTTACTAGCAATTTTCTAAATCGCTTTATAGCGATAGCGCCATTGTTACTTTATCTTGTTGGAGGTCGTTATCTTCCACTTGTTGCTGTCCTATCTACTATAATTTTGCTTTTTAGCTTACCTTTTCTCAAGTTAGAAATCGTAGGCTGATTAGAATCGGGAGTGGCTTAGCCCTCTGTTTGATACCTTTAACTCACTTTTTCATAATAATGCTAGGCCACTCCCTTTTCATTGGGAACGGGTCGAGACGAAAGAGTGGGTTATCAAAAAGGGAACTCGATAGAGTTTCCCTTTTTTTTCTCCAGCTAAAGTGATTTCGAAAAGACCCCAGTTGGTAAAACTGAGGTCTTTCTTGTTTTAAATCATGAATTACTTACGGTACAATTTGTCGTATTGATAGTAAGGATCGAAGGTCACATTGATACCGAGCTTACGAAGAACATTTTTGTCTTCATCGGTAAGAATGATTGTTGAGTGAGCTTCAGAACCTTTGAGGTTACCAAGTTCCTTCATGGCATGCGCCGCATCCGCATTGTTGGCAGCTGTAATGGCCAAGGCGATAAGGATTTCGTTGGAGTGGAGACGAGGATTACGGCTACCCAGATGGTCAATTTTCAGACCTTGGATAGGTTTAACCACTTCAGGCTCGATAAGTTTAGTATCCTTATCAATACCTGCAGAAGTCTTGATAGCATTAATCAAAGCAGCTGCAGTTGGACCAAAGAGTTCTGAATTCTTACCAGTTACGATTTGACCATTTGGCAATTCGAGGGCAAGAGCAGAACCACCTGTTTCTTCAGCCTTAGCGCGTGCTACAACGACCACTTGGCGATCTTCAGGAGTAATACCAAGATCATTCATGAGCAACTCAATCTTCTTGACAGCAGTCTCAGGAACACGTTCATTTTTGAAATCAAGGACGGTTTGATAGTAGCGACGAATGATTTCTTGTTTGGAAGCTTCTTTGGCAGCCTCATCATCCGTAATGGCAAAACCAACCATGTTAACACCCATATCAGTAGGTGAAGCGTAAGGTGACTCACCAAGGATGCGCTCAAGCATACGTTTGAGGACTGGGAAAATCTCGATGTCACGGTTGTAGTTTACCGTAGTTTTGCCATAAGTTTCCAAGTGGAATGGGTCAATCATATTGACATCATCAAGGTCGGCAGTGGCAGCTTCATAGGCCAAGTTGACTGGGTGATGAAGTGGCAAATTCCAAACTGGGAAGGTTTCAAATTTTGCATAACCTGATTTGATGCCATTGATTTGGTCGTGGTACATGTTAGACATACATGTCGCCAATTTACCAGAACCAGGACCAGGAGCAGTAACAACGATAAGGTTTCGGCTGGTCTTGATATAGTCATTTTTTCCCATACCTTCAGGAGAAATGATATGGTTCATATCCGTTGGATAGCCCTTGATAGGGTAGTGGATGTAAGACGTGATGCCATTTTTTTCCAGTTGGTTACGGAAGGCATCAGCCGCAGGTTGACCTGAATACTGCGTAATAACAACAGAACCCACATAGATATTGAGCTCGTTGAATTTATCAATCAGACGAAGGACCTCTTGATCGTAAGAAATTCCAAGGTCACCACGAGCCTTAGAGTGCTCGATATTGCTAGCATTGATGGCGATAACCACTTCAACCTGATCTTTAAGCTCTTGAAGGAGCTTGATTTTATTGTCAGGCTCATAACCAGGAAGGACACGAGCAGCGTGGAAATCCTCCAACATTTTACCACCAAACTCCAAGTAGAGTTTGCCGTCAAACTGGTTAATGCGCTCCAAAATATGGTCGCGTTGCAGATTCAAATACTGTTCGGAACTAAAAGCTTGTTTCTTCATAAATAAAAATACCTCTGAGAAAAATTATATCAAATGCCTGAGGTAAATGCTATTAGCGAAAGTCGATTTGTTGGAGAAAAAGAGTTTAAAGTCAATCATGATTAGAATATTTAATTTCATAAAGGTTTCACATTTGTCGTCTATAATTAGAATAAGAAATTAAAGCATCCTCACTTATCTTTGGTATAGCTGAGGGCTAATGTCTTAAATGGAGGTGGAAGATGGTTCTCTTACAACAGGCAACTGCTTATATTTTTCGCAAAAAAACGCGGAATTTTATACTTTTTCTCATTTTATTTTTGATATTATCTTGCTTGTATTTTTGTTTCTCTCTTATGCAAGTTGGTGGAGGAATGAAAGCACAAATCAGGAAGTCAAGTGGGGCAAGTTTTGCTCTGGTAAGTAAAGAAAGAGGCAGTGCATTTTCCTGGAAAGAGGGGGAAAAGATTAGTCATCTATCTGATGTGATGACAACGATACCTGAATATATAAGCCCAGTGCGACTTATCGATAAGAAGGTCGTTACAGGAAAACAAACGGTGGAACGTGATGATCTTGATAATGAGGCTAATCAAGCCTTGGGAGCCACTTTTACTAAGGAAACAGGACAAAGTGTTGATTTTAGGAGTGGTGCTTTTCAACTCCTTAAGGGGAAGCACATATCTGCTAAAGGGCAAATTATGATTCATGAATCGCTTGCTAGGAAAAATAAGCTAAGCGTCGGAGACAAGCTGACCTTGTCCAATTTTCAGGTGACTGAAAATAGAGCTAAGAAAATGAGCTTTGATATCGTTGGTATTTTTTCTGGCAAGAAGGAGGAGACATTTACTGGAATGTCCTCAGATTTAAGTGAAAATCAAGTCTTCCTCCATTATGAGGACTCTAGCCAGCTGCTTAATTTGACTGATAAGTTAGTGACAAAATTATCCTTTGGTATTAAGAATCCAGATAGAATCGACCAAGTCATTAAACAAGTCGAACAATTAGATATCGATTGGTATCGTCTACGTTTGGACGAGGACCGAAAGGCTTTTGACTCCTTGAAGGAATCGTCTCAAGCGCTACAAGAAATAGTCAGAACGATGATGATTAGTTTAATTGTTACAGGAGCAGGTATCCTCTCGTTTTTAATGGCACTATGGACGCGTGAGAGAAATCATGAGATAGGTATTCTTTTAGCAATTGGGAAGAGCAAGGGACGCATTTTTGCTCAATTTCTTATGGAGATATTGTTGGTGTCCCTTATGTCTTTGCTACCAGCCCTTGCTATTGGACGACTACTAAGTCGACTGTTTTTGCAAGAATTTATAGGACAGCAAGGACAGCAGCAGGCTCTTCAGTTATTAGATCACATTCCTCAGGGACTACCTTTAGGTCTATCTTATCTATGTCTTCTAGTCTTGGTAATATTATCGCTCGGTGTGACAACAGGTCTCATTTGGCGCAAAACTCCAAAAGAAATCTTATCTAATATGAGTTAAGGAGAAAGGAACACTATGTTAGAACTCAAAGATGTTACGTATAGTTATCAAAATAAAAGTGAAGCTATCTTCTCGAAGGTGAATTATCGTTTCGAGAAAGGTAAATTTTATAGTATTATTGGGCAATCTGGAGCGGGAAAAACGACCTTACTTTCCCTTTTGGCAGGTCTTGATTATCCCAAGAAGGGGCAGGTCTTGTTTAACGGAGAAAATATCAAGAAAAAAAGCTCTAGTTATCATCGTAGACACCATGTTGCGCTTGTTTTTCAAAATTACAATCTCATTGATTATCTTACACCTTTAGAAAATGTACGACTTGTTAATAAAAATGCTGATAAGAAGATACTTTCTGAATTGGGATTAGATGAAAAACAAATTAATCGAAATGTCCTGCAACTTTCAGGTGGGCAACAACAACGCGTAGCTATTGCACGGGCTTTGGTTTCAGAGGCTCCGATTATCTTAGCAGATGAACCGACAGGAAATCTAGACGACGAAACTGCCAAGGATATTATTGCTATCCTTAAAAGAATGGCCTTAGATCGCCAAAAATGTGTTATAGTTGTCACGCACAGTAAGGAAGTTGCTCAGGCATCTGATGTGGTTTTAGAGTTGAAGAAGAAACAACTCATAGAAAAGAAAAAATAAAGAAAGGACTCTTATGTTTCGAAACGCTTTTGCATATATTACACGAAAATGGTCAAAGTCACTATTACTGTTAACTATTATTCTTTTGATGAGTACTCTTAGTTTGTTAGGACTTGCTATGCGAAGTGCAACCCAAGAAGCTGCATCAAAGAGTCTAGGGGCAATTACCAATAGTTTTTCAATGCAGATTAATCGTAACACGAATCCTGGAACTCCTCGAGGGGCTGGAAATCTTAAGGGAGAAGATATTAAAAAGATTAGTGAGACTAAAGGAATTGTTTCAACTATTAAACGGATAAATGGTATTGGTGATTTACTAGATTATGAGATTATTGAAACAGAGCAAACGCTACAAAATCAATCGCCAGAACGTGCTAAAAATTTTAAGTCTACCTTGATGTTGACAGGAGTCAATGACTCATCAAAAGAAGATAAATTTGTTTCAGGTGCTTATAAACTAGTTGAAGGAGAACATCTAACCGATAAGGACCATAATCAAATCTTGATGCACGAAGGTTTAGCTAAAAAGAATGGTCTTAATGTAGGAGATAAAGTAAAGCTTAAATCTAATCTCTATGATGCTGATAACGAAAAAAGGGCTGATGAAACAGTAGAAGTGACTATCAAAGGTTTATTTTCTGGTCAAAATCAAGCTGCCGTTACCTATGCTCAGGAGTTGTATGAAAACACCCTCATCTCTGATCTAGACACAGCTGCAAAACTCTATGGTAATACCGTAGAAACTGCCACTTATGAGGATGCCACTTTCTTTGCTAAAGGTGATCAAAATATTGATTCCTTGATAGCAAAGATTCAAAAGTTGGACATTAACTGGACCCTCTACGATCTTGTTAAGAGTTCATCAAACTACCCTGCTTTACAGGAATCTATTCTTGGGATGTATCGTGTAGCAAATCGTATGTTTATTGGAAGTCTCATTTTTACAAGTTTATTGCTAACCCTTCTGTTAATTTTATGGTTAAATGCTCGTCGTAGAGAAGTTGGTATCTTTTTGGCCTTGGGACTTAAAAAGACACAGGTTGCGGGTCAGTTTTTAATAGAATTGCTGATGATTGCCTTACCAGCCTTTCTTTTGTCATATGGTTTAGCTAGTTTCTTTGCCGAAAAAGTTGGTAATACAGTCCTTTCCAATGTAACAGAAGGTATCAATAAGCAAATGACCAAAGAATCTCTAGCTGCAAATCTTGGTGGAGGGGCTGAGGCAGAAAGCTTCAGTAAGACTCTAACTCAGATTCACATGACAGTCCAACCTAAGCAACTTTTGGTAGTCATTCTAGTCGGTGGATTTATTTTAAGCTTGGTATCCTTGATTTCCTCTCGCTGGCTTCTTCACAAGAAACCCAAGGACCTCTTAGTTGATGTTGAATGATAAGTTTGCTGCATCTATAAAAAACGGTATAATGGAAGAAAGAGACCATATATAGATTAAAAGGATAATGTATGAAGATACTAATCGTAGAAGATGAAGTTCTGATTCGAGAAGGGATGAGCGACTATCTCATGGAATGTGGCCATGATGTCTTTGAAGCAGGTGATGGGCAGGAGGCCCTGGACCTCTTTCACAGAGAAGCGCCAGATCTGGTCTTGCTAGATATCCAGCTTCCTATCCTCAATGGCTTGGAAGTGCTCAAGACTATCCGGAAGACTAGCTCGGTCCCTGTCCTCATGCTGACGGCCTTTCATGACGAGGACTATAAGTTGACAGCCTTTGGAGAGTTGGCGGACGGCTACCTGGAAAAACCCTTCTCTTTGTCCCTCTTGAAGGTCCGTATCGAAGCTATTTTTAAAAAGTTCCAACCTTCCCGGGTTTTCACATATGGAGATGTGCGGGTGGATTTTGAGAGTTATACCGCCAGTCTAGCTGGGCAGGCTATTTCCATGAACGCCAAGGAGTTGGAAATCTTGGAATACCTGCTCCAGCATGAAGGCAAGGCC
Source organism: Streptococcus sp. 23.2 (assembly GCF_016648665.1). NCBI lineage: Bacteria > Bacillati > Bacillota > Bacilli > Lactobacillales > Streptococcaceae > Streptococcus > Streptococcus sp. 23.2. The sequence goes on from NZ_JACLQJ010000007.1 coordinate 52,060, forward strand.
CGGACCCGATCTCAGATCCTTGATGCCGTCTGGAAGGAGACAGAGGAGATTCCCTTTGACCGGGTGATCGATGTCTATATCAAGGAACTACGAAAAAAACTAGAGCTGGACTGTATCGTCACGGTACGCAATGTCGGCTATAAATTGGAGAGACCATGACCAAACGGAGTATCTTTGCAAAGATCTTTCTGATCACATTTGCCCTTTTTAGTGGCTTAGTCATCCTTCTACACGCTTCGGTTTACTTTATTTTCCCGTCGACCTATATCGAGTCTCAGCGCCAGACGATTTTGAAGAAATCGCAAGCCCTAGCCAAGAGTTTCCAAGGTCAGGAAGAAGGAACCATTGAGTCTGTCATCGACCTATATTCCAAGACCAACGATATCAAGGTCACAATCAAGGGCAAGGAAAAACAAAATGCCCTAGAGGTCAAGGATGACCTGCTCGTGAACCCTGACAGCCAGAATAATTCTCTGGTTATTGAAGAGCGAAAGATTCAGACCAAGGAAGGGAAAGACTTAACCTTGCAATTCTTAGCGACCGTCGATTCGCAAAAGGAAGCGCGGGACATTAGTCTGGGCTTTCTTCCCTATAGTCTCCTTGCTTCCTTTGTTCTATCGCTGATTGCCTCCTATCTCTATGCCCGCATGATTTCTGCTCCGATCCTTGAGATCAAGCAGATGACCAAGCGGATGAAGCGGCTGGATCGGACAGCCAGTCTTCCTATTCACTCGCAGGATGAGATCGGCGTCCTTAAGCAACAGATCAACGACCTCTATCATCATCTCCTAGAGGTGATCGACAATCTAGAGCAGCAGAAACAGGAAAATCTGAAGTTGGAGCAGATGAAGGTCGAATTTCTAAGAGGGGCTTCGCATGAACTCAAGACGCCTCTAGCTAGCTTGAAAATTATCCTAGAAAATATGCGAGATAATATTGGTCGCTACAAGGATCGGGACCGCTACCTATCGGTGTCCCTCGATATCGTCGATGAGATGAACCAGATCGTCCTGGAAATCCTGTCCCTATCTTCTATCCAAGAATTAGGTGGTGAAAAGGAGTGGATCCAGTTAGATGATGTGGTAAATCGCATACTCACTCAAAATCAAGTGTTGGTTGAGACTCGCTCCCTATCAATTGAAAATTATCTTCCGATAACTAGTATTTTCATGAATTTAGCTATTTTGAAATTGGTTCTCTCAAATATTATCAGTAATGCCGTCAAGCATTCTGATAAGGGTGGAGTGGTTCGAATAGGTTTAGAAAATGGAGGAACTGATTTTGTCATTGAAAATACGAGTGTATCTAAAGAAAATATTTCAACTAAAGCTCAGTCTAAGAAAGAAGGAGGATTAGGCCTTTTTGTGGTCAAATACCTTTTAGAGCATGAGGAACTTAGCTATAGATTTGAAGAAAGTTCTACGGGGAGGCGCTTTGTTATGGTCTTGCCCAAAAAGTAAAAAGCGACGGTTAAGGTATTAACTGTCATTTTTTGTATTGTTAAAATAAGCAAAGGCTAACCTTACATTTCAACTCTATTATTTTTCAATATTACCAAAAGTTTATGGAGTCCGGAGTATAGGTCATTGAAATGTTTTAAACAACAAAAGAAAACGCTTGCATAACTTCTAGAAAAACGTAAAATAGAACTATCAGACTCACGATAATAATAACTACGAGGAGTAGAATCATGCAAAAATACTGGTGGCACAAGGCTACAATTTATCAAATTTACCCCAAGTCGTTCATGGATTCCAACGGTGATGGCATCGGTGACCTCAAGGGGATTACAAGTAAACTAGATTATCTTCAAAAACTCGGAATTACAGCTCTTTGGCTTTCTCCTGTTTATGATAGCCCAATGGACGACAATGGTTATGATATTGCTAACTATGAGGCTATTGCGGATATTTTTGGGGATATGAGTGACATGGATGAGCTTTTGGCGGAAGCCAAGAAGCGTGATATTCAAATTGTTATGGACTTGGTGGTTAACCATACGTCTGATGAGCATGCATGGTTCATCGAAGCGCGTGAAAATCCAGAAAGTCTTGAACGAGATTTCTACATCTGGCGAGACAAACCTAATGAGTTAGTATCTATCTTTAGTGGCTCTGCTTGGGAATATGATGAGACCTCAGGTCAATATTATCTGCATTTCTTTAGTAAGAAACAGCCAGACCTCAATTGGGAAAATCCACAGTTGCGCCAGAAAGTTTATGACATGATGAATTTCTGGATTGATAAGGGAATCGGTGGTTTCCGCATGGATGTGATTGATATGATTGGTAAGATCCCAGATCAACTGATTGATACAAACGGTCCAAAACTTCACGATTATATCAAGGAGATGAGCCAGGCAAGCTTTGGAAAGCACGACCTTCTAACCGTTGGTGAAACCTGGGGAGCAACACCTGAAATTGCTAAACAGTATTCAAATCCTGATAATCAAGAACTTTCTATGGTTTTCCAGTTTGAACATATTGGACTTCAGCATAAGCCAGATAGTCCTAAATGGGAGTATGAGAAGGAGTTGGATGTTTCAGCACTTAAGACTATTTTTAATAAATGGCAAACCGAGTTAGAGTTGGGACAAGGGTGGAACTCACTTTTTTGGAATAATCATGATCTGCCTCGTATTCTCTCAATGTGGGGAGATACTGGTGTCTATCGTGAGAAGTCAGCTAAGGCCTTGGCTATCCTCCTTCATCTGATGAGAGGAACACCTTACATTTATCAAGGTGAAGAAATCGGCATGACCAATTATCCTTTTAGAACTTTGGAAGAATTGAATGACATTGAATCTCTCAACTATGCCAAAGAAGCTCTCGAAAAAGGGGCATCGATAGAAGTTATCATGGACCAAATCCGTCAGGTGGGTCGTGACAATGCTCGAACACCAATGCAATGGGATACGTCTAAAAATGCTGGCTTTAGCTCAGCAGAACAAACATGGCTAGCTGTTAATCCTAACTATAAAGATATCAATGTTGCCTCAGCCCTTGCTAATCCAGATTCGATTTTCTATACCTATCAGAAACTGGTTGAGCTTCGCAAAACACAGGATTGGTTGATTGATGCTGACTTTGAACTCTTGGAAACTGCCGATAAGGTCTTTGCCTATATCCGTAAGACTCAGGATAGCAGCTATCTAATTGCAGTTAATCTATCAGACCAAGAACAAGACTTTGATTATGATTTTGAAGTCGCAGAAGTCGTCATCGCAAATACCGAATTAGAGCCAATTACAGACCAAGGCAAACTCCAAGCCTGGGATGCTATTTGTGTGAAAGTGAAATAAAAAGAAAAGTGGTTGTCAACTAACTGTTGGCGACCACATTTTTCTATTAAATAGTTGTTATTTCGTACTTTCTCTCAGAGTCAGTTTAGTGCCTAACATAGTAAGTGTCGGGATTTCTCTTGGAGCCAAGACTTGTTTATTAAGGACATCCATGGCCGTTCGTCCCATTTCTTCGGTATAAACAGTAACACTAGAAAGTGGCGGATAAACTTGTTTGGCTAGACTGGTGTCATTAAAGGAGATAATCTGGATATCTTCTGGGACATTAATGCCATTTTCCTGAAGGGCTCTAAGAGCACCGATAGCCAGACTGTCACTAGCTGCAAAGTAGGCATCTGGTAGGGGTGTACCACTTGCTATTTTAGAGGCTAAAAGGTCATAGCCAGATCGAACTGTAAAATTACCTGAAAGAATCAAAAGAGGGTCATAGATGCTCTTTTCAATACAGTAGTTACGATAAGAACGTAAACGAGGCTCCGGAACGATTTCAGTTGAATCCGTTGTTTTTTCTTGCCCTGTTAAAAGACCGATGCTCTTACACCCTTGCTCAGTGAGATAACTTAGTGCCGTTTGAACAGCATTTTCAAAGTCAGTTGTCACACAAGGATGTCCCTGAAGTAGGGTATCACTATCTACAAAGACCAGTGATCTACCCAATGATTCCAATTCAGTAATCTGTTCACGACTAAACTTTCCGATACAAAGTATACCTATGACTTCTTCAGCGAGACTAAAAGGAATGTCATTGAAATAACGAAGCATCTCGTAGTCTAGCTCATGGGCTCTTGTTTCAATTCCAAGCCGAATGTTGTAGTAGTAGAGATCGTCTAACTCATCTTCCTCACTTACCCATTGGATAATTGCCACTTGATGTTTTTCTTTTTTCAAGTTTCCGATTTTCTGATGTTTGGTATATCCGATTTCATCTGCCGCAGTTAAAATACGGTGCCTGGTTTCTTCAGTAACGGAGAGGTTTTCATCTTGGTTGAGAACACGTGAAACAGTTGCGATTGATACATCAGCCAATTTTGCGATATCTTTTAATGTAGCCATATTGTTCTCCTTTCATCCAAAGTATATCATAATTTCTAATATTTTACCTATTTTTTACTAAAAAAACAGTAAAAATATTGATTTTCCTTGTGAAAGGGGTTACACTGTTAGTGTAAAAAAGAATAAGTGAGGTACATCCTATGAAGACATCACAGTTAAGAGAAAAGTTTAAAGAAGTTTTTGGTGTAGAAGCAGAACATACTTTCTTTTCTCCAGGTCGTATTAATTTGATTGGTGAGCATACGGACTACAACGGTGGTCATGTATTTCCAGCAGCCATTACCCTAGGTACTTACGGAGCGGCCCGCAAACGTGATGACAAAGTTTTGCGTTTCTTCTCAGGTAACTTTGAGGATAAAGGCATCATCGAAGTACCACTTGAAAATCTTCGTTTTGAAAAAGAACACAACTGGACAAACTATCCAAAAGGTGTTCTTCATTTCTTGCAAGAAGCTGGTCATACGATTGATTCAGGTATGGATATTTACATCTATGGTAACATTCCAAATGGATCAGGCTTGTCATCGTCATCATCTTTGGAATTGTTGATTGGTGTTATTGCTGAAAAACTTTATGACCTTAAATTGGAACGCCTTGACTTGGTTAAAATCGGTAAGCAAACTGAAAATGACTTTATCGGCGTTAACTCTGGTATCATGGACCAATTCGCTATTGGTATGGGAGCTGAACAACGTGCGATTTACTTGGATACAAATACTTTAGAGTATGACTTGGTACCACTTGACCTTAAAGACAATGTTGTTGTCATCATGAACACTAACAAACGTCGTGAATTGGCTGATTCTAAATACAATGAACGTCGTGCTGAATGTGAAACAGCAGTATCTGAACTCCAAGAAAAGCTTGATATCCAAACACTTGGTGAATTGGACCTCTGGACATTTGACGCATACAGCTACTTGATTAAAGACGAAAACCGTATCAAACGTGCCCGTCACGCAGTTCTTGAAAATCAACGTACACTTCAAGCTCGTAAAGCACTTGAATCAGGTGATTTGGAAGGCTTTGGTCGTCTTATGAATGCTTCTCACGTGTCATTGGAACATGATTACGAAGTTACAGGTCTTGAACTTGATACTTTGGCACACACAGCATGGGAACAAGAAGGTGTTCTTGGAGCTCGTATGACAGGAGCGGGATTTGGTGGATGTGCCATCGCGTTAGTAAACAAAGATAAAGTTGAAGATTTCAAAAAAGCAGTTGGTCAACGTTATGAAGAAGTCGTTGGTTATGCACCAAGCTTCTATATTGCTGAAGTAGCTGGCGGTTCACGAGTACTTGATTAATGAGAAAGAAGTAGAGATTATGGCTGAAAATTTAGTAAACACTTTTGTAACTCTGGTTATTGAAAATAGTGATTATGAGGAATTGGACCGTATCTATTTGACAAACAAAGTTTTTGCTTTGGTTGGAGAAGGAGTTGCTGATGTTGAAACAGATAGCTCTGAGTTGATTGACCTTAAAGACCAGTTGCTTCAAGCAGGTGTTAAAGCTGGTTCTGTAGGTGAACTTAATGAAGAACAAGATATCATCGGTGCTCAACTCATGGACTTGATTACACCAAGCCCTAGTGCTGTCAATCGTAACTTCTGGGATACTTATAAATCTGCCCCAGAGCAAGCAATTGCTGACTTTTATGCACAAAGTAAACGCAATGATTATGTGAAAGTCAAAGCCATTGCACAAAATATTGCTTATAAAGCACCTACTAAATACGGTGACTTGGAAATTACGATTAACCTTTCAAAACCTGAAAAAGATCCAAAAGCCATCGCTGCAGCTAAAAATGCGGTAGCTTCTGATTATCCAAAATGCCAACTTTGTATGGAAAATGAAGGTTATCTTGGTCGCATCAATCACCCAGCTCGTAGTAATCACCGTGTTATTCGTTTCCAAATGGAAGGAAATGATTGGGGCTTCCAATATTCACCATATGCTTACTTTAATGAACATTCTATCTTCTTTTATGGTAAGCACGAACCAATGCACATCAGTCCATTGACATTTGGTCGTCTCCTATCAATTGTTGAAGCATTTCCTGGTTACTTTGCAGGTTCAAATGCCGATCTTCCAATTGTAGGTGGTTCAATTCTTACACACGAACACTATCAAGGTGGTCGCCACACCTTCCCAATGGAAGTAGCAGGCATTAAAGAAAAAGTTAGCTTTGATGGATACTCTGATGTTGAGACTGGTATCGTTAATTGGCCTATGTCTGTTCTTCGTCTTAGAAGTGAAGACAAGGAAAGACTTATTGCTCTTGCAACCAAAATTTTAAATTGTTGGCGTGGTTATTCAGACGAAAAAGTTGGTGTCTTGGCTGAGTCTGATGGACAACCTCACCACACCATTACCCCAATTGCTCGTAGAAAAGACGGTAAATTTGAATTAGATTTGGTTCTTCGTGACAATCAAACTTCTGAAGAACATCCAGACGGTATCTACCACCCACATAAAGATGTTCAACATATTAAAAAAGAAAACATTGGTTTGATTGAAGTTATGGGATTGGCCATTCTTCCTCCTCGTTTGAAAACAGAACTTAAAGATGTTGAAGATTATCTATTAGGTCAAGGTAACCAAGTTGCTCCAATGCACCAAGAATGGGCGGATAAACTTAAGGCCGAAAATCCAAATGTGACAGCTGATGATGCGAAGAAAGTTGTTCGCCAATCAGTTGCTGATATTTTCGCTCGTGTGTTGGAAGATGCTGGTGTTTATAAGACTAATAGTGAAGGCTTAGATCAGTTTAAAGCATTTGTAGATTTTGTAAATTTAGCTGATTAATTGTTTTTTCTGAAGAAAGGAGATAAGAAATGGCAATTTTAGTATTAGGTGGAGCTGGTTATATCGGTTCTCACATGGTTGATCGCTTAGTTGAAAAAGGTCAAGAAAAAGTAGTAGTAGTAGATAGTTTGGTAACCGGTCACCGTGCTGCCGTACATCCAGATGCTATTTTCTACCAAGGCGATCTCTCTGATCAAGATTTTATGAGAAAGGTCTTCAAAGAAAATCCTGATGTTGATGCCGTTATTCACTTTGCGGCCTATTCATTGGTTGGTGAATCAATGGAAAAACCACTCAAATATTTTGATAACAATACAGCTGGAATGGTTAAATTGCTTGAAGTTATGAACGAATGCGGTGTTAAATACATTGTCTTCTCATCAACAGCAGCAACTTACGGTATCCCAGAAGAAATTCCAATTCTTGAAACAACACCACAAAATCCTATCAACCCATATGGTGAAAGTAAGTTGATGATGGAAACTATCATGAAGTGGTCTGATAAAGCTTATGGTATTAAATATGTGCCACTTCGTTACTTCAACGTTGCTGGTGCAAAACCTGATGGATCTATCGGTGAAGACCATGGTCCAGAAACTCACCTTCTCCCAATTATCCTTCAAGTAGCTCAAGGTGTTCGTGAAAAAATCATGATTTTTGGTGATGACTACAACACTCCTGATGGTACAAATGTTCGTGACTATGTTCACCCATTTGACTTGGCTGATGCTCACCTCCTTGCTGTTGAATATCTTCGTAAAGGTAATGAATCTACAGCCTTTAACTTAGGTTCATCAACGGGATTCTCAAACCTTCAAATTCTTGAAGCCGCTCGTAAGGTAACTGGTAAAGAAATCCCAGCTGAGAAAGCTGATCGTCGTCCTGGTGATCCTGATACATTGATTGCTTCATCTGAAAAAGCACGTACAGTTCTTGGATGGAAACCACAATTTGATAACATCGAAAAAATCATCGCAAGTGCTTGGGCATGGCATTCTAGCCATCCAAAAGGGTACGATGATCGAGGATAATTAAAATAATAAACAAAGGGTCAAAGAGTATATATAATTATTGTACTCTTTGTTTTTTGAGGAAAAAATATGAAAATAAGCTGCGAAATTATTGGAAAAGTTGATTCAGGCGATGTCAGTAAAATTTCAATGGAAAATAATAATGGTGTTGTCATTTCCACACTCACAACAGGTGCTACACTTCAGGAGTTTTTGGTTCCAACGGAAACTGGTGCTCTTAAAAATATAGTACTTGGTTTCAGTGATTACGAGGATTACTATAAGAATAACTTATGTGCCTGCCAGTCCATTGGAAGGGTTGCTGGAAGAATTGGGAAAGCTTCGTATACTCACAATATGGTTCTCTATAGTCTTCCTAAGAATGAGGGAGAAAACTGTTTACATGGCGGTCCAAAAGGAATGCAGGTTCAAAATTGGAACTATGTCACAAACCTGAATGATGAATATGTTGAGACAAAATTTATTAGAAGACTTTATTCAAGTGTAGATGGCTTTCCTGGTGATGTTACAGTCTCTATTAGTTATAGACTTAACAATAATAACCGCTTAACAATACTCTTTGAAGCCTTCGATGTTACAGAGTCAACAGTCTTTAATCCGACAAACCATGTTTACTTTAATCTTAGCGACAAACAGGATTTATCAAGTCATGAGTTACAAATCTATTCAGACTATCGTTTAGAGTTGGATTCTGAGTTAATTCCAACAGGACAAAAAATTAATGTAGATGGAACGAATTATGATTTCAGAAAGACAACTGACTTGCTACCTCGAATTGAAGCAAATAATGGTTTTGATGATGCCTTTGTAGTTGGAGGGGAAACTTGTGATCATGTGAAAGAAGTAGCTGTTCTCCATGATAAAGAGAGTGGAGATGGTATCGAAATCTTCTCAAACAGAAATGGTTTAGTTATTTATACTATGGATATTATAGAGGATAATATTTACTTTGCGAGAGATCGAGGAACAATTGCAAAAGGACGAGAAGCTATAGCTATGGAAGCTCAAACACTCCCAGATGCCGTTAATCATACAGATTTTGGAGATATCATCTTGGAGGAGGGTCATAGTGTAAGCTATGAAATCGGTTTCCAATATTTTAATTCATCAAAATAATCATGTTTTAGTAAAAGTTTAGTAAAAAATCACTAAAACTATTGACGATTTAAACTAATACTTATATAATGTAAGCGTATTCAAAAAACAACTAACAGGAGGTTTTCGTAATGGGAAAATCTAAAGGTCAAATGAAGTCTCGTCTATCCTATTCAGCTGGTGCTTTTGGTAACGACGTCTTCTATGCAACGTTGTCAACATACTTTATCATGTTTGTGACAACTCACTTGTTTAACACAGGTGATCCAAAGCAAAATAGTCACTACGTACTATTAATTACTAACATCATCGCTATTTTGCGTATCTTGGAAGTATTTATCGATCCATTGATCGGTAACATGATTGATAACACTCATACTAAGTATGGTAAATTCAAACCATGGGTAGTTGGTGGTGGTATCATCAGTTCTATCGCCTTGTTGCTTCTCTTCACCGATTTAGGTGGTTTGAATAAAACAAATCCTTTCTTGTACCTTGTACTTTTCGGAATTATCTACCTTGTAATGGATGTCTTCTACTCAATTAAAGATATCGGTTTCTGGTCAATGATTCCTGCCTTGTCTCTTGACAGTCATGAACGTGAAAAAATGGCAACTTTTGCCCGTATTGGTTCTACGATTGGTGCCAATATTGTAGGTGTTGCCATCATGCCAATCGTTTTGTTCTTCTCTATGACGAACAGTAGTGGCTCTGGAGATAAATCTGGATGGTTCTGGTTTGCATTTATCGTTGCTCTCATTGGTGTGATTACATCAATTGCTGTTGGTATTGGTACACGTGAAGTTGAGTCAAAACTTCGTGATAACAAAGAAAAAACTAGCCTTAAACAAGTCTTTAAAGTTCTTGGTAAAAACGACCAATTGATGTGGTTGTCTCTCGGATATTGGTTCTATGGTCTTGGTATTAATACACTTAATGCTCTTCAACTTTTTTACTTCACATTTATCCTTGGTGATCCAGGGAAATATTCAATCCTTTACGGATTGAATACAGTTGTTGGTTTGGTTTCAGTTTCACTCTTCCCTAGCCTAGCTGGTAAATTCAACCGTAAACGTTTGTTCTATGGATGTATTGCAGTAATGCTCGGTGGTATCGGAATCTTTAGTATTGCAGGAACATCACTTCCAATGATCTTGACTGCTGCTGAACTCTTCTTTATTCCACAACCTCTTGTGTTCCTTGTTATCCTCATGATTATCTCTGACTCAGTAGAATATGGTCAATGGAAATTGGGACACCGTGATGAATCACTTACTTTGTCAGTTCGTCCACTTGTTGATAAACTTGGTGGTGCGATGTCAAACTGGCTTGTTTCTACAATTGCCGTAGCTGCTGGTATGACAACAGGTGCCTCAGCATCAACAATTACAACACATCAACAGTCTATCTTTAAGCTTAGCATGTTTGGTTTCCCAGCAGCAGCAATGCTGATCGGAGCCTTCATTATTGCTCGTAAAATCACTTTGACTGAAGCACGTCACGCTGAAATTGTTGAAGAATTGGAACATCGCTTTAGCGTAGCAACTTCTGAAAATGAAGTTAAAGCTAACGTCGTATCTCTTGTAAACCCTACAACTGGTCATTTGGTTGACCTCTCAAGTGTTAATGATGAACACTTTGCTTCAGGTAGCATGGGTAAAGGTTTCGCCATTAAACCTACTGATGGAGCTGTCTTTGCACCAATTAGTGGTACCATTCGTCAAGTTCTTCCTACTCGCCATGCAGTTGGTATTGAAAGTGAAGATGGTGTCATTGTTCTTATCCACGTTGGTATCGGAACAGTTAAACTTAAAGGTGAAGGATTCATTAGTTACGTAGAACAAGGTGATCGTGTTGAAGTTGGACAAAAACTTCTTGAGTTCTGGTCACCAATTATTGAGAAAAATGGTCTTGATGACACAGTACTTGTCACTGTAACCAATTCAGAAAAATTCAGTGCTTTCCATCTTGAACAAGAAGTTGGAGAAAAGGTAGAAGCTTTGTCTGAAGTTATTACCTTCAAAAAAGGAGAATAATCTATGAACACGACTGAAAAAATTCAAACTTACTTAAACGATCCAAAGATTGTTAGCGTTAATACTGTTGACGCTCACTCAGATCATAAGTATTTTGAATCTCTTGCAGAATTTTCTGAAGGGGAGATGAAGTTAAGACAATCTCTTAATGGAAAATGGAAAATTCACTATGCTCAGAATACAAATCAAGTTTTAAAAGACTTTTATAAAACAGAATTTGATGAAACTGATTTGAATTTCATCAATGTACCAGGTCATTTAGAGCTTCAAGGTTTTGGTTCTCCACAATATGTGAATACCCAATATCCTTGGGATGGTAAAGAATTCCTTCGTCCACCTCAAGTTCCTCAAGAATCAAATGCTGTTGCATCATATGTTAAACATTTTACCTTAAATGATGCATTAAAAGATAAAAAAGTATTTATCTCATTCCAAGGGGTTGCCACTTCCATCTTTGTATGGGTCAATGGTAACTTCGTAGGATACAGTGAAGATTCATTTACACCTAGTGAATTTGAAATTAGTGATTACCTTGTTGGAGGTGATAACAAGTTAGCGGTAGCTGTTTATCGTTACTCTACAGCAAGCTGGTTGGAAGACCAAGACTTCTGGAGACTGTACGGTATTTTCAGAGATGTTTACTTGTACGCTATTCCAAAAGTTCACGTTCAAGATCTCTTTGTTAAGGGAGATTATGATTACCAAACAAAAGCAGGTCAATTGGATATTGATTTGAAGACTGTTGGTGATTACGAAGATAAGAAAATTAAATATGTTCTTTCAGATCATGAAGGCATCGTTACAGAAGGTGATGCATCTGTTAATGCTGACGGTGAACTATATGTAAGTCTTGAAGGTTTGCAAATCAAACCTTGGAGTGCTGAAAGTCCTAAACTTTACAATTTGACCCTTCATGTTTTGGATGATGACCAAGTTGTTGAAGTCGTTCCAGTTAAAGTTGGATTTAGACACTTTGAAATTAAAGATAAACTCATGCTTTTGAATGGTAAGAGAATTGTCTTTAAAGGGGTTAACAGACACGAATTTAACGCTAGAACAGGACGTTGTATCACTGAAGAAGATATGCTTTGGGATATCAAAGTAATGAAACAACATAACATCAATGCTGTTCGTACTTCTCACTATCCTAACCAAACACGTTGGTATGAATTGTGTGATGAATATGGACTTTATGTTATCGATGAAGCCAACCTTGAAACACACGGTACATGGCAAAAACTTGGTCTAAGCGAACCTTCATGGAATATCCCAGCTAGTGAACCAGAATGGTTGCCTGCTTGTTTGGATCGTGCCAATAACATGTTCCAACGTGATAAGAACCATGCTAGTGTTATCATTTGGTCTTGTGGTAATGAATCATATGCTGGTAAAGATATTGCTGACATGGCTGATTACTTCCGTAGTGTTGACAATACTCGTCCAGTTCACTATGAAGGTGTTACATGGTGTCGTGAATTTGATTACATTACAGACATCGAAAGTCGTATGTATGCGAAACCAGCTGATATTGAAGAATACCTCACTAACAATCCTCAAAAACCTTATATTTCATGTGAATACATGCACACAATGGGTAACTCTGGTGGTGGATTGAAACTCTACACTGACTTAGAGAAATATCCAGAATACCAAGGTGGATTTATTTGGGACTTCATTGACCAAGCTATTTACAAACCACTTCCAAATGGTAGCGAATTCCTATCATATGGTGGTGACTGGCATGATAGACCTTCTGACTACGAATTTTGTGGAAATGGTATTGTCTTCGCAGATCGTACCCTAACTCCAAAACTTCAAACAGTTAAACATCTTTACTCTAATATTAAGATTGCTGTTGATGAAAAATCAGTAACTATCAAGAATGATAATGTCTTTGAAGATCTTTCTGCTTATACTTTCCTAGCTAGAGTTTACGAAGATGGTAGAAAAGTTAGCGAAAGTGAATATCACTTTGATGTTAAACCAGGTGAAGAAGCAACATTCCCAGTAGAATTCGCTGTTGGAGCTTCAAATGCTGAACGAATTTATGAAGTTGCTTGTGTTCAGAATGAAGCAACTGAATGGGCTCCAAAAGGACATGAAATTGTTCGTGGTCAATATGTTGCTGAAAAGATTAGCACTGAAACACCAGTTAAAGCACCTTTGAATGTTGTTGAAGGCGACTTCAACATCGGAATTCAAGGACAAAACTTCTCTATCTTGCTTTCACGTGCACAAAATACGCTAGTATCTGCTAAGTATAACGGTGTTGAATTCATTGAGAAAGGTCCTAAACTTAACTTTACTCGTGCTTACACCGACAACGATCGTGGTGCTGGATATCCATTCGAAATGGCAGGCTGGAAAGTTGCTGGAAACTATAGTAAAGTTACAGATACTCAAATTCAAATCGAAGATGACTCTGTTAAAGTGACTTATGTTCATGAATTGCCAGGCTTGTCTGATGTCGAAGTTAAGGTAACTTATCAAGTTGACTACAAGGGTAGAATCTTTGTTACTGCAAACTATGATGGTAAAGCAGGTTTGCCAAACTTCCCTGAATTTGGTCTAGAATTTGCTATCGGTTCACAATTTACAAACCTTAGCTATTATGGATACGGTGCAGAAGAAAGCTACCTTGATAAACTTCCTGGTGCCTATCTTGGTCGATATGAAACTTCTGTTGAAAAGACATTTGCTCCATATCTAATGCCACAAGAATCTGGTAATCACTATGGAACTCGTGAATTTACAGTTTCTGATGATAACCATAATGGTCTTAAATTCACCGCACTTAATAAGGCATTCGAATTCAGTGCTTTGCGTAACAGTACTGAACAAATTGAAAATGCTCGTCATCAATATGAGTTGCAACAATCTGATGCTACATGGATTAAAGTTCTTGCTGCTCAAATGGGTGTCGGTGGTGACGACTCATGGGGTGCTCCAGTTCATGACGAATTCTTGGTTAGCTCAGCAGATAGCTATCAATTGAGTTTCGTGATTGAACCACTCAACTAAAGTATTATTGGACTTTGCCTCCAACGATATATATGATAAAGGAAACTCGAAAGGGTTTCCTTTTGTCATGGTTTGAAGTAAGAAAAAAGGAAACAGATCTCTGTTTCCTTTTAAAATTTAACTCAGTTTTCAATTCCTTTAAAAATGGGAGTGGTCAAGTAAAATTATGAAAAAGTGAGTTAAAGTTATTGATATAGAAAAGGAACTAAACCACTCCCAAGACGTTAATGATTTTTTGTAGCTTTAAATGAAACTTGAAGATTATGCCTTGATGTTAATCGTCCAATGGCACTCTATCTAATATGAGTGTACAACTTTGAGTCTAGATGTCCAAAAATAAGACTCTATGGATTCTTATCTGTATTGTGATTGGCGACTATTTTTGTCAATAAAAATTTAAGAGGTTGTTGATTTCACTTAGAATATAGTAATGTTCTATGAAAACGTATACAATAGTAGTTAGAGAAATAAACATAGATTGGAGAAGATTGATGACATCATCTTTTGAAGACTTCACAAAAAAAGCAGAAGCATTCTTAGAAGAACATATTACAGAGTATCTCAGTGTGGACATGGCTCTTGAAGATTTTGCAAGACAATACAACCAAGGGCTTTTTGATGAGATTACTTCCCCTGATTCAAAGCAGGAGAGAGCTTGGAAACTCATTGAAGAGGCTTATCATTATCACGAGGAAGATCCTTCGAGAAGTCAGGAATTTTTGACAGAAGCTTTAAAACTAGATCCTGAAAATCTTGATGCTAAGCAGATGCTCTTAACTTTTCAAAGTCCACTTGAACATCTAAAAGGCCTAATTGCTTTAGAAAAAGAGCAAAGGTCCAAGTGGGATCAAGGTCCAAAAATGGGCTGGGCTAATCTTGACGAGCGTCCTTATTTGTCTTTGAAGTATAATCTTGCTAAATTTTATTTAAGCAACAGTATGAAGCGGTTTGCTATTAAGGAATTTGAAGAGATTCTAGAGATAGATGTTCAAGATCACATGGGAGTCTGTTACGAATTGATGGCTACCTATTGTAATCTGGAGGAGTTTGATAAGGCTAAAAGCTTTTTCGAATGTGAGCAAATGGAATATCACGAAGAAGATTTGATGATAGTACCAATGATGACGGTCTCTCTAATGACGGGACATAGTGAGGATGCGGATTTCTATTTTGATCTTCTCTATGCAAAAAATCCAGAGTTCGAAAATTATTTAAAAATGATTGAACAAGGTGATGAAGAGCGTCTAGTTGCCGAAACGCTTAAAGTCAACCCTATCTTATTTGAAGCCAATAGTATGCAAAGTCTTTTAATGGTTTTTAATCAAGTCGTTGATCTGTCCCAGTCAGAATATTATTTTACTTGGTTAATCGAAAAATATCGTGCAAAACGTCCACAAAGACATGTTGCGAAAAAGAAAAATCCAGAATTGCACAAACTAATTAGAGAATTGGAAAAAAGTATAGAACCAAGCAAAGCCCTCCAAGGACTTTCAATAAGTGTGGAGCGTATACTTCGTCAACATAGCTTAATAGAATTTAAAGATTTTAAAAAGAAAACGGAAGAGGAAGTAGCAGCGATTAGAGGAGTTGGAAAGGTGAGCATGGAAATCCTTAAAGAAAATGGTGTTGTCTTTAAAAAGAAGCGGAAAAAGAAGTAAGGAACTATTCATCAAACAAGCCATAGCAAATCTTTGCAATTTTATCTTATATCCTTTAAGATAATTCTGTTACAACTTGAAAAGGAGAACAGGATGGAAACATATACACTTTCAAATGGCGTTACGATTCCTAAAATTGGTTTTGGGACTTGGCAGATTCCAGAAGGGGAAGAAGCTTATAACAGCGTTAGTTTCGCACTTAAGGCGGGTTACACACATATTGATACGGCGCAAATCTACGGTAACGAGGTTTCTGTAGGTAAGGCGATTGCAGATAGTGATGTGGCGCGTGAGGATATTTTCCTAACGACTAAACTCTGGAATGACAAGCACGATTACGATTTGGCTAAGGCCTCTATCGACGAGTCTCTTGAAAGACTAGGTGTGGATTATTTGGATCTTTTGCTCATCCACTGGCCTAATCCAAAGTCTCTTCGTGAGAATGATGCTTGGAAGGTTGGCAATGCAGGTGCTTGGAAGGCAATGGAAGAAGCCTACAAAGATGGTAAGGTGCGTGCTATCGGTGTGTCTAACTTTATGCAGCATCATCTTGATGCTCTCCTTGAAACGGCTGAAATTGTGCCACATGTCAATCAAATTCTTTTGGCTCCAGGTTGTGCCCAAGAAGATTTGGTTGCCTATTGCCAAGAGCGTGACATTCTTCTTGAAGCCTACAGTCCACTAGGTACTGGTAGCATTTTTGGAAATGAAGACGTAGAAGCAGTGGCTGAACGTAACGGAAAATCTGTTGCTCAAGTTGCCTTACGTTGGAGCCTTCAAAAAGGTTTCTTGCCACTACCTAAGTCAGTGACAGCAAAAAATATCGAAGCCAACTTGGATATCTTTGACTTTGATTTGTCAGAGGAAGATATGGCAGTATTGGATAAGATTCAAGGCATTAAAACTCAGGATGATCCTGATACAGTTAATTTTTAATAGGACTGCAAGCAACTCGTGAGGGTTGTTTTTTTCTATTGTTTTACGAATAAAAGTATGAACCTATTATCAAAATTGACAAAAAGGAGGAGTGGTAATACAATGGTGTTACAAAAGAGAACGAGGTTAAGGGTATGACAACAATTACATTGAAGGTTTCAGAAGCAGATAAGAAGTTCATGCAGGCAATTGCGAAATTCGAAGGCGTATCCTTGTCAGAATTAATTCGTACCAAGACTTTAGACGCTATTGAGGATGAATACGACGCTAGAGTAGCCGATTTGGCTTTGGCAGAATATGAAGACTATCTTGAAAACGGTGGGGAGGTGCTAAATTGGGATGACCTATAAGATAGTACCCATCCCTAAATTTGCCAAAAATTTTAAAAAGTTGGAGCCTTTCGTCAGAAAACAAATTAAGTCTTATCTCAATCGTGTCACAGATAATCCAAGAGCCAAGGGTAAGGCCTTGGTTGCCAATCGCACTGGACAATGGCGCTATCGTATTGGTGCCTATCGTGTTATTGTCAATATTCAGGACAATGAACTAATCATACTTGCCCTCGAAGTCGGTCATAGACGTGATATCTATTAGTATCAAGACTTATAATATCCCAGATTCCGTTAATTTTTAATAGGACTACAAGCAACTCGTTAGGGTTGCTTTTTTCTTGTCTCTTTTAATTTGCTATAATGAAACTGTTATTTTTTATTTATAGATGGGAGTTACGTAATGGAGTCTCGAAATCTTTTGCCTCAGAATACACGTATGATGGCAAATTTACTTAGTTTTTCAGGGGGAGCTTTGGATGTCTTTTGTCATATGTACTATCATAGTTTGGTTGCTACACAGACTGGGAATATCCTTCTCTTGGTCGCTGACTGGCGGAACAGTAGTATGTACTATAACTTGTTGCGTTGCTTTTCAATCTTATTCTTTTCTTTAGGCTTTCTTTTTGGCATGTGGTTTAAAGACCAGCGTAAGAATGCCTATTGGCGAGTTTATGGTCTGCTTCCACTTTGTGTGATGACAGCTATCCTGCCTTTTCTACCTTCAAATGCCTTGATTGAGCTCCCGATTATCGCTTTTTCTGCAGGTATCATGATGAAGACTTTTACTGGCAGTCAGATTGAGAATCATCCCTTCGTGATATTTATGACCTCAGGAAATTATCGAAGGATGTTAACGGCCATCTATTATGCCATTCAGGGAAGTGGTGATCAGAGAGAATATCGTCGTCAGGCTGTCAATTATAGCTTTATCGTAGGGAGCTTTGTCGTTGGCGCTATCGTCTCAGCCGTTCTGATGCATTTTGTGCATCTTAAGTCAATCTGGCTAATCACACTCAGTCTTATTATCATCATGGTTTACTATTCATCTGAAGTGAAACGGCTAGGGCTCAAGGAAACTAATCTTTAGTCGTCTGTAGCAAATATTTTTGATAACAATTGTCTTGTGTTATAATTTTGATTATATTATTTTCATTTAATCAAAAAAAGGAGACATAAGATGCCTGTAGTAAGCAATGATTTTTCAGATATCGTTTATAACCGTCGTTCCATTCGTAACTTTGATCCATCTATTAAGATTCCGCGAGAAGAACTGTTGGAAATCCTAGATAAAACTGTCACAGCACCATCATCAGTCAACATGCAACCTTGGCGTTTTGTTGTCGTTGATAGTGAGGAAGGCAAGGAAAAATTGACACCTTTCGTCAGCTACAATGGTGTGCAAAATGAAACATCATCAGCCATGGTCCTTATTTTTGCCGATTTGAAGAGCCAAGAAAGAGCTGAAGATATCTACGGTAAGGCTGTTGCTCAAGGAAAAATGCCTGAAGAAGTCAAAGAAAAACAACTGTCAAGCATTGTGCCAATGTATGAAAATGCTCCTCGAGAAATGATGAATGAAATTGTCCACATTGATGCTAGCCTTGCTGCTATGCAGTTGATGTTGGTTGCTCGTTCTTATGGTTATGATACCAACGCCATCGGTGGTTATAAAAAAGATGGGCTTGCCAAAGCCTTTGGACTTGATGAAGACCGTCATGTACCAGTTTTGCTCATTGCTCTTGGGAAAGCCAATGAAGAAGGCTTTGAGTCTGTTCGTTTGAATGCTTCTGATGTGACGACTTTTGCTTAATAAATAATTGACCGTAAGTCTCGGAAGTGGAGGCTTGCGGTTTTTATTTTTCCTTTTATGCTATCAATAACTCATAATGCACCTTGTCATTAATTTGGCTTTTTGTTAAGATGAAAGAAAAAGTGAGCGTATACAATCGGTAGTATCATTGGAGGATTAAGACATGGCACGTATTTTACAGATTGAAGACAATGAGGATATCCAGAATATTCTTTTTAACTTGTTTTCTGAAGAACATGATATTATCCAAGCCTACTCTGGAACCGAAGGAGAGCTTTTGTTTCAAAGTCAAGAGATTGATTTGGTTCTCCTAGATATCATGTTACCGGGTAAGGGTGGCGAAGAAGTGCTTAAGTTTATCAGGCAAAGAAGCTCTGTTCCTGTCATTATGCTGACAGCCTTGGGTGACAAGCACTTGATTAGTCAGTACTTACTTGATGGTGCAAATGATTATATCGTTAAGCCCTTTGATTTTGAAGAAGTTTATGCGCGTGTCTCGGTTCAACTACGTGAACACAGCAAGGGAAGTAGTAAGCCTGATAACATCTATCAAGTCAAAAATATCACGATAAACCCAGACAGTTTTGAAGTCTCCTGTCAGGGAAAAGTCATTCGTTTAGGTAAGAAAGAGTTTCAAATTTTCCACACACTCCTTCAAAATCCAAAGAAAATTTTTACTAAAGAGGACCTTTATGAGACGGTTTGGGAAGCCCCTTATCTATCAGGTGATAATACATTGAATGCACAGTTGAGTAATCTACGTAAGAAACTAGCCCAAGTGGATGCGGGTACGGAGTATATCGAAACGATTTGGGGCTTAGGTGTGCGACTTAAAGGAGAAGACTGATGGAAGGACTGCTTATTGTATTGATAGGACTTCTTCTGGGAGCGACTACCTGTCTAGTTCGTTACTATTTGGCTGTAAAATCTCTCTCAAAGCAGATTGAAGAAAAGCTAGTTGAAGAAAGCCATCGACGAATTACTCTGAAAAACCAGCCAAAATCATTGGTTATCCTAACGAATCGGATTGAGTCTCTCTTTACCCAAATTGAAAAGACTAAGCTTGTCGCTCTCCAAGAAAAGAAAACCATGGACATGGCTATCAGTAATATTGCCCATGATATACGAACACCACTGACAGTAGCGAGCGGCTATGCTCAGCAAAGTCTTCGAAGTAGTAGTGAAGATGACATGGCTATGGAGAAGATTTCTAAAAATCTACTGACTGTTTCAAAGCGTTTGGAAGCCTTGTTGGAATATCGACGATTAACAGAGGGGGCCATCCAACCACAATTTCAAGATGTGGACTTTTCTCAACTTGTGGTTAAGTCTATCCTGCCTTACTATGACATGTTTCAGGAGACAGGGATTACACTAGATATTCAAGTAACCCCTGATATCCAATGCGAAATGGATGCTGATATTTTTGAACGTCTATTTCAGAATATTATCAGTAATGTTCTAAAACATGGTAAGACTCAAGCTCAACTGACATTGCAGAAAAAGGACGATGGCATTTATTTGTCAGTTAGTAATATGGTCCAACAGCCGATACAGCATCTGGACCAACTAACGACCCGCTTTTATTCTGAAAATCTGTCAGATACCGAGGATTCCTCTGGACTTGGACTTTATATCACCGAACACTTAGTCCAAGTCTTAGCGGGTGAGTTACATTTGGCCTATGAGAATGAATGGTTTTATTTAACAGTGAGGTTAAAATAATTTCGGAAAACAACTCAACCACCGATTTGATTTAGCAAAAAATCTTTGATTCTAGAATTTTTTTTAATATAGAAAGTAACATTATTCATACTGTTTTCTTGATTCTATTTACTATCAGTGATAGAATGAAGATGTTGAGAGGATATCGTAGGACGACTGGTAACAGAGCGTTCAAAGGTACCAGTTTCTGGTACGGGTGCGGTGCTACCTTCAGCTTCGGGCTGTAAAGAACCCTTACTGACATTGGTCCTCTTTTTTAGTTGTCGTCAACTTTTGTTGGTGACTTTTTTTATATTTTAGATTTTGAAAGAATCCATAAATTTATACAAACTCTCGTAAATAAAATAGATATCTTCAAAGTAAACAAACACTTCTACATCAAAAATATGAATTGTTTCGCACCTCCGGAGAGAAACGGATTTGAAGTTACAGAATAAAAATAACATCGCGCGCGTGCACGATGTTATTTTTGTTCTCATAAATCTTGTTTTTCAAAGGTAATCATGCCCAAAGCTGTGAATGCTAGGATAAATGCTAATGCTACTATCGCAGTATTTTGAATGATAGTTTTATCTGCAGTCATGGCGTAATTAAAGTTAAGTGACAAGTATTTCAAAATTTCTACTTTAGGGAAGATTGCTGTTGGTACGGTTAAAGCTACCAAACCAAGGGTGTAGGTCACAAAGGTTGTCACGATAGAATGTGTGAGGTAGAGGGCAACCGTGGTCAGACTTACCCAAGCTAGATTACACAAGAGTTGGAGAAGGAAAGTTAAGGCAAAGTTTCTAACAAAGTGATCAGGTACAGTTCCAAGACCGTGGCAAAGAGTACCTAGAACAAAGGCAAGGCCGTAAGACAGGAAGAGTTGTCCTAAAGTAATCGCTACAATGACGGTTGCCTTGGCGAAGAAGAACCCGCTTCGTGAAATACCAGAGGTGAGATTATTCTTGTACAATTTTTGTGCTAAATCAACACCCAAAATGATAGAGACCACAATTAAAGTGAAGAGGACTGTTATGGAGATACTACTAGAGTAATTAATCAGTGATCCGACACCAGTCCACGAAGAGGCGCTTTTAACGGCTTGTTTTGCCCCAGTTTCTACGCCTACATGCCCTGTGCCTCCCAATAGGACACCAGAAATAATGTTTAGGGCTAGGATAATTTCAGAAATCCAAAATCCTTTAGAACGGAAGAGTCGATAGAAATCGGCGTGAATAGTGTGTAACATGGCTCTACCTCCTTTCTGAATCTACTAGTTGTGTGAAGTAGTTTTCTAAGTCTTGACGTTTGTAGTAAATTTCATCGATGTCAACTTCTTGTTTAACCAGCTCTTTGACAATTGCCTTTATAACATGGGATTTGTCAAAAATATGAATTTCATTGTCGCTGTTAACCACTTTGAAGTGTTGATAGAGTTGGTCTTGGAGAATGCGACTAGCCAGGGCTAATTGGTTAGTTTTAAGAACGATATAGTCTTCGCTGAGATGTTCGAATTCGTCCTTAGTGATTTCACGGATGATGTGACCGTGATCAATAATGCCAAAGCGGGTTGAAAATTGATAGAGTTCAGACAAGATATGGCTAGAGATGAGAACTGTCATACCTTGCTCCTCGCTCAATTTTTTAATCATTTGGCGGAATTCTTTGATAGCAACTGGGTCGAGACCATTAATCGGTTCATCTAAAATAAGTAGGTCTGGTTTTGCAATCAGTGCAATAGCGATACCTAGACGTTGCTTCATACCCAGTGAGAAACTCCGAAATTTTTTCTTGCCAGTGTGTCCAAGTCCAACTGTATCAAGGATTTCATCAATGACCTTGTCAGGATTTGGAACGTGATGAATCTTGCAGTAGTAACGTAGGTTTTGACGTGCATTGAGATGATTCAGGGCAACTGGTGTTTCAATCACAGAACCAACACGTTTCAGTGCGTGAGTCCACTCTGATTTGGAGTTAGAGTGGAAGAGGGAAACACTGCCTTGGCTAGGGCGGATGAGTTTAGTGATGACTTTAATCAGTGTTGTCTTACCTGCTCCGTTTCTTCCGATAAGGCCATAGACCTCACCCTTTTCTAAGGTCAGGTTTACATTGTCGAGTGCTAGGTGTTGGCCGTAACGTTTAGTCAGATGTCTGACCTCAAGTACCTTTTTCATGATAAGCCTCCTTTCGCTTATTTGATACCGCTTTCTTTTCATCTTTATTGTAGTATAAAGTCATTAAATAAACATCAAGAAATTCTCAAATATTTCTTAAATTTTTCAAGAAATCATGAAAATGGTGGTGACTAAATTCTGATAGTGTGTGCTTTAACCCACGATTAAGGTAAGGCCTCTCTCTTTGTGTTATAATGAAAAAAAACGTTGAATGTAAAGTTTATTTTGCCTTTTACTAGGAGTCTTTTATGACAAACTATTTGGTCCAGAGGTTTCTCTGGTTTCGTGAGCGAGGCTTCGTCCAAATTACGCAGAAAACCTTGGTTTCGCTCTTTCCCTTTTTCCTATTTTCAGGAATTATTCGGGTGATTTCACTATCTGTCTTTTCGGAGCTTGGTTATATTAACCAATTGTTTTCAGTTTCTGACTGGTTACCGGCCTTTAAGATAACTGGGCAGGTGCTCATTAATCTTTCTAACTTTCTTGGTGGCTTAGCAGGGCCCTTATCAACCTACTTTGCAGGAAAATACACAGCTGGTCACTATGGTAGAAGTACTGGTACAGCTGGTGTGACATCCCTTTTGGTTAGCTTAATTATAGGATCGCAGGAGCTGTTGCTGTCACCGCTAAACGATGGTGTTTTGACTCGTATCAATTTACCGGCTTCAATCAACATTATGTTGGCTATCTTTGTGGGCTATCTGGTTGGCCAGATTTTTCGCTTTTCAAGAGCTAGTGATGATCAGATTGTGGACAAGGACTATATTTATCAACCAAAGACCGTCCGTCCCATTTTTTTGTCACTCATTTTAGCTATTGGACTTAACATTCTCTTTGTGATTGGAGAGCAAGATAATGTTTTTCTGATGATTAGACAGGTTACCTCTACCTTTACTGTAACTGATAATCAGCTGTTCTCAACCTTTATGATGGGACTTTTGAACACTTTTTCTGCTTGGATTGGAAATAGTCAGGCTTTTGCCCTAAATTCAATTGCTGATGATAGTTTTGCCTTGGAAAATTTGACCTATGCTGTTTCCCATCATACGACGACTGGGCTTCCCCACCTTTACACACTAACAAATCTTTATCATAGTTATGGCTTGGTTGCAGGCATTGGCTCAGGGCTAGCCCTCTTGGTGGCTCTGCTTTTAGCATCAACCAGTTATAAGGATAAGAAGGTGAGTCTTCTAAGTGTCTTTCCTAGTCTCTTTAACAATGGGGCTCCATTTATGGTGGGGATACCAGTCTTGCTTAATTTAGTTTATCTGGTTCCTTTCCTACTGGCACCTATAATCAATATGGGCATTGCTGCGGTGGCCTTGGCTATTCATCTTATGCCAGCTGCGGTTTATCCAGTTCCAGATGGTACACCAAGTCTTCTTTTCGCCTTTATCGGAACTGGGGGTAGTTTACGAGCTCTTGCTGTTAGTCTGCTCTGTTTTGCAGTCGACATTGTTATCTTTATTCCATTTGTGCGTCTGTCTAATAAAGTACAACACGGTCTAAAAGAGGAAGGAGAGAGCATTGAAACTAAATAAAAAAACTAAGTTGGTCTTTATCCTTGTTGCTTTCTTTCTCATTGGGCTAGCCGTCCCATCCTATAGTTGGACTAGGAAAAATGTCAAGGAAATAGAGACTTTCTATAATTCAAAATTGTCTCCCATTATCATGATTCCAGGGAGCTCCGCTACGGAAAATAGATTCGATGGCCTAGTACGTAAGCTCAATCAAGACCGTCCTGGTGTCAAGCATAGCCTCCTCAAGGTTAAGGTTTGGAACAATGGACGGATTACCTTTGAGGGTAAAATCAAGGATAAGGATAACGAGCCAGTCATTGTTATTGGATTTGAGAATAACAAAGATGGCTATAACAATATCAAGAAACAAACCAAGATGATGAATCAGGCATTTGAAGCCTTGCAGAATAAATACAATTTCAATAATTTTAAAGGGTTGGGGCATTCAAATGGTGGCTTGATTTATACGGCTTTTATTGAAAATTATCTTAGCGACTACGATGTCAAGATAAATTCTTTGATGACTATCGGAACGCCCTATAATTTCACTGAAACCAATATTAAAAATAAATCGGTCATGCTAGCAGACTTTATAGCTGCTAAGGAGAATATTCCGGCTACCCTACATGTCTATTCGGTAGCGGGAACCATCACCTATGATTCGGACGAATTGGTTCCCGATGCTAGTGTGTCCGCTGGGAAATATATCTATCAGAATCAGGCAAAAAGTTATACTGAAATCACTGTTACAGGTGAAGATGCCCAACACTCGGATTTACCAACCAATGATGAAGTAGTGGAACTAATCAAACAACATATCGAGGGACAAGGTGTTCGTAAGAAGCAAAAGACCAATCTAGAACCTCAATAGGCTAGAATACTATGTATTATTAGTCTAGTTAGTTATTGTCAAATACAAAAGAATAGAGTCTACGATGGCTCTATTTTTTTAGTGTAAGACTAACTCTATAAGTTGTTGTAACTCCTTGTTTTACAACGTTGGTTTTGTTATAATTGATTGAAAAGAAAAAGATGAATGAGAGGTTCTGATATGCAAATACCAAGTCGCTTTACCATTGCTGTTCATATTTTGACCCTTATAGCACAAAATAAGGGAAATGAAACTAAGCTAACCAGTGATTTAATGGCAGGTAGTGTGGGGGTTAATCCAGTTATTATCCGCAAAACCTTGTCGCAACTGAAGAAAGCAGACTTGATTTCAGTTCAAAGGGGAAGTGGAGGAGCCACATTAACCAAGGCAGCAGAGGAGATTAACCTTTTGCAGGTTTATCGTGCGGTGGATAGCATCGGTGCAAGTGGCAAACTCTTTAGTTTTCATGACAATCCTAATCCAGCGTGTCCCGTAGGACGTAATATCCATGGGATTTTGGATCAGAGCCTAGAAGACGTTCAAATGGCAATGGAAAAAGAACTCGAAAAGAAAACTTTGGCTGGTATTTTAAAGGATGCTAAGGCCAACTGGAAAGAAGCTGGAGCTTGATTTTTAGATTTTAAACTATAAGAAATCGAAAGTTTTTCGGTTTCTTTTTAACTTTGAGTTGTAATAATTGACATTACAATAAAACTAAGTATAATGATGTCATAGGAATGATTACAACACAGGAGAAAATCATATGACATACGACTACAATAGTAAGATTTACCTTGCGGAGACGGTACTCAATGTGAAGGACTTGGCACGTCAGACAGCCTTTTATACACAGGTTATAGGACTTGAAATCCTATCTCAAACTGCAACAGAAATTGTTTTGGGTGCTGGAAACAAGCCACTAGTTCACTTGATTGAAACCAATCGTGAGGAAGCGGTCAAGTCCAGTTATGGTCTCTACCATATGGCAATTTTGTTGCCATCTCGCGAGGATCTGGCAGATGTTTTCAAACATATTGCTGAGCTAGATTATCCATTTGTCGGTGCAGCTGACCACGGTTATAGTGAAGCCCTTTATTTGGAAGACCTTGAAGGCAATGGTATTGAGCTCTATAGAGACAAGCCTGTTGCTGAATGGGATATTCGTGAGGATGGTCGCATTGTTGGTGTAACAGAAGAACTATCAGCTCAAGAAATTTACGAGATGGGACGCAAGGTTGAGCCTTTTGTGATAGCTAAGGATACTCGCATGGGGCATATTCATTTATCGGTCAAAGATAGTCAGCTAGCAACGGCTTTCTATAAGGATGTTTTGGAGCTGGCAGATAAGTATACCATTCCAAGTGCTAGTTGGATTGCTTCAGGTGATTACCATCACCACTTGGCTGTCAATGAATGGGGTGGCAAAAACTTAGCCAAACGTGAAAAAGGGATGATTGGTCTTGCCTACTACGTCCTTGAAGTAGAAGACAAAGAAGATTTGATTACCATAGCAGAACGTGCTAAGAATCGTGGAGCAGAGGTCAAATGGTTATCTTCTAATGCGTTAACATTCGAGGATAGTGATGGTATTTTGACAGGAGTAAGAAAAAATCAATAATTAGTGATTTTTTGAGTCGTAACTGTTGACATTACATTTGAAAGGTCTATAATGGTTATTGTAATCAAAGTTATTACAAATAAAACTTAACAATTTTAACAATTAACATTCATCACAAAGAAAGAGGGAATAACTATGACCTACTTTACAGACTTACAAACAAAACGTCGTTCAATTTATGCTTTGGGAAAAGACCTTGAGCTCTCTAACCAAGAATTGATTGAAACCATTCAAGGAGCTGTTCTTAACACACCGACAGCCTTTAACTCACAAACATCACGTGTGGTGATCTTGCTGGATGAAGAGTCAGATGTTTTCTGGAATGAGATTGCTTACTCTGAGCTTGAAAAAGTAACGCCAGCAGAAGTTTTTGAGGCAACAAAAGAACGTTTGGCAGGTTTTGCTCAAGCTAAGGGAACAATCCTCTTCTACGAAGATCAAGATGTAGTGAAAGGCCTTCAAGAGCAATTCCCACTTTACGCTGAAAACTTCCCAATTTGGTCAGAGCAAGGTCATGGAATCGCCCTTTATGCGACGTGGTTGGCTTTGGCTGAGAAGAATATCGGTATGAACGTACAACACTACAACCCACTTGTTGATGCTCAATTAGCTGAAAAATACGACATTCCAGCTAACTGGAAACTCCGTGCTCAAGCGCCATTTGGTCAAATCGTTGCACCAGCAGGAGATAAAGACATCCAAACAGAAGGTCGTTTCAAAGTTTTTGGCGACAAATAATCACTTTAATTTAGTCAGTCAGCTTGGTAGTAGGCTAGATACTGACTGAACAAAATCATAATGATAAGACAAAAAATTAGCAAGATTGAGAAATCTTGTTATTTTTCGATTTTAAGACCAGTTCGTAGATAAATTGTAAATGAAAGCTAAAATTTGCGATTTGAAATCCTTTTCACTACAATAGAGATACAGAAAAGGAGACAGAGATGAAGTATATTGATTTTGCTGAAAATGAGCGTTTATCAACCATTGTCCTTGGGATGATGCGGATTAGTCAGATGAGTGAAGATGAGGTGGAGGCCTTGGTGGAGGCAGCCTTGTCGATTGGGATCAACACCTTTGATCTGGCAGATATCTATGGTGATGGCCAGTGTGAGGTCTTGCTTGGGAAGGTTCTCAAGCGCCGTCCGGATCTTCGGAATCAGATGTGGATCCAGTCTAAGTGTGGGATTCGCAAAGACGGTTTTACTTATTTTGATTTTTCTAAGGACTATATTTTGGATTCCGTCGATGGGATCCTCAAGCGCCTCCAGATCGAGCGCTTAGATAGTCTCCTCCTTCACCGACCAGACGCCCTCATGGAGCCTGAAGATGTGGCTGAAGCTTTTGATCACTTGGAGCTAACGGGCAAGGTCCGTCATTTTGGGGTGTCCAATCAAAATCCTATGATGATGGAATTGCTCAAAACAGCTGTCAAACAACCACTCAAGGTCAACCAGTTGCAGTTGAGTGCCGCCTTTACACCGAGCTTTGAAGCCGGTTTTCATGTCAATATGGAAGGTCCAAAAGCAGCCGTGCGAGATGGCAGTGTCTTTGAGTATTGTCGCTTAACCGATACGGTGATTCAAGCCTGGTCTGTCCTTCAGCATGGCTATTTCAAAGGGAACTTTGTCGGCAAGGAAGAGTTTGCAGCCCTCAATCAGGTCCTCAATGACTTGGCGAAGAAATACCAAGTCACTCCGACAGCCATCGCCCTTGCTTGGGTCCTTCGTTATCCAGGTAAGATGCAGGCCGTCATCGGAACGACCAACCCCCAGCATGTCCTTGAAGCGGGGAAAGCAGTAACCGTTACCCTAACGCGCAAGGAATGGTACCAAATCTACCTTGCTGCAGGTAATGATTTGCCTTAGAATAGTTGTTAGTAGACCAGACTTCACTTGTATCAGTGGGCTGGTTTTTTTGTTTTATGCTTTACAGATCTTTTTTGACAAGTATT
The DNA here is from genome assembly GCF_016648665.1 of Streptococcus sp. 23.2. Taxonomy (NCBI): domain Bacteria; kingdom Bacillati; phylum Bacillota; class Bacilli; order Lactobacillales; family Streptococcaceae; genus Streptococcus; species Streptococcus sp. 23.2. The sequence goes on from NZ_JACLQJ010000007.1 coordinate 80,985, forward strand.
TCTTTATTATGGTACTATTTTAGGAAACAACTGTTGCGCAACAACCGTTGCGTGAAAGGAGTCTTATGCCACCCAAGGTTAAATTTAGTAAAGAGGCTATCATTGGGACAGCTTTACAATTGGTGAGAGAAGAGGGAATGGCTAGTTTAACTGCTCGAGCATTAGCGGAGCAACTGGGAGCCACACCGAGAGTCATTTTTGGGCAATTTGCCAATATGGCTGAGTTACAAGCAGAGGTTATTGGTGCTGCGGAAATGGTCGTGGTGGAGTATGTTCGTAAAGCCTTAGAAGATGAGAAGCCTTTTCGATCCGTCGGGGTTGCTTATATCCTTTTCGCCTCAAAAGAGCCCCAACTCTTTCAATTGCTTTTCCAAAATCCTAGCAAAGATTCGATTCGTCGCTTTCAAGATTTTCTTCCCATGAAGGATCATAGCTACCAATTGGTTCTGGAATCGATTGTCGCAGACTATCCGTTGACGTTAGAGGAGGCTAGTCGCTTGTACCAGCATTTATTTATCTACTCACACGGGATGGCCTCGATGGTTGCTTCTGGTATTTATCTGTTCAGCATGGAAGAAGTGATTGGTTTATTGACAGAAGTTTGTCAATCTCTCATCAAAGAAATGGTAGGAAAGAAATGATTCAACTAGAAAATGTTCACAAAAGTTATGGCCAAACAAAGGTTTTAAAAGGGATTGATTTGCAGATTCAAGACCAGGATGATGTGGTTATCCTAGGCCCTTCTGGATCAGGAAAGTCCACTCTCTTAAACGTATTATCAGGATTAGAAAAGGTAGACGAGGGGCATATCCTCATTCAAGGGCAGGATTTGTCTCAACTCACGGATGCTCAATTGACAGCTTTCAGACGTGAGAAGATTGCCTTTATTTTTCAGCAGTATTATTTATTACCGAATCTCACGGTCAGACAGAATGTTAAGATGGGAGCTGATCTGGCAAGCAATCATGATTTTTTGAAGATCATCGAGGATTTGGGTCTTGGCGATAAGCTGGACAAGTATCCAAGTGAATTGTCTGGTGGAGAACAGCAGAGAGTCTCCATTGCTCGGGCCTTAGCCAAAAAGCCAGAGATTCTTTTCTTAGATGAGCCGACTGGGGCCCTGGATGAAGAAACAGGGCGCAAGATTCTCGACTATATCTGGAAATTAAAGGAAAAGTTGGGCTTTACCTTAATCATGGTGACGCACAACCAAAATATTGCGGATATGGCCAGAACCATCATTCGTGTCAATAGTGGCAAGATTACCCAAGTTGTGACCAATGATCAGCCTCAGACTGCCTATGAGATTGGATGGTAAGCCATGTTTTCAGTAAAAGATATTCGAAAATTAGTTGTCGTCAGTATCATTGGGGCTTGTGCGGTCTTTGTGGCTAATCTTTTCTTGAATTTTTATCTTGATATCGAGCAGTTGGAGATTTCTAAAACCAATCCCATGATTACGACCTACTATGATGCCCAGGTTTCGCTTTCCTGGATGGTGGCCATGGTCAGTGGGGTTGTCTTGTCCTTGACGTCGATCCTTCTCATGTGTTTTTATATCAAACAATTTGTCGATGACCACAAGGAACAATTAGGAATTTTAAAGGCTTTGGGTTATAGCAATGGCCAGTTGGCGAAACGATTTTGGGCTTTTGGACTCAGTTTTGGAGTTGGGGCTCTTCTTGGTTATTTCGCTTCTTTTCTCATGATGGGACATTTTTATGACTTTCGAAATGAAAAGGGAATTCTGCCAGAGATTACCATTCATTTTCACTGGCAGCTCTTGGTCGCTTTGGTGATGCTGCCAACGACCTTCTTTATGGTCCTTGCGATTGGCTATGCTAGAAGACAACTACAAACGCCGGCCCTTCGCTTATTGAAAAAATCTCCAACACCAATCAAGGTCCAAAGGAGAAAGAGGGCTCCCAAGAAAGACAAATCCTTCCTAAAAGAGCTATCCTCGTCACTGATTTGGGGGAGAAAATCTATCTTGTTTTTTGTAGTCTTTGGCTCTATGTGTTTTGCGGCCATGGTTCAATTGTCCTTTGGCTTAAGAGATTACACAGATGACATCATCCAAACCATGATGATTATGATTGGCCTAATTCTTTCTTTCTCGATTCTCTTTTTGTCATTGGGGATTGTCGTCTCAGAAAGTCGCGAAACCTTAGCCTTGATGAAGGCTTTTGGCTACACCAATCGTGAATGCCAAAATCATATTCTCGCTCCCTATCGTTTTTGGGCTTATCTAGGATTTGTTCTTGGGACAGCTTATCAATATGGCATCATGGAAATCTTGATCGGTGTGATCAAAGACACGGTTCCTGAAAAGATTGAGCATAACTTTGATGGGAATGTGTGCTTCTGGACCTTGCTCGGTTTTGCTGTAGTTTATGAAAGCCTCTTTTATCTATCCAACAGAAAACTCCAAAAACAAACCATCAAAGAAGTGCTCTTAGCTGAATGATTTATGACAGTAATCCTTAATATCAGTGCTTTTTGATGAGAAAAAATAGTAGATTCATTGACTTTAGACCTCTTAAAGAGGTCTTTTTCTCTGATGAAAACGCTACATAAGAGACTAAATGCACTATCACAATCTTGTGATAGTTTACATCTTCTTAACATTGTCCCGAAATTCTTGCATTCTCTATTGTTAAAGCGTAAGATAGACACTGTTTTAATTTTGTGCATTAAAACATGTCTTGAAATATTTCTAGGTGTACAAGGCAAATAGAATTTTATGAAAGAGGAGTCTCGAATGTCAGATAAACAAATGAAAACCCTTGGTTGGGTGGCAACCTTCATGTCAGTTATGATGTATGTATCATACGTACCACAAATCATGGACAATTTGTCTGGTCATAAAGGAAACTTTATCCAACCATTGGTAGCTGCAGTCAACTGTAGCCTTTGGGTTTACTATGGTCTCTTTAAAAAAGAACGTGACCTTCCCCTTGCTGCGGCCAATGCACCAGGTATTATCTTTGGTTTAATTACAGCATTGACAGCTTTGTTCTAAAATAAAGCGAAATTTCTTTCTATACTATTTTTCTTAACGCAGAAAACGAGAGCAGAACTAGCGACAGTTAAAGATTGTCGTTCTAGTTTCACTCTCGTTTTTTGTTTTTAGTTACTAAGAAGAGCCTTGATAGCATCTTCCATTTTTAGTGGTTCAGTTTTGGAAGAAAAGCGTTCGACGACTTGACCTTCACGGTTAATCAAAAACTTAGCAAAGTTCCATTCGATTCTAGCCCCAAGAGGTCCAGATTTTTCTTGTTTTAGCCAATCAAAAAGTGGTTCTGCTTCCTTTCCATTGACCTTGATTTTGGCAAACCGAGGGAAGGTAGTATGGTAATTTAGGGTGCAGAAGGTATTGATTTCTTCAGCACTACCAGGTGCCTGCCCCATAAATTGATTACAAGGAAAATCAAGAATCTCGAAACCCTGGTTTTTGTATTTGTCATAAAGTTCTTGCAAGCCCTGATACTGTGGCGTCAAACCACAGCCTGTTGCTGTATTGACGATTAAGACGACCTTGCCCTTATAGTCCTGGAGAGACACAAGCTGGTTGGATTGATTTGAAACTGTAAAATCGTATAAGGTTGTCATAGGAAACCTCCTTTGGTTTAGTTGAGACTATTATAGCAAAAATAAAGACATAAGAATTGTACTTTTACAGTATAGCTTTTAGCATTCCCCACAAAAAAACCAAGACTTTCGTCTCGGTTTCATCTCATCTTATGACACGACATGTCCTTCTTTGTCGAAGGTATAGAGTTTACCGTCGATGAGGACAGAGCGGTTAGTGTATTTTTCTCCTGTTTTAGGGTCCAAATAGTAGGTGTAGTTATCAACTGTGACAAAGCGTCCTTTGACTTGTTTGCCTTCAGCGTCGAAGTAGAGGACCTTGCCATCAACTTCTTGGAAGCCGGTCACTTTTTCACCTTTGTCATTGTAATAGTAGTTGTCACCTTTATCGTAGACAATGCGATTGCGATAAGCAGGCTCACCCTTGCGGTCAGCAACTACACCATTGTCATCAGCATTATAGGCTCTGTCTCCGATGACAAAACGTCCTGTTTCGAGGTTTCCACTAGCTCGGAAGTAGTAGTCTTTGCCATCGATGGTTTGCCAACCAGTAAGAGCAGCTCCATCGTTACCATAGTAGCGTGTTGGGTAGTATGGGAAGCGTGGAGAACCTTCGTAGTTGTATGATTTTGAAAAGGCGTTGCGTGTCATGATACCAGTCAATTGGTCAAATTGGTAAGTCTTACCGTTGATTGTAACCTCTGTGCCTTTGGCTTGACGGCCATCTTCATAGAAATAGTAAGTGACGCCATCAAATGTCTTCAAGCCAGTGACTTTTTGACCATTTTCATAGAGATAACTTGTACCGCTACGATCCGTCTGCAATTGGTCAAAGTGGATGGCTTTTTCTTTTGCCGCATCAATACCCTTGGCATCAAAATTAAAGGTTACGCCACGATAAGTAAGGGCCTTGTTAGTTGTTGCAATGGCAACGTTTGTGGTCACTTTTTGGCCATTTGGTGCTGTGAAGGTCATAGGTGTTGAGTCGAAATGGTAGAGGTGTCCATTAAGAATATCCCATTCGTCAAAAGTTGACCATTGTGATTGGCGGACGTTACTATATTTAGATCCAAGAATCTTACCATCATATTGATAAGGACCTTCTTTGATATTACCGTCGGCATCTGTAACATAGACACCTTCAAGTTCATACGAATTCTCACCAGTACGCTTGAACTCAGGATAGAGACCGTTTGTCAAGAGTTTTCCATCTGGGCTAAAGAGTTGAGAGTTGATAACTCCTGTGTAGAGGTTTCCTTTAGGTGTGTCGTCATCAGAATAGTCGCTACCATAATAACGGTTGCCATCAACTTCAAACCAGCCTGTCTTGAAGGCACCATCATTGCCAGCGTAGTAGATGTTTTCAGAGAAGTCACCGTAACGCCCAGTAGATTTATCATGGTAGAAGGCATTACGTAGGACAGCACCGGTGTCTTTGTTGGCGAAGTAGTGGTTATCACCTAGGTTGAAAATCTTTCCTCGGACTTGTTGGCCCTTATCGTTGAAGTAGAAGAGGTCCTTGTTAATAGTTTGGAAACCAGTGACCTTTTTACCATTGGCATCGTAGTAGTACCATTCTTGATCAGTACCTTTAACAAATTGATTTCGATTTGTGGTTTGGTCAGCTTTAGTAGTCGCCACACCATTGCTATCAAAGTTATAGACCGTACCGTTTAAGGTAAGTGAGCGATGTACCCACTTGTCACCTGTATTTGGGTCGAAGTAGTAGGTTTTGCCACCAACAGTAACCAGTTGTCCCTTGGCTTGTACACCATATTCGTGGAAATAAAGGTTCTGTCCGTTAATGGTTTGGAAACCAGACACGGCTTTACCATCAGCTCCGAAGTAGTACCAAGAGTTGTCTCTATTGATAAATTGGTTAGTTACTGGATTTCCATTATCTTTATCGAAATAGTAGATATCGTTACCGTAGTAAAGGAAGTCCCCTTTGACTTGTTGACCATTGTCATTGAAGTAGTGAAGGCTACCGTCAACCGTTTGAAAACCGTGAAGCGCCTTACCATCTTTACCAAAGTAATACCAATTACCCTTGTCGTCAGAAACATAGCGATTGGTTACCATAATACCAGTCTTAGGATCAAAGTAATACTGTTGTCCGTTCAGGTTTTGAACGCTTGTCTTGTAGTGAGCTTGGCTACGGTCTAGGAATTCGGTTTGGAAACCAAATGGGTCTGAGAAGCCTTTAGTTGCCTTGAAGTCATTGATGTAATACCAGTTTCCAGCTTTATCCGAAACAAAGACAAAATTAGGTTGATTACCAGTAGCATCAAAGTAGTAAAGATTTCCATTTTCAGTGATGAAGTCATCTTTGACCATCTTGCCATCTTTGTCGAAGTAGTAAAAGCCAAAGTATTTATGGTTGACGTTGTTAAGAGCTTGGAGACCTGTTACGCGACGTCCATTGTCTTTATCGAAATAGTAGCTATCACCATTAATAGTGACGATTTCGTTTTTAGCTTGTCGACCATCTTCGTGGAAGTAGAGGTTAAAGCCATCGATGTTCTGAGCACCAGTGACGGGTTTGCCATCTTTGCCGAGGTAATACCAGTTTTGGTTGTTGTCTTCAATAAACTGGTTGCGTTTGTTCGTTTCAGGCAGAACTGCTGTCAAACGACCTTGGGCATCAGCTTTGTAGGCTTGACCATCAATGTTGATAGAGGTATTGGTTACCTTACGTCCATTGGCTTTGTCATAGTAGTAAGATTGTCCATTTTCTGTGATAATCTCACCCTTGGCTTGCTTGCCATCCTCGTGAAAATAAAGGTCGAAATGGTCAACGTTTTGGGCACCTGTCAGATTTTTCCCATCTTTGAGATAGTACCAGTTGCCCTCAGCATCGCTCTTGAATTGACCGCCAGAAACGACAGTAGTTTCAACAGACTCCGGTGCTTGACTGTTTACTTCGGTGACTGTGCTAGCTGTTTCTGAAGTTGAGGTAGCGGTTCTCGTTTCGCCACTAGACAAATTGTAAGTGCTACTTGCTTGGTCTTCCTTAAGGACTGGCTGCTTATCAGTTGTGACAGTAGCAGTTGTATCAGTTGCCTTATTGGTTGCGCCTTGATTAGCTTTTGTCGTAGCTACAGTTGTTTCTGTGACAACAAGCTCAGGATCCTGACTGACGCTTTCAGGCGTGCTAGCTGAGGTAACTTGATTGGCAGCTTGCTCGTCGGCAGAGACACCAACTCCAATCAATGAGGCACCAAGTGCCAAACCAGACACGGCAATGGTAACCCATTGTTTTTTCACTTTATGAAGTTTAAAATGAACTTTATTTTCCATAAAAGTTCCCCTTTTCCTTTTTAATGACCCCATTCTAACATCTTTTATTAGAAGAATCAAACGCATTCATAAGATTTTCATGTTTTTTCTAAAAATTGAAAATTCTTTCCAGATAAGGATTTGAGAAACGAAATAGAATGATATAGGACCACTTTAGCAAGCTCCTTTTAATCGAGATGTATGTAAAATTAAAAAGCAACCACTGGGAGTCCCCATTTTTGGCATAGCATTCAACAATAAAAGTATAAAAATACAGAAATGGGCCCTTTTAGGCCAAGAAATATGGTATAATAGTCCGGTATTTCGCAAAAAATGGAGTATAAAAATGAGTATTTTTCGTAAAAAGGACGTCGGTCTCGCTCAGACTGAGATGAAACGACATCTGACCCTTAGGGATGTAGTCCTTCTGGGAATCGGTGCCATGGTTGGGACAGGAATCTTTACGATTACTGGTACCGCGGCATCGACTCTAGCTGGTCCTGCCCTGATTATTTCGGTCTTGATTTCAGCCGTGTGTGTTGGGATGTCAGCTATTTTCTTTGCCGAGTTTGCCTCACGTTACCCATCGGCTGGTGGTGTTTATGGTTATCTCTATGCTGTCTGGGGGGAGTATCCTGCTTGGATGGGTGGCTGGTTGACCATGATTGTCTTTATGAATGCTGTATCCAGTGTGGCCTCTGGTTGGGGTGCCTACCTCAAGGGGCTACTGGCTAGTTTTGGTCTTAAGTTGCCTCAAGCCATCAGTGGACCTTTCAATCCCAGTCAAGGCACTTACATTGACCTCTTGCCAGTCTTGGTCTTGGTCTTGGTGACGGCTCTTCTTCTCATGAATTCTAAACAGGCTTTACGTTTGAACTCCCTCTTGGTAGTGCTCAAGTTTTCAGCCTTGGCGGTCTTTATCTTAGTGGGCCTCTTCCATTTGAATCCTAGCAACTGGGCAGATTTTGCACCATTTGGGTTTGGTCAGATTTATGGAGGAAAAACTGGGATTATGGCTGGTGCCTCTCTCATGTTCTTTGGATTCCTTGGTTTCGAGTCTATCTCTATGACCGTAGACGAGATTAAAGAGCCGCAAAAGAACGTTCCTCGAGGTATCGTTCTTGCCTTGATTATTGTGGCTTCACTTTATGCAGTGGTTTCTCTCGTCTTGACAGGAGTGGTTCACTATACCAAGTTGAATGTCGACGATGCCGTGGCTTATGCCCTTCGCTATATCGGTATTTCTTGGGCAGCCAACTACGTCTCTGTCGTTGCTATTATGACCTTGATTACGGTATGTATTTCAATGGCCTATGCCCTTAGCCGTATGGTTTATAGCCTGGCGCGTGATGGTTTCCTTCCCCAAACCTTCCAAAAGGTTTCAAAGACTAATAAGGTTCCACATCATGCGACGCTTTTGACAGGCGTTTTGTCGGCTATCTCAGCAGGTATCTTCTCTTTGGCCAATATGGCGTCCTTGGTTAACATTGCGACCTTGGCTTACTTGGTCCTCTTGGCTATTGCCCTCATTATTCTTCGTAAGGACAAGGGTTTGCCACAGAAGGATGAGTTTAAGGTTCCATTTGTTCCTGTCTTGCCCATTATTTCAATTATCGTCTGCCTCTCCTTTATGAGTCAGTACAGTTGGCAGACATGGTTAGCCTTTGGTTTGGCAGTGCTAATTGGGTCAGCTATCTATGCCTTTTACGGTTACAAACATTCTAAGTATTAAGATGAAAACGTTAGGTCTGATGATCTAGCGTTTTTTGATATAATGGAAGGAAAGTAAAAGCAGGAGTAGATTGATGAAATCAGACCAGATGTGGCAAGCCTATAAGATTTTAAATCAGACAATCGGAGATAAGATTGATGCCTGGGCCTTTGGCGTGGAAGCAGATTATTTGGCAGAACTCGTATTGATGGGGCAAAAGACAGCAACCAGTTCAGCTTTTGACTTGTATGCAGTGGGGAATGAACCATTGCCCAAGGAAAATGAACTAAGCGTCATTCTTGATAGTAAGGAGAATGCTATTTGTATTATTGAAACGACGAAAGTTGAGGTCATCCCATTTAAAGAGGTTTCTGAAGACCATGCCTACAAGGAAGGTGAAGGAGACTGTGGGCTAACCTATTGGCAAGAGCTTCATGAGAATCTCTTTAGCAATTGGTTGCATGAGGTTGGATTACATTTTAGTCAGGACAGTCTAGTTGTGTTGGAAGAATTTAGAGTGGTTTATCCTATAGATTAAAAGTTCCCAATATCTTGGGGACTTTTTACTTTAAGGAAAGATTAACCTTTCTTTAAGTCTTGTCTTAGGTTTCTTGTGTTTAATAAAGGCATCTCAAAAGTAAGAAAGAGGTCTAAGATATGACATACAAACATAGCAAACAAACACAAGAACGTTACGCCATTAAAAAATCATCAAAATGGAAAACTGCAGGCTCAGTCCTAGTAGCGAGCTTAATTTTTGGTAGCTCGGTCGTCTTAAATGAAAATAAGGCTTCAGCCGATGAGACTAACACCGAATCAACACTCTCAACGGTTACGACGGGTGAAACCACTGCCGATTTGATTGAAGAAAGTGTTCAGACAGAAGATTCGTCAAATAGTACTGAAACAAGTACAGACACTGATACAAGTACTACAACTACGACTTCCGACACGGCTTCGTCAGCAACAAGTACAACATCCGACACAACAGATACATCGACAAGTAGTGAAACATCTAATCAGTCAAGCACATCTTCAACTTCAGAAGCCAGTTCTTCTGAAACTGCTGCAACAACAACTAATGAAACTTCAGAAACGGCAACAACTACTACAGATGAAAACAGTAGCACTAATACAAGCACAAGCTCCACTGAAGCGACCGCTTCAGAGACAGCTTCAGTTCTAACCAATAATTCTGCAGATACAACTTCAGAAACCACAACGGATTCTAGCAGCACTGATTCAGAAAGTACAACGACTACGATTACCTTTAATGGGACAACGGTGGTAACGAGTGATAGTAGCACAGTGACGGTTGATGGTACTACCGTTACCATTAATCAATCAGGTTCATATACACTAACAGGTAATGGCTCAAGTTATACTATTATTGTGGCTGGTAGCGTGACGGATCCAGTTACAATTTACTTGGATGGAGTGACCTTAACAGATTCCTCAATCACTTCTAATTCCTCAGCAGAATTGACAGTGAATGTCCTTTCAGACAGTTCTATTTCTTCGACGTCTGCTAATGCGATTGAAGCAGCGGGAGACTTGACCATTACCAGTGGTACTGGAAGCACCCTTACCCTTTCAAGTACTGAAAAGCACGCCATCAAGGCTGATAGTGTGACTGTTGATTCAGTAACGCTTGATTTGACGTCAGAGGCTAAAGATGGTATCAATGCGACGACAGCTGTAACTATTAAAAATGCCACAGTCAACATCACAGCAACTGATGACGGTATTCAGGTCGAAGACGAAACAGATGTGAACAGTGGTGATTTGACGATTACCGACTCAACGGTAACCATTAATGCGACTGATAAAGGTATCACGGTTACAGATGAATTGACTGTCGAAGGCAATTCTAAAGTAACAGTTGTAGCAGGTGACGAAGGCCTTGAAGGGCGTTATATCAATTTGACAGGTGGAACCGTTGATATCACTGCTGGTGATGATGGTATTAACGCCACTGAGTGGACGACCAAGGACAGCGCTGATACTTCAAGCTTAACCAATTCGACTTCTGACTTGGAAAATGAAGTGGGCATCAATATTGACGGTGCAACGGTAACTATCTTGGCAGATGGTGATGGTATCGACAGTAACGGCAATGTGACAGTGAAAAGTGGTTCTCTCTACGTCGCTCAGACAAGTGCAGATAATGCTGCTATCGACTACGATGGAACAGGTATTATTTCTGGCGGTACCGTTTGGGCCATAGGTAACCAAGGAATGGCTCAGGCCTTTACAACGGGTTCAAGCCAGTCTTATATCATGGCCAACATCTCTGGTAGTGCTGGAGATACCATCACAGTTACAGATAGTTCTGGAAATGTTGTAGCGACCACAACAGCAACAACTTCATTTGGAAATGTGGTCTTTAGTACTGAGAGCCTAACTTCGGGTGAAACTTATACCATCACGACCTCAAGTGGTTCAAGTGCCACTGCAACAGCTACTGAAGAAGGCACAAACAATGGTCCTGGTGCTGGTGGCATGGGCGGCTTCCCAGGCGGTGGCTTTGGCAATAGCTCAATGTCTGATAACTTCGGAGGCTACGGTGGACCGACTAGCTATGGCGGAAGCTCTACCAATACTGGTACCATTAATACACTGTGGGGCCAACCTGCTTCGACAAGTTCTGAGAATACAACTAGCACAAGTAGTACAAGTTCAACAAGCCAGACGGCTAATACTGGACGTCCAACCCCACCAAACTTTGCTAGTCAAACAAGTAGCTCAAACTCTATAAATATGAGCCCTACGACAAGTAACAGTGGTAATCAACCAGCTACCAATGATCCAGCAATGACAGCGACAAACACAGCTTTATCAAATCAAAATACGCCAACATCAAATTCTTCAAGCTCTGAAGGAGCGTCTCTTAAATCAAATACCTCTCTTGCTAACCAGCCTACAAAAGAGCAACCGACACAAACAATGACCAATGCGACAAACAGTGCCCAACAACAAGCTCATGAGACTGCTGAGAAGTTGAATAAGATTTTCACTCAAAATCAAAGTTCCCAAGCGGAATCAAAAGGTCAGCTAAGAGAAGTTTCCAACCAAAAGGAAGCTACAAAAACAAATGTTCAGACTGATTTTGCTCAAAAACAAAATAGTCAGACAAGTTCTAAGGCTAATCAGTCATCTAAAAGTTCACAAAGCAATCAAACAAGTAAATCAAGTCTACCAAATACTGGTGATGTGAGCAGCTTGGGACTAGGTGCATTAGGGGCTGTACTTATGACAACATCATTTGCATTTAAGGGCAGCAAGCACTCTCGTAAGTAATTCTAGTTAAGAACATAAAGAAAAACAGAAGCCCTCTTCAAAAAAGGAAAAGAGCTTCTGTTTATTATTATTTTTTAGAAAAAGCATTTTTAAGGCCTTCAACAGCTCCTTCAACGCCTTCTTTAACATCTTCGATACCGTCTTTTGCTTTTGCTACCACTTTTTCAACAGCACCTTCGACTTCAGTCTTTTTGTCGCCAGTCAGTTTACCAGCACCCTCTTTAAGAGCGCCTTTAGCTTGATTCAATTTATCTTCGATTCCCATAGTAGAACCTCCTTTTTATGATGAGACCATTGTAGACAATATTAAACGGTAATGCAAGTATTTTGTTTAATAAGTGACAACATTAATCTTTCCTTTATCGTATTCAGCAATAAAGATATCCGAAACGTTTTCATATCCTAATTTTTGAAGCTCTTCATTTAACCAATCTTCCGTTTTACCAATAGTATCAAGAATTTCTGTTTGAATGACCCCATCAGTAATGATTGGATATTTTGGATTTTCATCGCCAGAACGGACCACAATCAATTGGCCGTTCTGTTCAATAACTGCACGTTTAACCTCTTTGAGTTGAAAAATTCCTTGAGAACGTAATTTTAAAGCGACATCAGAAGCTGAAAGTCCTATAGAGCGACAAGCTTCAGGATCTAGTTGACCCTGTTTGATGATGAGAGTTGGTTTACCGTCAATCAAATGTTTGATGAAGCGAATATTGGTGATGAGCCATTTAAGAAGTAAGATCAAAATAGTCCAAATAATCAGGATAACAAAGTACTGAAGGATGGAAACGGTACTATTATAAATTGTACCACCGATGATTCCACCAAGAACAAAGTTCTGTACTTGGTCAGCAGCTGAGCTAGGTGCTAGGTTTCCTTTACCTGTTAAATTGATAACAAAGACGAGTGAAATAAGCCCCAAAGCTAGTTTAATTGCAACAGCAAGATAAAAAGATGTCATTTTTTAACCTCCACGAGTTCAACATCAGACTTGTAAAGTTTTATTTGTTCTAGCAAGTAGCTGTCAGGTTCTGAACCTGAGATGGCACGATAGTATTTGTTTCCAACTTTGAGGATAGCATCATCTGTAGTAGTAGAAGTATTGACATAAACTTTACTCTTATCAACGTCGAGATTTTTAGACACAATCTCGATAAAGTGAAGAGATGCTCTAAATTGGTCATTGTTTGATTGATTGCTTTGGAAATTACTGATAGCAATTAGAACCACGGCAACTAAGGTTAAAATAGAAATAATAGAGAGTTCACGAAACTTAGTATCATGGCGTTCTTTGAAGGCCTTAAAAGCAAATACGCCGGTCACTAAAATAAGTCCTGCAGTAATGGCACCCATAACCCAGTTTTGTTGGCTAATCTGACTTAGCACATAGTCGTAGGAATAGAATTTCATTGAGAGATTTCCTTTCATAATATCTCTAGTATTATTATTATAGGTTAAAAAGTCTTTAAATTCAATCAGTCTATCCGAAAAATGAAGGAATGAGTAGGATTCTTAAAGGAAATTTGCTATTGAAATGACTTGCAGCCATTAAGCCAAAATCTTGTGATTTCTTTAAGGACTTTGTTGATATTTTCACAAATTATGCTTATAATTGAGGTAATCAACAATCAGAACTTGCCTAAATTTTTCGAGAATCAGAAGTCTGGTAACTTAAAGAGATTGGTTATTTTATGTAAGACTTCACTGTTAATCTTTAAGAGAGTCAACACCTTTTCTTGAATTCCCAAAAATGTTAAGGCCTCTCGTTCCTAGAAAAAGGAGTAATTATGTCTGAACCATTATTTTTACAATCTGTTATGCAAGAAAAAATCTGGGGCGGTACGCATTTGCGTGATGTCTTTGGCTACGACATTCCAAGCGACCATGTCGGAGAGTACTGGGCTATTTCTGCTCACCCAAATGGTGTTTCTACTATTAAGAATGGTCGTTATGCCGGTCAAACTTTAGATGTTCTTTATGCAGAGCACCGTGAGTTGTTTGGCAATCGTCAAGAACCTGTCTTCCCACTTTTGACTAAGATTTTGGATGCTAATGATTGGCTTAGTGTGCAGGTTCATCCAGATGATGCTTATGGACTTGAACATGAAGGTGAACTTGGTAAAACAGAGTGTTGGTATATCATTGCTGCTGAACCAGGTGCTGAAATTATTTATGGCCACAATGCCAAATCAAAAGAAGAACTGCGTCAGCAAATTGAAAGTAAGGATTGGGAAAATCTTATGACTAAGGTTCCAGTTAAAGCAGGTGATTTCTTCTATGTGCCAAGTGGTACCATGCATGCTATTGGTGCAGGTATCATGGTTCTTGAAACGCAACAATCTAGTGATACGACCTACCGTGTTTATGATTTTGATCGTAAAGATGATCAAGGTAACCTGCGTGAACTCCATCTTGAAAAATCTATCGATGTGCTTAGTATCGGTGAACCTGCCAACAGTCGTCCAGTCACAACAAAAGTAGATGACCTCAAATCAACGCTCTTAGTAGCAAGTGATTTCTTCGCCGTTTATAAATGGGAAATCTCAGGTAAGGCTGATTTTGAAAAGACTGCTGATTACAGTTTGTTTAGTGTACTTGACGGTCAAGGAAGCCTCTTAGTCGATGATCAAGAATACCCAATTGCAAAAGGCAGCCACTTTATTCTTCCTAGCGATGTTGAAGCATGGCAAATTGAGGGAGAGCTTGAATTGATTGTCAGTCACCCATAATCAAAATATCAAACTAGACGAGATGAGAATCTTGTCTAGTTTTTTCGTACAAGGATACAGAAAATTTGCAATTTTAAAAACCTTTGTAAATAAGTTTCAATAGCTTGAAGTTCCAAACTAATCATGTCATACTAAATAAGTTGACTAAAATTGTAATAAACAAGTTGTGTCTATTTGGGGCATAAGATCTTGTTTGTTTTAGATTGGAGAAACTTATGTTAAAAAAGGGAAGCCTTACAGCTTTATTGTTGTTTGGTATGTTCTTTGGAGCGGGAAATCTGACCTTTCCCCCTCAGTTAGGCTTTGAATCTGGAGGTCATTTTTGGCCAGCCATTGCCGGCTTTGTCCTATCAGGTGTTGGTATTGCCATCCTAACACTGGTTATCGGGACTTTAAATCCTAAGGGTTACATTCATGAGATTTCTCAAAAAATCTCGCCTAAGTTTGCCCTAGTCTATTTGGCAGTACTTTATCTGTCCATTGGTCCTTTCTTTGCCATTCCTAGAACGGCGGCCACCGCCTTTTCAATTGGCTTCTCGCCTTTGATTGGAAGTGGACATACTAGCCTTTGGCTCTTTGTCTTTACCGTAATCTACTTTGCTCTAGCACTTTGGATTGCCATGAATCCATCTAAAATTTTAGATAGTATTGGACGTATATTGACGCCTATCTTTGCCATCATGATTGTTGTCGTTATCGTGGCAGGAGCATTTAAATATGGTGGTCACAATCCTCAGGATGCAAGTCAAGCCTATCAGGCTTCTGCTTTTGGTAAAGGATTCTTGGAAGGCTACAACACCTTGGATGCCTTGGCTTCTGTGGCCTTCAGTGTAGTAGCAGTAGTCACACTCAACCAATTAAGCTTCAAGTCTAAAAAAGAGTATATCTCAACGATTTGGGTCGTTGGTTTCGTAGTGACGCTTCTCTTTGGTGCTCTGTATTTGGGATTAGCCTTTTTGGGGAATCATTTCCCACTCCAAGTGGCGGGATTACCAAAAGATGCCAATATTGGTGCAAGTGTCTTGTCACAAGCCACACAGGCCATCTTTGGACCAGCGGCTCAGATTTTCCTAGCTATCATGGTGACAGTGACTTGCTTCACAACAACCGCAGGACTTATCGTTGCGACTGGGGAATTCTTCCACAAGGCATTTCCGAAAGTATCTTACAAGGCTTACGCCATTATCTTTACCTTGATTGGGTTTGCGATTGCCAACTTGGGACTTAACAATATCATTGCTTTCTCAGTACCAGTGCTTTTGATTCTCTACCCAATTACTATCACGATTGTCATGATTGTGATTGCCAACAAGTTCGTGGCCTTGTCTAAACCTGGTATGCAAGTGACAGTTGCAGTAGTCACACTGATTGCCTTGCTTAGTGTAATTGGAAGCCAGTTTAAACTTGCGGGACTCAATGCCCTGATTAACTTCCTCCCATTGTCGAGAGCATCATTGCCATGGTTGATACCAGCCATCTTGTGTATCCTCTTGTCTCTCGTCTTACCAGATAAAATCAAGAGCGAAAGCTTCGAAATGGAATAAACATAAAATCCTATCACAATTGTGGTGGGATTTTTTGTGTGGGGTGGAAAATGAGCTAAACATTAGATAAATAAAAATAGTTAGATTTTATAGAAAGCGCATACAGAAAACCGTTTGCTGTGATATAATACACTTGTATTATTAAATAATCGGAGTAATTATGAATAAAATTAAAGTTGTAAGTAATCCTTACGAAAAGATAGTAACTTTTAGCCGTTACGACTTATCTAGTGAAAGTTGGATAACAATAAATAGTGAGAATAACTCAAATAGTAAGTTAGTTTCAGCCGTTTTTCAACGTGGCTTTTTTCCCTTTAAGGTATATGATATTTTAAAAGAAATTGAAAATGAATATTCTATTCCTGATGAAAAACTAGAATTAATTTTTGAAGGGCCTAATGATGAGAAGCAACAGTTAGAAGAGGCTTTAAAAGATGAGCGGTTTTCAAATATTATTTTGTCATCATCAACAAACTATTTAGAGAATGCACGTGATGTTCTGCCAGAAATTAATCGTATTTTTAGAAATCTTGAGCCACTGATTATAAAGAATATTGGTGAGAGCAACAAGGAAATTGAAGCACAGTTAAAACGCTTTTCGGATGCTTCGGGAGATACAGTTCCTATCTGTGTGCTCGGAACTTATAGTGCAGGAAAGTCGACCTTTATTAATGCTTTGATTGGACAGGAATTACTTCCAAGTGCTGAGACTCCCGTGACCGCTAAAATCTATAAAATCACGGCTAGTACTTATGAAGATCGTGCTAAAATCTCTTTTGTATATAAAGAAGAGAGAGTTGTTCTCAGTTTCTATGATGATCAAGTGTTTTATGATGGATTAAATATGAATGATTCATTTGGTAAGAAAGTCGATGGTATCTTGAATACTTCTTTTGATTCAATTATTTCAAAGCTATATGCAATATTAGAAACTATCAATGATTCTACTGATAAAGATATTGGAGATTTAATCGAAGTACATGTCCCATTTTCGAAAGGTATTTTAGGAGATGTAGGTTCAAAAATTACAATATTCGACACCCCGGGTTCTAATTCATCAACCAATAGTCAGCATTCAGAAGTTCTTGTAAATGCCATGGCTGGTATGTCAAATGGTTTGCCAGTCTTTGTTACTGACAGTAGTTCCTTAGACAGCACTGACAACAGTAATTTAAAAGAAAAGCTAATTTCAGTAGAAGGATTAGATGAACGGTTCACCATGATTGTGGTTAATAAGGCCGAGGCAGCGGCTTTAAGCTCGACTAATCTTAAAAGTGATTCTTTTAGAGATAGAATCATGAATCAAGCCATTCCAAGAGAGTTGTATGCTCAAGGTATTTATTATGTTTCATCAATTTTGGGACTTGGTGCGAAGTTGAAAGGGCATTTAGAGGGAGAGTTTTACTCTGAGCAATTTGATACGTATAGAGAAAAATACTCAAATCCTGAAACGAAATACTATAAGAAGTTGTATGAGTTTGATATCCTTCCAAGACAAATGTCTAGTACCGTTCGAGCAACTGCTGAAAAAAGTTCCGACCTTATTTATGCAAATAGTGGTTTATTAACCATTGAGGATTCTATTAAAACCTTTGTTGACCGCTATTCACACTATGACAAGTGTCAACAGGCAAAAGCTTTATTAGATAAACTACTATTGAGAACAAATGCAGTAATTACAGAGAAAAACGAAGATTTACGTAGTAGAGAGGCAGAATTAGAGGCTAATCTTGATGGCCAAAAATCTGTCATTGTTGAAAGATTGAAATCCACTTCATTATCCCAAAAAAATGACCTTTTGATCAAGTATCCAAAAGAAATGAAGATTTTCCAAGAGCGTCTAATGAAACAGATTGAAAAAGGGGATGTTTTAGATCGTTATAATGAAATACACAAAGAGATACTCTCATTAAATCCAACTTTAAATTTAACTGAGCATCAACAAATTGATATTAGTAATCTAAAATTAGGAAATATCAGTAATGAGTTTAGTAACTATCTCAGTGTTACACGTGAGAACAAGACAAAGAAAATCAATTTAGAGAATCTAGCTTCTGCACAAACAGTTGATTATTTTAGAAATCAATTTGTAGAAGAACTTTATTTGTCAAGGGTTGAATTTGAGCGTATTTCTAGCAGTTTTTGGTCTAATCATGCTTCTGAGATAAAATCTCATTTTGAGCGTATTATTTCAGGTGATATGGGGCTTGAACCAGAAAAACGTCAAAAGCTTTCTCACTTGATTCTATCTTATGAAGAGATAGATTTTACTCAATTGAATCTTGAAAAGTTTAGTAAAGAAGAACTCAGTTATGTCTTTAGATTGGGTGATTTTACTTTGAGATCAAGTAAAGTTAACGCGTCTGGCCTTAAGAAGACCTATAATGATTTATTTAAATCAAAGATGACAGAATTTGCAGGAAGTATTTGTTCGGAACACGAGAAAGCTTTTAAAATTTGGCTAGTAAATCTTACAAGTATAATTGTTCAAAATATTATTGAATTTAGTCCAGAATTAAGTGCTTTGAATACGAAAATTCAGAAAACAAGAAATGAAGTTGCAAGCTTAGAGGAGCAACAGCAACAAATTGAAAATTATACTAACCAGATTAAACAAATGATTACTTGGAAATAGTTTTTTTGTAGGTGAATCTTATGGGAATAAAAAACATTATTAATAAGGCAGGAGCTAAGGCCGCAGATAAAGTTGCTAAACTTTCATCTTTGAGCCCTGAGCAACTCAAACAAGTTGAGGAGCAAAGAGAGAAATATCTAGCTGATCAACCTAATATTAGTGATGAGGAATTAACGAATCGCTTATTAGCTTCATGTGGAGTAGAGATTTTCAATTCGTATTTGGAACAGATAAAAGAACTCTATGTTCCTATCGAAAATAAGGTAGAATTTGGTACAGACTTTCAGGAATCATATAATATCAGGTATTTCAATATCACAAAATGGGTCGTTGACAAAAAAGAAAATAGTTTAGAAAAACTAGTTAATGTCTATGAAGTACTTTCTAACGAAGACTGTAATATTGCTCTCGTCTTCAATCGAACTGAGACCAATACAGAAGTTTTTCTGGCTGTAGTAAATACTAAGAATGATTCTGATAATGTCAATGTCGAAAATTATCGCAAGCGATTGTTAGAAGCCATTAAAGGTAATTTTCCTGGATCTACAGTTCAAAATGAGAGGGGAATTGGAAGGATTCCTTGTCTAGCAAACTCTAAGCCTTATTCGGTGGCAACGGTGTCTAATTTACCAACTGCCAAATCTGAAAAATTTATTAGTCAAACCATTGAAAAATTGATTGATGGTGTCATTCCTTCACAACCATCCGAAAACTATACCTTAATCCTCTTGGCAAGTCCTATCCAGGATATAGAAAATAGAAAGTTGCGTTTGTCTGAGCTATTTTCAGCCTTAGCTCCTTATGAAAAATGGCAAACCAACTATACTTTCACAGCTTCAGATGCAACGACCTCTATGGCTACTTTTGGAGTCAATGTTGGAGCCAGTGCTGGTATCCAACATGGTAAGAATCAGTCAGTTAACCAATCTTCTGGTGATACGCAAACAAGCGGTGAATCTCAAACGGATTCGTCTGGACAAACGGATGGTACCAATACATCTCATACAGATGGAACAAATAAAGGATCATCACATACTACTGGTGGCAGTCTTGAAGGGACGCCATTTGGAGTGGGAGCAACTGTTGACTATCATTACTCTAAAAATCATGGAACAAGTACTGCAGACTCTATTGGTCAATCGACTACAAAAACTGTTAGCCGTGCCCTCGCTAAAACCGCTAGTCGTGCCTTATCTCAAACGGTTGGACAAACCTTGGGCTCTTCAAGTGGTGTTAACTTAGGTTCTAATATCGGTGCTAATTTTGCGCGTGCCTCAAATGTGACTGCTACTCTTGGTAAGAACGAGGGCATTACCCAGTCCTTTACCAATCATAATATTTCCCACGCCCTTAAGGTCCTTGAAGAACAGATGAAACGTTTTGAAAAAGGAACAGCTATGGGTATGTGGGAGTTCGCTGCCTATGTACTCAGTGAAGACCAGAATATTGCGAATAATGTTGCTCATACATACTTAGCCTTGACCCAAGGAGAAGAGTCATTTATGAGTCAGTCTTCAGTTAATTTATGGAGAGGAGATTTGGGTGAGAGCAGTGGTGATGCAGAAGAAATAGTTGCTTATCTAAGAGAATTACGCCATCCCTTATTTGGACTGAATCCTAATCTGCTATTAGCTGATTCAACCTTTAATGTCTATCCATCTATTGTGACTCCAACAGTACCTCTTACTGGTCAAGAATTGGCCTTTTCATTGAACTTCCCTAGAAAATCTATTCCAGGACTACCGATTTTAGAGTGTGCAGAGTTCGGACGAAATATTGCTAAATTTGATGAAGAAGATGTTACTAATAAGATGCTTCATTTAGGAGATATTTTCCATATGTATCATAAGGAAGATGTACCTGTTAACCTTAGACAAAACTCTTTGGCTTCGCATGTTTTTGTAACAGGAAGTACGGGTTCTGGTAAGAGTAATACGATTTATCAACTCCTCAATGAAGGTAGAAATAATGGCTTGAAATTCCTAGTTGTTGAACCTGCAAAAGGAGAATATAAGCATGTCTTTGGTAATCACGACGATGTTTCAGTTTATGGAACGAATCCTCAGTTAACACCTTTGTTGAGGTTGAATCCTTTTAGTTTCCCTAAAGAAATTCATATCTTAGAGCATCTAGATAGGCTAGTCGAAATTTTCAATGTGTGCTGGCCGATGTATGCGGCTATGCCAGCGGTTTTAAAAAAAGCTGTAGAACAATCCTATCAGGATTGTGGATGGAATCTCCTTGAATCAACCAACCCTTATGGTAGACTGTATCCAAATTTCAATGATATAGCAGACAATATTAAGACGATAATTGATTCCAGTGAATATGATGATGAGAATAAAGGAGCTTACAAGGGAGCTTTATTAACTCGAATCGAATCTCTGACAAATGGAATTAATGGCCTAATCTTTTCAAATGATGAACTCACCAATGAGCATCTATTTGATTCAAATGTCATCGTTGACCTCAGTAGAGTTGGTTCCACTGAGACTAAATCTTTGCTAATGGGTATTTTGGTCTTGAAACTGCAAGAGTATCGCATGGCTAACGGGGATATGAATGCCGAATTAAAACACATCACTGTGCTTGAAGAAGCTCATAACCTCCTAAAACGCACATCAACAGAACAAATGGCTGAATCAGCTAATCTCTTAGGTAAAAGTGTGGAGATGTTGGCAAATGCCATTGCTGAAATGCGAACATATGGAGAAGGATTTATTATTGCTGATCAAGCTCCAGGTTTAATGGATTTGTCAGTTATCCGAAATACCAATACTAAGATTATCATGCGATTACCTGATTTTTCAGATCGTGATTTAGTAGGGAAGTCAGCTAATCTAAATGATGACCAAATCATAGAACTTGCCAAATTACCAAAGGGAGTTGCAGCAGTCTATCAAAATGAATGGATTCAACCAGTTTTATGTAAGGTTGAGAAGGTGGAATATGATAAGACTGACTATCAATATAATGGAAATAGTTATTTTGATACCTTAAGTCCGAGCATTAATTTAAAGTTAACTGCATTGTTAACAGGAAACAATTCATTTGATGAGATTACAAAGAAAGAATTAAAGTTTGATATTTTAAATTCTACTTTAAGTAGAAAATATGTTCGTCAAATTTTAGATTATTGTGATGAGACTGTTTATGAAGTGAAAATGACTCAAATTGCTCCAATTATAGCTCAATTATATCCGGAAACAATGAAGGCTATTCGTAATGTTGGAATGAAATCACAAGATTATAAAGCATTAACTAATGCTGTAATTAGAGAACTCCATAAAGAAGTTGATGGTCCATTGACGAACCAATTGCAAATAAATATTGTTCAGGCATTAATGACTCAGTATTACTTTAACGAGTTGAACGATAGTTCAGAACTTGAAAATTGGCAAAACAGAGGAGGGATATTTTGAGTATTGAAAAAGTTAAAAGAATAGACACAGGTGTCTCAAATATAGAGGCACAAAATACCTTGTTTAATCCTGATCTGAAATTAGGTACGAGTGAAGTCGATAATTATTCTCGAATAGAAGGTAATCAAATTACAAAAACTGAATTAACAGATGATGACCGATTAAAAATAATGGAAGAAACAGGTTGGTCAAAAGACTTAATAAGTAGTTTCAGATGGAAAGAAGAAGTTGAGGTATATAAGGATCAGAACCTAAGTGAAAAACAAGTTGATGGTAGACAGGTTTTACAACGAGGTGATATTGACCCTAACATCAAGGATGAACAAGGCAGAAATAATAAAGAACGAATGGAAAATGGTAAAGCCCCCATTGTTGATGGTAAGCCTGTTGAACTGCATCACATTGGTCAAAGACAGGACTCTCCATTTGCAGAGTTAACGAGTTCAGTACATAAAGAAAACTATAGAAATCTACATGATGTTCCTCCTCAACCATCTCAGATTGATAGAAAATCATTTGCAAAAGAAAAAGCAGACTATTGGAAGAAAAGAGCGGAGGATTTCTAATGTCAAACTTTATCAATAGAATTAAATCAATTAAGCATGTAGAATTTTCGAAAGGTGCAACCAAAGAACAAATTAGAGATGCAGAAAAGACATTACAACTAAAATTTCCTAAGGATTATAGTGATTATTTGAATGTGTTTGGATGTATTAGCTTTTTTGGAACTGAATGGACGGGGTTAAATGGAGCGGATTATCTAAATGTTATTAATGCAACTGTTGCAGCCAGAGAAACTTATAGTGATTTTCCGATAAACATGTTTATTATCGAAGATCTTGGATTTGATGGCTATTTAATACTTTCGAATTCTAAAGGGGCTATTTTTGAATGGCAGTATGGAAATTGCACTAAAATCCATACTAGTTTAGCAGATTATTTGAATGAGTGTTTAGAAAGGATAGACTAGTATATCATTAATGATTTATAGAATCTCACTACTCATGTTGGTGGGATTTTTTGTGTCTTTCCAAGTCACCATAAGTGCGAAATCTTCTCAAAAGCGTTACACTTAAGGCGTGGAGATGCAAGTATCTATTGAAGGGAGTGTTAAAAATGTCAAATCTAAATAATCAGATAATCTATCTTGCTGGTGGCTGTTTCTGGGGTGTTGAGGAGTACTTCTCTCGTGTGTCAGGTGTGCTTGATGCGGTTTCAGGTTATGCTAATGGGCGTAGTGAGACGACTTGCTATGAACTTATTGGTCAGACGGGCCACGCTGAAACTGTTCAAGTGACCTACGATACGAACAAGGTGTCATTGCGAGAGATTTTGCTACATTACTTCCGTATCATCAATCCCCTTAGTAAAAACAAGCAAGGCAATGATATGGGAACTCAGTACCGTACGGGTGTTTACTATACCGATGAAAATGACTTGCCAATTATCGAGCAAGTTTTCCAAGAAATGACTGAGCAATACGGTCAGCCTTTGGCGGTTGAATTGTTGCCTCTGAAGCACTTTATTCCTGCAGAGGATTACCATCAAGATTATCTCAAGAAGAATCCTAATGGCTACTGTCATATCAATGTCCATCAGGCAGCTAGTCCGGTCATTGATGCCAGTGCTTATCACAAGCCAAATCAGGAGGAGCTTAAGGAAAGCTTGAGTCCAGAAGCCTATACTGTAACTCAGGAGAATGGAACGGAACGGGCCTTTACAAGTCCTCTTTGGAATCAATTTGAGCCTGGAATTTACGTTGACGTGGTGACTGGCGAGCCACTCTTTTCATCCAAGGATAAGTTTGATTCAGCCTGTGGCTGGCCGAGTTTCTCTCGCCCCATTAGTCCTGAGGTAGCCAATTACAAAGAAGACCATTCTCACAATATGGAACGCATTGAGGTCCGTAGTCGTGTGGGGGATTCTCATCTTGGCCATGTCTTTCCAGATGGTCCAAGTGACAAGGGTGGTTTACGCTATTGTATCAATGGCGTAGCGACACGATTTGTGCCTAAAGCCGATATGGAAAAAGAAGGTTACGCCTACTTACTTGACCAAGTAGACTGATTATTCACTAGTATTAAGAGATTTTCTAGCAGAAGCTTATCATAAAATAAGAGGTTGGCACTGCTTGTTACCAGCCTCTTTTGCCTGTAAAAGAATTTATTGAAAGCCCTTTAAAGCTAACATAACATGTAACCTAACCGTTCAGGACAAAAAAGTGACCTTTCATTACATTTTTTAACAATTTGGGCAAAATTGTTTTACGTTTCAAATAAAAAAATAGTACACTATAATAGTGAGAAATCTGACAAGTGTAAATGTGTCCTTCTCCTTGGCTTTTGCTGGTTTTGGCGTCTGTAAACATTATTGTACTTTGTGTAATAATGAGTCTTCCCAACCTCCCAATATGATTTTATATGTCTTAACTTACCAAAACAAGACTAGCAAGAGAATACTAAGATATTTCCTTAAGAAGTAATGACAGCACTTGTTAGATTTTGTGATAACATTCAGATAGTCCTAAGGACTATTTTATTGTGCTAAACCTTTTTGACGGAGATTATTATGGAATGGATAAATAAACTAATCATATTAATAGCCATTTGTGTCTTGTGGTTCTGGTCTTTTCTTTTACTTCCTAAAACAGGGGAGAAAGTAGTTTATTTTTATCATTTCCTAGCTCTCTGTGGTTTAGTCATGATTTATGGTGCCCTAGTCGATCCAGCTGGTCTCTGTGATACTTTTTTCAATATTAAACATCTATGTTTTCATTAATGAATCCAGTTTGGTAATAGGTCAGGAAAATCTGAATATAATTAATCACTCATCAAAAGAAGCTTTCTGTGTATTGATAATAGTCTATCTGTTTTCAATATGCAGGAGGTTTTTTTCTGTATTATAGAGATTTGAGTATAGAAAAAGCAGTCGGAAAAGACTGCTTCAGGTGTTTTACTGTTGTGATTCGTATCGTTTGACGATTCTATTTAAGCGCCACTGGTAACAGAGACCACTGACGATAAGACTGGCAATCAGGCCAATCCAGTAACTATAGGGACCAAGTCCAGTGACTTTTTCAAGCAGGAAGCCAACTGGGAGGGTGATTCCCCAGTAGGTTAGGACACCGAGATAAAAAGGTACCTTGGTATCTTTATAGCCACGCAGAATTCCTTGAAGTGGAGCCGCAAATACATCTGCCACTTGGAAGAAGAGGCTATAGGTCATGAAAATGGCCGTCATTCTCAAAAAGTCAGGCTCATGCCCATAAAGTTCTGCTAAATCATAGCGCAAGAAGTAGAGGAAAATCAAGGTAAAGATAGAAAAACCTAGGGCTGTCAACCGTCCCAGCTTGCTGTAGCTCTTGACGGCATCCATGCGTCTAGCCCCAAATTCGTAGGAAATAATGATAGCCATGGCACTGGAAATGCTGAGAGGAAAGGCATACATGAGATTTGAGAAATTCATGGCCGCCTGATGACTGGCAATGACTAGGGATGGATACTTGGCCATAACTAGACCAACGCCTGAGAAGATGGCGACTTCCGCAAAGACGGTCCCCCCAATTGGAAGCCCTAGTTTCAGTGCGTCAAGCAGAGCCTCTTTATCAAGAGGTTGAATCCTTTCGATGTGGTAGGGTTTAACCTTCTTATGCTTTCTGATAACTGCGATGGAAATAAGGAGAAGGGCCCAGTAAGCCAATGAAGTTCCCAGACCCGCTCCGGCTCCCCCCAACTCTGGCAGATTAGCGATGCCATAGATGAGGAGGAAATTGAAGAAACCATTTAGTGGTAGAAGCAAAAGCATGAGGTACATGGACAGGCGCGTGAGGCCAAGCGCATCAAGAAAGGAGCGCACCACGCTAAAGAGCAGAAGGGGAATAATCCCAAGGCTCAAAAAGCGTAGGTAACCAAGAGCCACCTTTCTGACCACAGGTTCCAAACCTAAGTGGCCCAGAACTAAGGGGGCCCCCAGAAAAACAAGGGCAAAGAGAATCAGTGATAGCCCTAAAGCCATATAGAGAAATTGGTAGAAATCAGGTGCCACTCGGTCCTTGCGACCTGCCCCTAGATGGTGACCGATAATCGGAACCAAGGCAGAGACAATACCTGTTAAGAAGGTGAAAAAAGGACTCCATAAACTCGTTGCCATGGCTACCCCCGCCAAGTGTAGGGTATCGTATTGACCAGTCATGGTAGTGTCCACAAAGGCTGCCGAAAAGTTGGCAAACTGATAAATCAGTATGGGCACAAAAATCTTGAAGAAAACAAGAAATCGCTCACGGAGAGAATGTGTTTCGTGCATTCTGTTTTCCTTTCTAAATTAATTTTTCAAACATTTATATTTTCATTGTACTATAGATATGACTTGCTTTCAATCAGTTTTAAACTCAAAGAAACACTTTCCTTTCAATTTCTCGACTGACATTTTATAGGCTTTCATATATAATTAATCTAAGGAAATGAGGCTTTGAAAATGAACACGAAAACAGAATTTTTGAGAATAATGGCGGAACAAACAGAAATGGCCTTGGCAACTTCTGTGAATAACGTTCCTAATGTGAGAATCGTAAATTTCTATTTTGATCCTTGTGAAAACATTCTTTATTTTTCGTCCTTTAAAGATAATGACAAAGTTAAGGAAATAGAAGAAAATCCTTCTATCGCTTTTACCACTATTCCTCACACTGGAAACCAGCATGTCAAAGCCAAAGGTCTCGCAAAAAGAAGTTCGAAAACGGTAGTTGATATGGCAGAACATTTCATTGCAAAGGTTCCAGACTATAAAAAGACGATAGATTACGCAGGAGAATCGCTGATTCTATTTGAGGTGAGATTTGATATCGCTATTGTTACCAAAGATCTTGCTACCATCAGTACGTTAAGACTATAATAAAAACTCCCCTTATGGATCAGTAAATGTACTGACCCCAAAAAGTTAGACAATTAATTTATCCAAAGGATTTAGTTCTGTATTGCACAGGGCTAAATCCTTTTAATTTTACCTTAATGCGTTTGTTGTTGTAATAATCAATATAGTCTACAATAGCTCGTTCTAATTGATTAAGTGATTTAAACGTCTTCTCGTAACCATAAAACATTTCCGATTTCAAAATGCCAAAGAAAGATTCCATCATACCATTGTCTGGACTATTTCCCTTACGTGACATGGACGGTTGGATCCCTTTATCCTCTAAAAATTGATGATAATACTGATGTTGGTATTGCCAACCTTGGTCACTATGGAGAATTGTATTTTCGTAATGCTCCTCTGTGAAGGCCTGGTCTAACATAGCTTTCACTTGTTCTAAGTTTGGTGAAGTTGAGAGATTATAGGCAATAATTTCGCTGTTAAAGCCATCTAAAACAGGCGATAAATACAATTTCTGTGTGCTATTTGGAATGGCAAACTCTGTCACATCTGTGTAGCACTTTTCCATTGGTTTGGATGCTTCAAACTGGCGTTGAATGAGATTCTCTGCTTTCTTACCAACCTCTCCTTGATATGAAGAATACTTACGTTTA
>NZ_JACLQJ010000008.1:0-98233 GCF_016648665.1 Streptococcus sp. 23.2
CATAGCTCAGTTGGTAGTAGCGCATGACTGTTAATCATGATGTCGTAGGTTCGAGTCCTACTGGCGGAGTATAATTCTCATTGCTAGACGCAGGTCTAGCTTTTTTTGTTTTACGAAAACCACTAGCTGTGCTAGTGGTTCCGAAAAGCTTTTAGCGATGTATCAAAAAAGTCCCCCTAATTGGTGAGTATACCACCGAAACTAAGTATTTCCTCATTTATGGGATATTTAAAGGGTAAAAGTAGCTTAATGATATTTGATCGACACGCTAATTTAAAGTATAAATCTGGAAATCGCAAATTTTGGTTTCGAGGGTTTTATGTTGATACGGTTGGGCGAAATCAGAAGTGACTTGAAGAATATATTCGTAATCAATTACAAAAGGTAGTGCTGAAGGGAAACCATTCGGTAGGCCTTTAGGCCTCGGCCGGTAACAGAGGCTTTTAGCCGAAGAGCAAGCCACCGGTTCTCACGGGTGGTTTTGACTGATCTGTTTGTCAACCGTAGTGAGTGACGAAAAGCTAATATCTAGAGTGGATATAGTGGTATAGGGTAATCTAGTTTTGTTTAAATCTGGATATGAGTGACAGTTTCAAAAACAAGGGAAACCTTAATATTTTACTCTTTAATTCCGATTAATTCTGTGGTATTCTTAATAAGTCTCATGAGTTCTTCCTAATGATGGTTTGGTCGCTTTTCATTATAGTTCTTATGGGACTTTTTGTGTATACTCAAAAAGCTCTATAATCTCTACAGTGGTTTTTACCCACTACAGAAATTATAGAGTCTACCATTTTTATAGTGACATATATGTCTCTATTTTATTTCTTATGTATCTCTTATAATAGATTTCGTAATTATTTTAATTACAAATATTTTATCTATTTATAGGAGGTTTAATGGAACAAGAAGTTTTTGTTCACGCATATGAAGTTGTAAGGCCGATTGTACTTAAGGCTAGTAGACAATATTTCATCCAACTTTGGGACCAAGCTGATATGGAGCAGGAAGCAATGATGACACTTTATCAGCTTTTAAAAAAGTTTCCTGAGTTAGCGTCTGATGATGATAAGCTTCGACGTTATTTCAAAACTAAGTTTAGGAATAGGTTGAATGATGAGGTTAGAAGACAGGAGTCTGTAAAACGACAAGCTAATAGACAATGTTATATCGAAATTTCAGATATTGCTTTTTGTCTTCCGAATAAAGAGTTAGATGCGGTAGATAGGCTTGTTTATGATGAGCAGCTTAATGCTTTCCGTAATCAGTTGTCTTCGGAAGATGCTACTAAGTTAGACCGTCTGCTAGCTGGAGAATGTTTTAGAGGTCGAAAAAAGATGATCAGGGAGTTAAAATTTTGGATGGTAGATTTTGATCCTTATAATGAAGAAGATTAATTTTGAATATAGATTCTAGTCTAGTATTATTGAGTAAAAGTCATAAAAAACACTTCGAAAGTAGATTTCTGTTATCTATCTTTTGAAGTGTTTTTAATGTAGTGTAAAGAATTTATTTTACTGCTATTGGGTTTCCAATGAATCTTGGAAGTTCAATGTTTTCTTTGATTAGAGCTTCTTGGTAAAGTTTTAAGAAATCAGCATAGATATGAGTTTGTTGTCCATTTTTCGTAAAAATATCAATACGAAATACTAGTTGTCCAGAAGGAGTTGTGCTTAATCCAATGATATTTGGAGCTCCACAGATTTGAGGATAGTTTTCAATGTTTTCTCGATTTACTTCTTGTATGATGCTTGTCACTTTATTGATATCGGTTGACGGATAGACTGGGATATCAATTTGAGCTCTCATGTCCCCTCGAGATTTGTTGGATACAATTGTGATATTTCTGTTAGGTATAAAATGGAGGGTTCCATCAAATCCTCGAATTTGAGTAGTTCGAATACCTACGGTTGAAACAAGGCCTGTAACGGCTCCTACTTCAACTGCGTCACCGACTTCAAATTGGTTTTCTAACAATATGAAAAAACCATTAACGACATCAGATAGGAAGCCCTGAGCTCCTAGACCAAGAGCAACTCCAGCAAGTCCTGCCCCAGCAAGGAGGCTAGATACTGGGACCCCAAGGATACTAAGAAGACAGTAAATAAGGAAGAAGTATAGCACGTAGTTCATGCAATTGTGTAGTAATCGTTCAATGGTTTTTTGTCGAGCAGGTGTTTGAATTGTCCAAGCTAGAGAGCGTCCCACTGTATGTTTAAAAAGGAAGTTGATAATCTTCTTACTAAGAAGAAAGATGATGAGGAGAATAAGGAGTTTAATCCCTTTCGTAATGAGTACCATTAGGGTCTCTTCAAAATTAAATTGTTGGATGTATCTTTGTAAAATATTCATAGATCTAGTTTATCAAAATTTTGATAAAGTAGCAGTTTCTAACGATTTTCTTGTGATTAAATTGGATAAAAAAACTTTTAAAAGGCTTTGAAATATGGTAAACTAAACTGTATCTATAAAAAATTTTAAGGAGAATGACTACATGTCTGTATCATTTGAAAACACAGCCACTAACCGTGGTGTGGTGACATTCACTATCGGTCAAGATAAAATTCAACCAGCTTTGGATCAAGCATTTAACAAGGTTAAAAAGAATTTGAACGCTCCAGGCTTCCGTAAAGGACACATGCCTCGTGCCGTATTTAACCAAAAATTTGGTGAAGAAGCTCTTTACGACGATGCTTTGAATGCAATTCTTCCAGCAGCTTATGAAGCAGCGATTGCTGAACTTGGTCTTGATGTTGTTGCACAACCAAAAATTGATGTAAAATCAATTGAAAAAGGTCAAGATTGGACACTTACTGCAGAAGTTGTTACAAAACCTGAAGTAAAACTTGGTGCATATAAAGATCTTGAAGTTTCAGTTGAAGCTTCTAAAGAAGTTACTGATGAAGAAGTTGATGCTAAGCTTGAAAACGAACGCAAAAACTTGGCTGAATTGGTTGTTAAAGAAGGTGCAGCTGAAAATGGCGACACTGTTGTTATCGACTTTGTTGGTTCAGTAGACGGTGTTGAATTTGATGGTGGTAAAGGTGAAAACCACTCTCTTGAACTTGGTTCAGGTCAATTTATCCCAGGTTTCGAAGACCAATTGGTTGGAGCAAAAGCTGGTGATGAAGTAGAAGTTAAAGTAACTTTCCCAGAAGACTATCAAGCTGCTGACCTTGCAGGTAAAGCTGCTGTATTTGTTACTAAAGTTAACGAAGTTAAAGCTAAAGAAGTTCCAGCTCTTGATGATGAGTTGGCTAAAGATCTTGACGATGAAGTTGAAACTCTTGACGAGTTGAAAGCTAAATACCGTAAGGAACTTGAAGCAGCTAAAGAAATCGCATTTGATGACGCTGTTGAAGGTGCTGCACTTGATTTGGCTGTTGAAAACGCTGAAATCGTTGAATTGCCAGCAGAAATGGTTGAAGACGAAGTTCACCGTGCTATGAACGAATTCATGGGTAACATGCAACGTCAAGGTATCTCTCCTGAAATGTACTTCCAAATCACTGGTACAACTCAAGAAGATCTTCACAAACAATATGAAGCTGACGCTGACAAACGTGTGAAAACTAACCTTGTTATCGAAGCTGTTGCTGCTGCTGAAGGATTCGACGCTACAGAAGAAGAAATCCAAAAAGAAATCAATGATCTTGCAGCTGAGTACAACATGGAAGTATCACAAGTTTCTGCACTTCTTTCACCTGAAATGCTTAAACACGATATCACTATGAAGAAAGCTGTTGAAGTTATCACAAGCACAGCAAAAGTTAAATAATATGACTAAAATCAAGTTTCTGTTGAGACTTGATTTTTTCTTCTATAAATGCTTTGACTATTGACTCTTTTTAGCGTAAAATAAAAGGTAGCGAAAAATTGATTGCTGAGCTATTTCTGATGGAAACTAGCTTGAGTAAGAATGAAGGAGAACCACTTTGGAACTAGACGTATTTGCTGGACAAGAAAAAAGTGAATTATCAATGATTGAAGTGGCCCGTGCTATCTTAGAAACACGTGGTCGTGATAATGAAATGTATTTCAATGATTTGGTCAATGAAATTCAAAATTACTTAGAAAAATCGGATGCTGATATCCGCAATGCTTTGCCATTCTTTTATTCAGATTTGAATACGGATGGAAGTTTCATTCCACTAGGTGATAACAAATGGGGCTTGCGTTCATGGTATGCAATTGATGAAATCGATGAAGAGGTCATCACATTGGAAGATACTGATGAAAATGCACCAAAACGTAAGAACAAGAAAGTTAATGCCTTCATGGATGGTGATGAAGATGCCATCGATTATAATGACGATGATCCAGAAGACGAAAACTTCACACCTGATTCTGATAGTCTTGAATATGACGACGATAGCGAAGATGATGAGAAAGCCGAAGTGGAATCTTATGACTCTGAGTTGAATGAAATTATTCCAGATGATGATTTGGATGATGTTGAGTTGTCAGAAGAAGATGATGACGATGACTATGAGGATGAGTCAAACGACTAAGTTTTCATTGACAAATGGTCTTGGATAGTTTAGACTATTTATCGGGCACCTCTTTTGAAGAGGTCATGATTAAGGCTCCCAGAGTGAAACTCTTGGGGGTCATTTTTGTTTTTAGTCATTTACTGGACTTGTCTAAGGTGAGGTACTTTGTACTGCTCCAATCAGGTACTAGGAAAGGGCTGTCGTGATTATTTGAGTGGGTAATCAATCTACTATCTGTAGTTGTTTTGAATAATATTATAAGGAGTTAACATGACAAAATATATTTTCGTCACTGGTGGTGTGGTATCTTCAATTGGTAAAGGGATTGTAGCTGCAAGTCTTGGACGTTTGCTTAAGAACCGTGGTCTTAAGGTTACGATTCAAAAATTCGATCCTTACATCAATATTGACCCAGGGACAATGAGTCCTTACCAACACGGTGAAGTTTATGTCACTGATGATGGTGCTGAAACTGACCTTGACCTTGGTCACTACGAACGTTTTATTGATATCAATCTTAATAAATACTCTAACGTGACTACTGGTAAGATTTACAGCGAAGTTTTGCGTAAGGAACGTAAAGGGGAGTATCTTGGTGCGACTGTTCAGGTGATTCCGCATATCACCGATGCTTTGAAAGACAAGATTAAGCGTGCAGCGACAACGACTGATTCAGATGTCATTATCACTGAAGTTGGTGGTACGGTTGGGGATATTGAAAGTCTTCCATTCCTTGAAGCTCTTCGTCAAATGAAGGCTGATGTGGGTTCTGATAATGTTATGTATATCCACACAACGCTTCTTCCTTATTTGAAGGCTGCTGGTGAAATGAAGACAAAACCAACGCAACACTCTGTTAAGGAATTGCGTGGTTTGGGTATCCAACCAAATATGTTGGTTATTCGTACAGAACAACCTGCTGGTCAAGGAATTAAGAATAAATTGGCTCAGTTCTGTGATGTTGCACCTGAGGCTGTTATCGAATCACTCGACGTGGAACATATCTATCAAGTGCCACTTAATATGCAGGCTCAAGGTATGGATCAAATCGTTTGTGATCATTTGAAACTAGATGCTCCAGCTGCAGATATGACAGAATGGTCTGCTATGGTTGATAAGGTACTTAATCTTAAGAAGACAACTAAGATTGCCCTTGTCGGTAAGTATGTGGAGCTTCACGATGCTTACTTGTCAGTGGTTGAAGCACTTAAACACTCTGGTTTGGCAAATGATACTGCTATTGATATTGACTGGGTCAATGCTAATGATTTGACTGCTGAAAATGTTGCCTCTCGTTTGGCTGATGCTGATGGTATTATTGTTCCTGGTGGTTTCGGTCAACGTGGTACTGAAGGTAAGATTCAAGCTATTCGTTATGCACGTGAAAATGATGTGCCAATGTTAGGTGTCTGTCTCGGTATGCAATTGACATGTATTGAGTTTGCTCGCCACGTTCTTCACTTGGATGGCGCTAATTCAGCTGAGCTTGATCCAAACACAAAATATCCAATTATCGATATTATGCGTGATCAAATTGACATTGAAGACATGGGTGGTACTCTTCGTCTTGGTCTTTACCCATGTAAGTTGAAACCAGGTTCTAAGGCAGCTGCCGCTTATGGCAACCAGGAAGTTGTTCAACGTCGTCACCGTCACCGTTATGAGTTTAATACCAAGTTCCGTGAACAGTTTGAGGCTGAAGGCTTTGTCTTCTCAGGTGTGTCACCAGATAATCGTTTGATGGAAGTGGTGGAGCTCCCAGACAAGAAATTCTTTGTGGCAGCACAATACCACCCAGAATACCATAGCCGTCCAAATCATGCGGAAGAACTTTACAGTGCCTTTGTGACAGCAGCGGTTGAAAATGCTAAATAATTATCTAAGACAGAGTGGGATAGCCTACTCTGTTTTTTATTGGCTCCTTTTATGCTAAAATAAAGGGAATAATAAGAAAGAACGAGGAAAACAAATGGCTAAATTCGGCTTTTTGTCAGTATTAGAAGAAGAACTGGATAAGCACCTGGACTATGATTTTGCGATGGACTGGGATAAAAAGAATCATGCTGTGGAAGTAACGTTCATCCTAGAAGCGCAAAACAGTAGTAATGTGGAGACTATTGATGCTAAGGGTGAAGTGTCTGATGAAGATGTCATTTTTGAGGATTACGTGCTCTTTTATAATCCAGCAAAATCACGTTTTGATGAAGAGGACTACCTAGTGACAATTCCATATGAACCTAAGAAAGGTCTATCTCGTGAGTTTTTGTCCTATTTTGCGGAGACCTTGAATGAGGTGGCAACAGAAGGATTGAGTGACTTGATGGATTTTCTATCTGATGATGGACCTGAGGAATTCGGTTTGGTTTGGGACAAAGAAGCTTTCGAAAAAGGGAAAGCTCAACTTGAAGAGAAGGAATTTTTTGCTTATCCAAGGTATTAAAGGGAGCGAAAAGGGATGGATACTTATTTAAAAGATCAGTTCGATTTTACAGGTGTTAAAGCTGCCTTACTCGTAGAGCAAAGTATTTTAGTCATTCTCAGAGATAATAAACCAGATATTCCTTGGCCAAATACATGGGAGTTGCCAGGTGGTGGAAGAGAAGGTCAAGAAACGCCTCTTGAATGTCTTCAACGTGAGGTCTGGGAGGAGCTGGGCTTGACTTTGAAAGAGGAATCTATTATTTGGTCGAAAATCTATCCTAGTATGTTGGATAAAGATAGGTCAGCTGTTTTTGTGGTTGGTCAAATTAGCCAAGAGCAGTATCGTGAGATTCGTTTTGGTGACGAGGGACAGGAATTTAAACTAATGCCTATAGAGGATTTTATAAAAGCAGAAGGAGTCATTCCCCAGTTGCAGGAACGAGTACGTGATTATGTGGAGAGGTATTAAATTATGAAGCGTGGTAAAAACATTAACATGTTTCTTATGGATGGTGAAGTAACGGGGAAAATCAAATGTACCTTATCCAATTGGACTGGTGTGATTTATAAAATTTCTCGAATTCAATTGGCTGATCTAAAATCACGTGATGAATTGAAACAAACTGGTATTTATTTCTTATTTGGACGTGATGAAGATAAACAAAAGAATGTTACTTACATTGGCCAGGCAACGAATAGGAAGAATGGTGAAGGGGTGCTTTTGCGTGTGCAGGAGCATACTCGTGATAGTCATGCAGATTATTTTAATGATGTCATAATTTTAACGACACAGAATAATTCCTTTGGCCCCACAGAGATTAGCTACTTGGAGAATAAATTTACTCAGTTAGCAAAAGAGTCAGGGCGTTACATTGTAAAAAATGGTAATGAGCCAAATCCTGGGAATGTGACGGAAGAAAAACAATCTGAACTGGATGAAGTAGTTGAAAATGTTTTAATGATTGTTGGGACATTGGGGTATCGAGTTTTTATTCCTATGACAACGAATGTAGATCAGCAAACTCGCAATGATGCAGAGCAGTATTTGTACTTGAAGAGAAAAATGAAGAAATCAAATCAAATTATTGAGGCGAAATGTGAGAGAACAACAGAAGGTTTTGTTGTTTTAGAAGGTAGTCAAGTTGAGATGATAGATTCACCAGCAATACCTACCAGCCTGAAGGAATTGCGTAAGGAATTAATCAAAGAAAATGTAATTAAAGATGGTATCTTACAAGAAAAACAGCTTTTCTCTAGTCCCTCTTATGCAGCAGCATTTGTCTTAGGAATGAATACGAACGGTCGAATGGATTGGAAAGATAAAGATGGCAAGACCTTAAAAGAATTAGAAGAAATGATATATTATTAAGGAGAAATAAATGGACAAATGGCAAGAATTAACGATTGAAGTTAATCGCGAGGTCGAAGAAGCGGCTTCTAATATTTTAATTGAGTCTGGGAGCCAAGGTGTGGCTATTGATGATAGTGCAGATTATTTGGAAAATGCGGACCGTTTTGGGGAACTTTATCCTGAGGTTGAGCAGGTAGAGACGGTTAAAATTACGGCTTATTATCCGGAATCAGCAGATATCGAGGCCATTACCAAGCAGGTTAATGAGCGTTTGGCTGAGTTAACGGATTTTGGTCTTGAAACAGGAGATATTCACTTGGCTACTCAAGAATTGGTTGAAGAGGATTGGGCTGAGAATTGGAAGAAGTACTATGAACCAGCTCGCATTACCCATGATTTGACTATCGTACCGTCATGGACGGATTATGAGGCATCAGTAGGTGAGAAGATTATCAAGCTAGATCCTGGTATGGCCTTTGGGACAGGAACACATCCAACGACTAAGATGAGCCTCTTTGCCTTGGAGCAGGTGCTTCGTGGTGGTGAGACGGTGATTGATGTGGGGACTGGTTCAGGAGTCCTCTCGATTGCTAGCTCTCTGCTTGGTGCCAAGGAAATCTACGCTTATGACCTTGATGATGTGGCGGTTCGAGTGGCACAGGAAAATATTGATATGAATCCTGATATGGAAAATATCCACGTTGCTGCGGGAGATCTTTTGAAGGGTGTGACGCAAGAAGCTGATGTTATCGTGGCTAATATTTTGGCGGACATTCTCATTCATCTGACAGAAGATGCCTACCGTTTGGTTAAGGATGAAGGTTACTTGATTATGTCAGGCATTATCTCTGAAAAATGGGATATGGTGCGTGAATCGGCTGAGAAAGCAGGTTTCTTCCTAGAAACTCACATGGTTCAGGGAGAGTGGAATGCTTGTGTCTTCAAGAAGACAGATGATATTTCAGGTGTGATTGGAGGCTAAATGCAACAGTATTTTATAAAGGGGAAGGTTGAAAATCCAGTAATCATCAAGGATAAGGATACTGTGAAGCATATGTTTAACGTTATGCGTTTGACAGAGGATGATCAGGTTGTCTTGGTTTTTGAAGATGGTATCAAGCGTCTTGCGCGTGTGACTGACCGTGAGAATCACGTCTTTGAAGTGATTGAAGATTTAACTGATAATGTCGAGATGCCTGTTTCTGTAACCATTGCCTCAGGTTTTCCCAAGGGAGATAAACTGGAGTTGGTGACACAAAAGGCAACAGAGCTTGGAGCTCAGGCTATTTGGGCCTTCCCTGCCGACTGGTCTGTGGTTAAGTGGTATGGTAAGAAGCTAGCCAAGAAGGAAGATAAACTTGCCAAGATTGGTCTAGGAGCTGCAGAACAATCTAAGCGTAATCGTGTTCCAGAAGTCAGATTGTTCGAGAAAAAAGGGGAATTTCTATCAGAATTAGATAATTTTGATAAGATTTTTATCGCCTATGAGGAAACAGCCAAAGCAGGTGAGTTGGCTACTCTAGCTCGTGAGTTGGCTCAGGTAGAGAGTGGTCAGAAAATTCTCTTTATCTTTGGACCAGAAGGTGGTATCTCTCCGTCTGAGATTGATGCCTTTGAAGAAGCTGGCGGTGTTAAAATTGGCCTTGGACCGCGCATTATGCGGACGGAAACCGCTCCTCTCTACGCTTTGAGTAGTGTCAGTTATGCCTTGGAATTGAATAAGTAAGAGAAAGTTGGCCTTGTTCCAACTTTTTTTGTATTTGACACTTTTAAGCTAAGATTGCATCGTGCCATTAGTTTTGTATGACAAATTGAGCATTTCTAAAAAAGTTGATAATCTTATTTAGATTTAATATAATTGTACTATCTTTATAAAAGGGGAAGATTTTTAATGAAAACGAATCGTTATGTGACTCAATCTGCTGTGGTTTTGGGCCTTTTTGCTCTCTTGACTGTGCCACAAGTCCTAGGTCATGCTGATGAGGCAACCGCACCAGTACCAACTACTTCAACTGAAACTGTGACAGATAGTGGGACTGTTGCCGTATCTGGACAAGGAACTTCGGGAACAGCTGTTCAAGGAGGAACAGAAACTGTTTCTACTACAGCAACAGCAGTAGCGACAAATGCGTCTGCAGAGCCATCAGCTAATACCTCAACGGCCCAAGCAAGTCAAGAAGCCAGTGCTGTTTTGACGAATGCCAATCAGGTGACACCGGCAGTGCCAGTACAGGCTGAAACTGTTACAGAGCCTGCTCATGAGGGGCAGACCGTTGATATGCAGATTTTGTCAACAACAGATCTTCATACCAACTTGGTTAACTATGATTATTATCAAGATAAGCCGTCTCAAACAGTTGGTTTGTCTAAAACTGCTGTTCTTATCAAAAAAGCCCGTGAAACTAATCCCAATACGGTCTTAGTGGACAGTGGGGATACGATTCAGGGAACTCCTTTTGGGACTTATAAGGCTTTGATTGACCCTGTTGCCCAAGGTGAGACTCACCCTATGTACAAGGCCTTTGAGATGCTGGGCTACGATGCCGAAACACTTGGAAACCACGAGTTTAACTATGGTCTAGAATTTTTGGATCGTATGGTTAAGGCTGCTAAGATTAACATTATCAATGCCAATGTGCGTAATGCTCAGACAGGTGACTACTATTACAACCCTTATAAGATTGTTAACAAGACCTTTACTGATACAGATGGCAAACAGGTAACGCTAAAAATCGGTATTACAGGTGTCCTTCCAACACAGATTTTGGTTTGGGATAAGGCCAACCTTGAAGGTAAGGTAACTGTGGATGATCCAATGGAGGCTGTTAAGGCTATCGTTCCTAAGATGAAGGCTGCAGGAGCTGACTTTATCCTTGTTGCTGCTCACTCTGGTATTGGTGACAATGAATACACTAAGAATGAGGAAAATGAAGGTTACCAAATTGCTGGTATCGAAGGTGTTGATGCTGTTGCGACAGGGCATTCTCATGCGGATTTCCCAAATGGAGATGGTACAAGTTTTTATGCGAAATACCCTGGTGTAGATGATGTCAATGGTCTCATCAATGGGAAACCTGTGGTTATGGCTGGTAAATTCGGAGATCATCTAGGCATCATGGATGTCAAATTGACTTACACGGATGGTAAATGGAAAGTTGTTAACAGTAAGGCCAAGCTTGAAAA
The DNA here is from genome assembly GCF_016648665.1 of Streptococcus sp. 23.2. Classification (NCBI taxonomy): domain Bacteria; kingdom Bacillati; phylum Bacillota; class Bacilli; order Lactobacillales; family Streptococcaceae; genus Streptococcus; species Streptococcus sp. 23.2. The sequence continues at coordinate 11,449 of NZ_JACLQJ010000008.1, forward strand.
GATTGATACTAAGTCAGATGTTGCGGACAAGGACTTAATTAATATGGCTGCTCATGACCATAATGGAACAATCAACTATGTTCGTAAGGAAGTTGGTGAGACTACTGCACCAATTACTAGCTATTTTGCTCAGGTTCAGGACGATCCATCTATTCAAATCGTTAATAATGCACAACTATGGTATGCTAAAAAACAAGTAGCGGGAACAGCAGATGCGAATCTTCCACTCCTCTCAGCTGCAGCACCTTTCAAGGCGGGGACTCGTGGGGATGCGACCTACTATACCGATATTCCAGCAGGACCATTAGCCATTAAGAATGTCGCGGACCTCTACCTCTACGACAATGTTACTGCCCTACTCAAGGTGACTGGTGCACAAATAAAAGAATGGTTGGAAATGTCTGCAGGACAGTTCAATCAAATTGATCCTAATAGCAAAGAGCCACAACAACTCATTAATAGTAGCTATCGCTCATACAATTACGATGTGATTGATGGGTTGACTTATAAGTTTGATTTGACACAACCTAACAAATACGATCGTGAAGGTAAGTTGGTTAACCCAGATGCTAGTCGTGTTCGTGACTTGACTTATCAAGGTAAACCCATTGATTTGAATCAGACTTTCCTTGTCGTGACTAACAACTATCGTGCGACTGGTAACTTCCCTGGTGTTAAGGATGCTGCAGAAAAACGTCTCCTCAATCTTGAGAATCGTCAGGCAATCATTGATTATATCGTTAGTGAGAAAACGATTAACCCAACGGCTGATGGAAATTGGAGTTTCGTTCCTAATATTACGAATGCAGATATCCGTTTTGCCTCATCTGACAATGCACGTGCCCACCTTGCTGGTCAGGATGCCATTAGTTATGTAGGACCATCAACACAAGCAGGATTTGCAGAGTACCGCTTTGTTGTTAAGGAAAAGGCAAATCAAGTTGAGGATACGACTAAGAAAGAATCTGAGAAGTCACCAAAAGGTGTTGAGATGGCAGACCAAACTAAGCATGTGAAACCAAATGCTACTGCAGTTGCTAGCATGGCTAAACCTGCTTCAGCTATCCAATTGTCAAACGCTCAAGTCGTTATCTTACCTCAAGATCAAGTGCAAGAAACTCAAGGTTCAAGTTCAGTTAAGGCCTTGCCAAACACTGGTTCAGACGAATCTATGTCAGCAACTTTAGCTGGTATGGTTCTTATGACCTTGGCTGGATTCTTTGGAATCAAAAAACACGAAAAAAATTAAGCAAAGGAAAAAGCCCCTGTCAGGGGCTTTTTTGCTGTAGTTTTAGCGTTGGTTAAAGTTCTTTTGTGCTTCTAGAATAATAGGTGCCAGACGTTCGATATCAGACTGTGTGCCACGAAGCTCAAAGTCTCCCAACATAGGGAAGCCAAAACGTTGACTGTATTGTTTGGCGGTTAGGCAGTACTGGTTATTGAAGTTACGGTTACCAGAACCGATGATACCAAAGCAACGTTTGTGGTTATCATGGGCTGCGATAAAATCTCCCAGTGGATTGGTTAGGATTTCGACATCTCCATTGTCCACGCCATTTCCACCTTCAAGGTAGGTTGGCAAGAGTGCGACAAAGGGTTCATCTACTTGGAAGGTTTCATGATTAAGCTCTTTAATATTGATTTGGCGACATTCAATCCCGTGGTTGAGGGATAGGTAGTCAGACATACGTTTGACAAAGCTTTGGGTATTGCCACTTAGACTAATATAAACGAGGGTAAGTTGAGACATAAGCGTCCTCTTTCTATCTATATCTTGTGTTTGCTCAATCATTCTAACACAAGATGTTGTGCTTTTCAAGTTAGCTCCTTGTGATTAAGAATTGCCTATCTAGCTCTTTTTCTTTACTTGTAAAAGTGATAAAATAAAGGTTATTATAAAGAAGCGAAGGAAGAAATCATGGCTAAAGATAAAAATGTAACAGGAGAAGAAATTTTAGACATTTGCTCGGCCTACATGTCAGCAGATGATTTGAAATTAGTTGAAAAAGCCTGGCATTATGCGACAGATGCTCATAGTGGGCAATCTCGTCAGTCAGGAGAACCTTATATTATTCACCCTATTCAAGTGGCAGGTATCCTGGCAGACCTTCATCTTGATGCAGTGACAGTAGCCTGTGGTTTCTTACACGATGTCGTTGAAGACACCGAAAAAACGCTCGATGATTTGGAAACGGATTTTGGTACGGATGTACGAAATATCGTAGACGGTGTTACTAAGCTTGGTAAGGTTGAGTACAAGTCCCACGAGGAGCAGTTGGCTGAAAACCACCGTAAGATGCTTATGGCCATGTCTAAGGATATCCGTGTCATCTTGGTTAAATTGGCCGACCGTTTACACAATATGCGTACCCTAAAGCATCTTCGCAAGGATAAGCAAGAGCGCATTTCTCGTGAAACCATGGAAATCTATGCTCCTTTGGCTCACCGTCTGGGTATCAGTCGTATCAAATGGGAATTGGAAGATATGTCCTTCCGTTACCTTAATGAGGTGGAATTCTACAAGATTTCTCACATGATGAAGGAAAAACGTCGTGAGCGTGAGGAACTTGTGGACGAGATTGTCGATAAAATTAAGACCTACACAGCTGAACAAGGACTTGTTGGTGATGTTTATGGTCGTCCAAAGCATATCTACTCTATTTATCGTAAGATGCGCGACAAGAAAAAGCGCTTCGATCAAATTTATGATTTGATTGCCATCCGTTGTGTTATGGAGACGCACAGTGATGTTTATGCCATGTTGGGATATATTCATGAGCTCTGGCGTCCGATGCCTGGCCGTTTCAAAGACTATATTGCCAATCCTAAATCCAATGGTTACCAGTCTATCCATACAACGGTTTATGGACCAAAAGGACCTATTGAAATCCAAATCCGTACCAAGGAAATGCACCAAGTTGCCGAATACGGGGTTGCAGCTCACTGGGCTTACAAGAAAGGGATTAAGGGCAAGGTAGATTCAAAAGAGTCCGCTTTGGGAATGAACTGGATTAAAGATCTTGTTGAACTTCAAGATGCCTCAAATGGTGATGCTATGGGATTTGTAGACTCTGTTAAAGAGGATATCTTCTCAGAGCGTATTTATGTCTTTACGCCAAATGGTGCTGTTCAGGAATTGCCTAAAGATTCAGGACCTATTGACTTTGCCTATGCTATCCATACCCAAGTTGGAGAGAAGGCTACAGGTGCTAAGGTTAATGGCCGTATGGTTCCCTTGACTGCCAAACTTAAGACAGGTGATGTGGTTGAGATTGTCACTAATGCCAATTCTTTTGGTCCTAGTCGTGACTGGATTAAGATGGTCAAGACAACCAAGGCCAGAAATAAAATTCGACAATTCTTTAAGAATCAGGATAAGGAAGCTTCTATCACCAAGGGTCGTGAGCTTTTGATTGCCTACTTCCAAGAGCATGGCTATATTGCCAATAAGTACCTAGACAAGAAACATATTGAGGAAATTCTCCCTCGTATGAGTGTGCGTAGTGAAGAGGCTCTCTATGCCGCTGTTGGCTTTGGCGAAATTAGTGCTGCTGCTGTTTTCAATCGTCTGACAGAAAAAGAACGCCGTGAGGAAGAGCGTGCTAAGGCAAAAGCTGAAGCTGAAGAGCTAATGAACGGTGGCGAGGTTAAGACTGAGAAGAAAGAAGTTCTTAAGGTTAAGAGTGAAAATGGCGTTATCATTCAAGGTGCTTCAGGTCTCCTCATGCGTATCGCTAAGTGCTGTAACCCAGTTCCTGGAGATGAGATTGAAGGTTACATTACCAAGGGTCGTGGTATCGCTATTCACCGTTCAGATTGTAATAATATCAAGAGTCAAGAAGGTTATGAACAACGTTTAATCGAAGTGGAGTGGGATGAACGTAATGCCAATAAATCTTATTTGGCAGAGATTGACATCTATGGCCTTAACCGTTCTGGTCTGTTGAATGATGTTCTTCAAATCTTGTCAAATACGACCAAGAGCATCGCTACGGTCAATGCGCAACCGACTAAGGACATGAAGTTTGCCAATATTCACGTTAGCTTTGAAATTGCAAACCTTATTGAATTGACCGGTCTAGTGGATAAGATTAAAATTATCCCAGACGTTTATAGCGTTAAACGTACAAATGGTTAAGGAGTTACTGCGATGAAGATTGTGATTCAGCGCGTGCAAAGTGCCTCTGTGGTTATTGAGGATTCTACGGTTGGTGCCATTAAACAGGGGCTCTTACTCTTGGTCGGAGTTGGTCCAGAGGATACCAAAGAGGACCTAGAGTATGCAGTTCGTAAGATTGTCAATATGCGTATTTTTTCAGATGAAGATGGCAAGATGAATCTTTCTGTTAAGGATATTGATGGCCAGATTTTGTCGATTTCTCAGTTTACGCTTTTTGCAGATACGAAAAAAGGGAATAGACCAGCATTTACGGGAGCTGCAAAGCCTGACATGGCTAGCCAGTTCTATGACGATTTCAACCAATCCTTGTCAGCTCATGTTCCTGTAGAAAGAGGACGCTTTGGTGCAGATATGCAGGTTAGTCTGGTCAATGACGGACCTGTGACCATTATTTTAGATACTAAAAATCGATAAACAAACCATTTCTCGCCTTGTGTGAGAGGTGGTTTTTTTTACTCTCATCGTATGGGCAATTTAGGTGCTCGATTTTCATTATTTGGGATTTATTTTTGTTATTTTAAGTAGGCTTAACCAAGTGAATATTTAATGAAATTAGAAAATGTTTTTCTCAAATTTCTGAAAAAATCTGACCATTCATGATGAAAAAATTACCGTTTACGAGGATTGCCGGAAATTCCCTTGTCTTACAAAAAAGATTAAGTTAACATTAGTTTCATAAGAAACACCAAGCGATTTTTATGAAACTAAAAAATAACTCGAGTTCACAGCATGCAAATACCAATAGTGATAATTTGAAACGCCGAGGTGATTTAAACTTTTTTTAGAGGGATAGAGAGATATGTCAAAGAAAGTAGCGTCAACTAAATTATTATCAGGGTTGTTTGTAGCCGGCGGTGTCCTAGGGATGAATCAGGTCGCCAAGGCAGATAGCATGGTCAGTTCAGAAGCAACAAAACCAGTCATTACAACTGAAGCAGATAACTTGGTGGTGGTACCAACGGAGGCAGTTGCTCCAGTTGCGACAACAGAAGTAGGTCCATCATCTGCCGCTGTTGCGACAGATACTGCAACAACAGCAACAGCTTCTACAATATTTTCACAAGCTGTGTCAGCAGAGAGTGCTAGCTCAGAAATGCTTGTAGCCAGTGAAGCACTAGATCCTGAGTCAGCTGCTGTGGAAACCATCACATCATCATCTGATAATGCTACTGAAGCAGGACGCCATTCAACTGCTCAAGTGACACCAGTTACAGAAGTGACAGAGCAAAACTTAAATGGTGATGCTTACTTGACAGATCCAGAAACAACAAAAGCTGCTTATAGCAAGACAGATGGTGATATTAACTATTCTGTTGTTGTGTCTAATCCAACAGCAGAAACTAAGACGATGACTGTCAACTTGACACTTCAACATGCTTCAGAGATCATCGGTCAAGATAACGTTGACCTTACGCTAGCGGCAGGAACCTCAGCTAAGGTTTCAAACTTGATAGTAGCGTCAGAGTGGTTGACAAACAATACAGGTTACTTGGTGACAATCAGTGTCAACGATAAATCAGGTAGTACTTTGTCAAGCAAGCGTGCTGGCTTGTCTGTTGAAGATGATTGGACAGTTTTCCCACGTTACGGTATCGTAGCAGGTTCGCCAACTAATCAAAACAGTATTCTTGTTAAAAATCTTGAAGCCTACCGTAAAGAGCTTGAGCTCATGAAGTCTATGAATATCAATTCATATTTCTTCTATGATGCTTATAATGAAGCTACAGATCCTTTCCCAGAGGGTGTCGATAGCTTTGTTCAAAAATGGAATACCTGGAGTCACACTCAAGTTGACACTAAGGCTGTTAAAGAATTGGTTGATCAAGTTCATAATTCAGGTGCTGTTGCCATGCTTTATAACATGATTTCAGCAGATTCAAATCCAAAGAATCCGGCCCTTCCACTTGCTGCTTTGGCTTATAACTTCTACGATAGCTTTGGTAAGAAGGGTGAACCGATGACTTACACTATCGGTGATAACCCAACTCAAGTTTACTATGATCCGGCGAATCCAGATTGGCAAAAATACATCGCAGGTGTCATGAAATCAGCTATGGATCGTATGGGATTCGATGGTTGGCAAGGTGATACAATTGGTGACAACCGTGTGACTGATTATGAGCACCGTAACAGTACAGACGAGGCTGACTCACACATGATGTCTGATTCATATGCGTCATTTATTAATGCCATGAAGGACCTCATCGGTGAAAAGTACTACATCACAATCAATGATGTTAATGGTGGTAATGATGATAAACTAGCCAAGGCACGTCAAGATGTTGTTTATAATGAGCTTTGGACAAATGGTGGTTCAGTTATTCCAGGACGTATGCAGGTTGCCTATGGTGATTTGAAAGCACGTATCGATATGGTACGCAATAAAACTGGTAAATCACTTATCGTTGGTGCCTACATGGAAGAACCAGGTATTGACTATACTGTTCCTGGCGGAAAAGCAACTAACGGTGCGGGTAAAGATGCCCTTGCTGGTAAACCATTGCAAGCTGACGCGACACTTCTCGTAGATGCGACAGTAGCTGCAGCCGGTGGCTATCACATGTCCATTGCAGCCCTTGCCAATGCTAATGCAGCCCTTAACGTTCTTCAAAGTGCCTATTACCCAACGCAATACCTCAGTGTAGCTAAGGACACTATTCGTAAGCTTTACAATTACCAACAGTTTATCACTGCTTATGAAAATCTTCTCCGTGGTGAGGGTGTGACAAACAGCACTCAGTCCGTATCTACCAAGAATGCTTCTGGTGAAATCCTTTCTAAAGATGCTCTTGGTGTGACAGGAGATCAAGTTTGGACATTTGCTAAATCAGGAAAAGGTTTCTCAACTGTTCAAATGATTAATATGATGGGCATCAATGCGGGCTGGCATAATGAAGAGGGTTATGCGGACAATAAAACACCGGACGCACAAGAAAATCTCACAGTTCGTCTTAGCCTAGCAGGTAAAACAGCTCAAGAAGCTGCTAAAATTGCCAATCAAGTCTATGTGACGTCACCAGATGATTGGGCAACTTCAAGCATGAAGAAGGCACAAGCAAGTCTTGAAACAGATGAAAATGGTCAACCAGTGCTTGTCATTTCAGTTCCTAAACTAACTCTTTGGAACATGCTCTATATCAAGGAAGACACAACAGCAACACCGGTAGAACCAGTTATCTTGAAACCAGTTACTAACCAAGCTGGTAAGAAAGCAGATAATACCGTAACATCTGAAGCAAGCTCAGAAACAGCTAAATCAGAAAATTCAACAGTAAACAAAGGTTCAGAGGCTCCAACTGATAAGAAACCATCTGTTGAAGCTCCTAAACTCGATGAAACAACTAAACCAGCACCATCAGTTGACGAGTTAGTAAACTCAGCAGCTGTTCCAGTGGCGATAGCTGTGTCAGAGACCGCACATGATAAGAAAGATGACAACTCAGTATCTAATACGGATCAAGGTACAGTAGCGTCAGATTCAATCACTACACCAGCTTCAGAGGCTACAAGCACAGCTGCCTCAACAGCCTCATCAGAAGTATCAGAAAGTGCAATAGTATCATCGGAAGCATCAGAAACTGAAAATAGTTCAGAAGCATCAACTTCAGAGTCAGAAATTCCAACGACGACAGCAATTTCAGAATCACATGCAGTAGTTGAACCAGTGGCTTCTTTGACAGAATCAGAGAGTCAAGCAAGCACTAGCCTTGTTTCAGAAACTACAAGCACAATTGTCTCAGTTGCTCCGTCAGAAGTATCAGAAAGCACAACAGTATCATCGAAGGTCTCAGAAACTGATATTATCTCAGAAGCATCAACTTCAGAGACTTCAGCATCTGAATCAGAGAATTCAATCAGCACAGTCGTTTCAGAATCAGAAGTAGTTGAAGAACCAGCTGTTTCATTGACAGAATCAGAAAGTCAAGTGAGCACTTCAGAAGTGACTTCGGCGATTTCAGAAACAGTAAGCACATCAGAGGAAGTCGTCCTTGATGGACTATCAGAAAACATCAATAGTTGGAATAGACTCTCTGTAGCTCCTCGCGTCTCAGAAACCTTACCAAGTACTTCTGAAACGATTACAGAAGCAGCATCACTCTTTAGCAACTATGCAAGATATTCAGAAACAGCAAGCTCAGAATCTCACTCTATGGTAGCAGCTTCTTCAGAAGTTTCTATTGAAAAATTAGCAGTATCTATCTTGAAAGATACTGAGGGTGGCTTGTACGATGCAACAACAATCAGAAATATTGTTGAGATGATTGATAGTATTACAACAAATGTCAGCTATACTCGCAGTAGCCGTCAAGACCTTGTCAATACAGCTTCGTCAGATAACACTTACAGTGGTAGTCAAGATCTTAACCTTGCAAGTAAGACAACGACGCAAGCAGGTGAAAAAGGAACAACTGAAGACCTTAAGGCTACAATTGCTAAAACAGCAAAATCTCACAAGTGGGGAGAACATGCTGTAGCCATCCTTACAGCTATTGTCCTTGCAGGTGCGGCAACCCTTGCAGCTCTCCGTAACTTCTTGATGTCAAAAAAAGTTGATAAATAATAAGAAGAACTCTTTGTGTAAACAAGGAGTTTTCTTTATACTGGCTGCTATTTTTTCTGAAAATTGTGATACAATAGAAATGGTTTGAATATTGTGTCAAAGGAGAGCCAATGATTACTGCAAATGATATCGTAAAGGCTAATGAAGTCTTAAAAAACGTGGTGGAACGCACACCACTAGATTTTGATCGCTACCTATCTGAAAAATACGGGGCGACCATTTATATTAAAAAAGAAAATATGCAAAAGGTACGCTCTTTCAAATTGCGTGGAGCCTACTATGCTATCCATCAATTGAGTGATGAGGACAAGGCGCGTGGTGTGGTTTGTGCATCAGCCGGAAACCATGCTCAGGGGGTTGCCTACACTTGTAACGAGATGAAGATTCCGGCAACCATCTTTATGCCAGTAACAACACCTCTCCAAAAAATTGGTCAAGTCCGTTTCTTTGGTGGCAAGTTTGTAACAATCAAATTGGTGGGAGATACCTTTGATGCTTCTGCTCAAGCAGCACAGGAATATACCAAGTCTGAAGGGATGACTTTCATTGATCCATTCGACGATTATAATGTCCAAGCAGGTCAAGGAACTGTTGCTTATGAAATTTATGAGCAGGCCCAAGAGGAAGGTGTTTCCTTTGATAGTATCTTGGTTCCAGTAGGTGGTGGTGGCCTTATCTCTGGTGTAGCTACCTATATCAAGGATGTAGCACCGTCTATGGAGGTTATTGGTGTTGAGGCTAGTGGTGCTCGTAGTATGCGTGCTGCCTTTGACCGTGGTTATCCTGTAAAACTTGAAGAAATTGATAAGTTTGCGGACGGGATTGCTGTTCAAAAGGTAGGTGTCAAGACCTATGAAGTCGCACGTAAATACGTTGACCGCCTCTTAGGAGTTGATGAAGGATTGATTTCAGAAACCCTAATTGATATGTACTCTAAGGTTGGTACCATTGCAGAACCCGCAGGTGCGGCATCAGTGGCAGCTTTGGAAGTGATCAAAGATGAGATTAAAGGAAAAACCATCGTCTGCATCATTTCAGGTGGTAACAATGACATCAACCGTATGCCAGAGATGGAAGAACGTGCGCTTATCTACGATGGTATCAAGCATTACTTTGTGGTTAACTTCCCACAACGTCCTGGTGCCCTTCGTGAATTTGTAAATGATATCTTGGGACCAAATGATGATATCACTCGTTTTGAGTACATCAAACGTGCTAATAAAGGAAAAGGTCCGGTTCTCATTGGTATAGCTCTTAGTGATAAGAACGACTATGATGGACTTCTCGAGCGTCTTTCGGCCTTTGACCCAAGTTATATCAACCTTCACGGTAACGAAACACTATACAATATGCTTGTCTGAGGACAGGTTCAGACAATGAAAAAAGAATCGACGAAGTCGGTTCTTTTCTACTTTGACTTAGCTATAAAGTGGTACTAATGCCTTATCTTCAAACTAAAACCCCAGTATTTCTACTGAGGTTTTCTTTATTCGATAATTAAGAGTCCATCTTTGATGGCGAATGGATTGTCTTTATTGATGCGGTCGTAGAACATGATACCGTTAGTATGGTCGATTTCATGTTGAACAACGATTGAGTTGTAACCACGGAGTTTAACACGTTGCTTTTCGCCCTCTTTGTTGAAGTATTCAACAGTTACTCGAGCATGACGAACCACGTAACCAGGAACATCGCGGTCAACTGAGAGGCATCCTTCGCCATCGCCCAAAGCAGCATCCTGAACAGAATGGGCAACTACTTTAGGGTTGTACATGATTTCTTGAAGACTATATGCTTCTTTTGGTGGATTACCCTCAGCGTCTTCAGGGTTTGGAACGAGAACAGCGATAATGCGTTTTGAAATATCTAATTGAGGGGCTGCAAGACCGACTCCCCCACGAAGCCCCATTTTTTCGGCAATAACAGGATCTTGTGAGTTACGAAGAAACTGCATCATTTTTTCGCCTAGGATAATGTCTTCGTCTGATAGTGGGAAGGTTACATCTTCAGCGACAGCACGCAAGGTTGGATTTCCTTCGCGAATGATATCATTCATATCAATCATATGGCTGGCGCGGATAATTTTGGTTTGAGCGTCCATTTGTTTACCTCTATTTTCTTTGATTTACTTGTTTATAACTATAGCACAAAAGGGTTGAAAATTAAACCATCAAGGATTAAAGTGAGGCTTTTTCTAATCGATAAAAGCCAGTTTTTCCAAGGTTTGTCTCTCTAAAATACGATAGGTTTTAAAGGCCTCTTTTTCGATAATTCCCTGGTCGATAAATTGTTTGATGACTCGCTGTACATGACGATAGCTAGTTCCAAAACGGGAAGCTAAAATAGATGGCGATAATTGAAAGATATTCTCTTCTTCACTATTCAAAATATGGGTGGCCAGACGCTCTTTGACAGAGTAGCTCGCATTCGTTGAAGCAGTGATACCTTGCTTATGCAGTGCCATAGCCAGGTTACGTCCAATTTGGTAGAGAAAAACAGGGTCTTTGAGGAGTTCTTCTTTATTATTTAATGGGAGCTGAACTGCTTGAACCTCTTCTAAAGCAATGACTGATGATCCTGCTGGTTGGTTGGTCATGAGTTCTACATCTCCCAATATCTGAGGCTGATTGAGCGTTTCTAGGATATGTTCTTTACCATTGAAGAGAGAACGAACAATTTTTACCTTTCCTGATAAAATGTAGGTCAGCTCAGTGATAGCTTGCCCTTGGGTACAAATATAATCGTTCTTTTGAAAGGTGACTTTCTGTAATTGGTTGAGGTAGGGGGGTGGAAAGACCTGGTCAAGTTGAGGTCTTATGGTATGATTACGCATACATCTCCTTTTTTAGGACCTAGGTCCTATTTTTTAAAGTCTCCTTAGATTATAATGAAAAAATAACTATTAGACAAGTAAGGAAAGGATGTTCTTATCCCTATATTATGACACGAATTTTAGAAAAAATGAGCCTGCTTGGGCTATCCTTGCTCTTGATTTCGGCCTTTTCGATTTCAACAGCGTTACCACCTATGTTGGACTACTATAGCCCAACCTTTTCTGCCGCGCAAGTGGAGCTTTTAGTATCTGTCCCTTCATTTTCCGTAGTCGCGATGCTCTTACTTAATTCATTTATTGACAAATGGCTAAGTGATAGACAGCTAATTGTGACTGGGCTGCTCTTACTTAGTAGTGCTGGGATTTTTCCTTTTTTTGTACAAGCCTATCCTCTTGTCTTACTGTCACGTATTGCTTTTGGAATGGGGATTGGTCTTATCAATGCTAAGGCGATTGCCATCATCAGTCAACGTTATCAAGGTAAAGAGCGAGTTCAGATGTTAGGTATTCGTGGCTCCATGGAGTTGATTGGTGGAGCTTCTTGTTCTCTTTTAGTTGGACAATTACTGAAAATTCATTGGACCTTTGCCTTTCTTATCTATGGTTTTGGTTTTGTGATTTTGATTATGTACCTCCTTTTTGTGCCATCGATGGAGCAGGTGGAGAAGAAGCAGATTACAAAAAGAAAACAAGTTCTGAACAAAAAAGACCTTGGTATGATTCTTGGCATGGCTCTTTTAGCAGGTTTTGTCATCTGTATCAATTCTTCGATTAGTTTGCGCGTGCCTCTGTTTCAAGTTGCTGGTAAGACTATTGAGAGTGGTCAATCAGCCTTAGTACTGAGTTTAGAGCAGGGAATTGGAATTGTAGCTGGACTGAGTTTCGCCTCGCTTATAGGACATTTTAAAAATCGTCTTTTGCTTATAGTGATGTTCTTGTTAGCGGTTTGTCTCTTTGGGATGTCAGTGGCTAGTAACTTACCGATTTTGATTTTATCTTCAGTTGGTGTTGGTTTCTTTTATAGTATTATTTTGACAATTATCTTTAACCGACTTTCTGAGTCTATTGCTAGAAGTCTGTTGAACAAGGCGACAGCCTATGTCCTCTTAGGCTGTAACCTAGGGTCAGCCATTTCCCCTTATGTTTTGAAATTGTTAGCACTCATATCTCCAAGTTTTAGTTGGATTTTTCTAGCTTATGCTATCGTAAGTTTCCTACTTTTCCTTGGATTCTTTCTGAATGCAAAAATGGCCAAAAAAGTCTAAGCTTCAAAAACTTAATCAGTGAAATCTTGCGATTGACAAAGATTAGTAGATGAGCTAAAATAGAGAGGTCGTAAAGACAAACCAACTCTTTCTTGGTTTTAGGAGAGCCAATCCTAAGACTCGGATGGAGCAAAAAAAGGAGAAAAAACATGGCAATCTCAAAAGAGAAAAAAAATGAAATCATTGCTCAATACGCACGTCACGAAGGTGACACTGGTTCAGTAGAGGTTCAAGTTGCTGTCCTTACTTGGGAAATCAACCACCTTAACGAACACATTAAACAACACAAAAAAGACCACGCTACTTACCGTGGTTTGATGAAAAAAATCGGTCACCGTCGTAACTTGTTGGCATACCTTCGCCGCACAGACGTTAACCGTTACCGTGAGTTGATCAGCTCACTCGGACTTCGTCGTTAATTCAAGATACAAGTGTCTAGGCCTTGTTCAATTGAATACACGAAAATGGAACTGCTCTATGATGGGGCAGTTTTTTTATTCGCTAGGATTTTAGCCTGAGTTCAAAACAGCTCTCTAGATGTAGAGGGCTGTTTTTCTGCATTCCTCTAAAAATTTCTTACGATGATTAATCTATAGAACAAAAAAAAACTCCAAAATTAATTCTGGAAGTTTTTTAACTTAAAATCTTTTTGATAACTGTTTGAAATTGAGGGAGTTGATGGATAGCAGTTCCGACAAGGATACCTAACATATTTAAGGTGATATCTCCCAAATCAAAGACTCCCAAATGTCCGAAGTACTGAATGGATTCGACGGAGAAAAGGGTAAGGAGACAAAGTAGGAGATTACTCAATCGTGAAGAAAAGAGGAGTCCCAGAGGAATGAACATTAACAGGTTCATGATGGGAACGAAGTGGCTACCCCAGTATAATTCCCGAGCAAAGGAAAGGGGGTTAAGTGAGAGACCTTGGGTACCAATGTTTTTCAAGAAAAGTAGGTAGAAGAGAGCAAGAAAGTAAATGAAGTAGAGTAGGAGTAGTGTCTGTTTTTTCAGCTTTCTAGTAAGAAGTAGTTTCAAAAAAGCGTAGACAAAGTAACTCAGTAGGACAATAATGACTAGGTTGAGTAAGACTTGAAAGTAGGAGCCATAATGGGCGATGTAATGAACGTACTGTTCGAGATGCCCCCTATAAAACCAATAAGACAAGGCCAGTGAGAGGATTCCTAGTAAGATGTTACTCAATGTTTTTAATGTTTTTGCCACTTTGCTCCTCCATTTGCATATGATGAGTACACATTATATCAAAAAAACGTTTAAAGAAAGTTAAGAAACTGTAACGAAGTTTTGATAGAATAAAAGGATAAGGCAGAATCAAAGACTAAAAAAGGACTTTGAAACAGCAACTCTACTTTTGACTAACAATTTAATGATTTTTGTAAACAGGCTATGAAAGCTTATAAAATAATTAAATTTTAAAAATTAGGAGTCAGCACCTTGTTTCGAGATTATTAAAATGTTATTATATAGTAGTGAATTTTTAACATAAAAAGGAGTTCGTCTTATGAATAAAAAGGTTTTGGCGACAGCTGGAATTGCAGCACTTGCAGTTTCTGCTACAGTTGCTAAAGCTGATGAGGTAACGACAAACGATCAAGCCTCAACAACAGCATCAGTATCATCGACAGCTACACAAGCTGTCCCAACTCAAGCCCAAGTCGAAGCGGCTAGAGAAGAAGCCAGCGCTGCAAATCAAGCAGTATCGCAACAAGAGTCAGTTGTTGCTAATCATGAAGTAGCTGCAAACCAGGCTCAAGCAAACCTAGCGACAGCAGATTCTAACTTGCAAAAGGCACAAACAGCAGCCGATGAAGCAAGTCCAGAAACTATTGCTGCCGCTCAAGGTCAAGTAACTACTGCTGAAAATGCAGCTAAGGAAGCTAAGTCAGCAGTCGAAACAGCTCAATCAGCAGAAAAAACTGCTAAAGATGCAGCAGACAAACAGCAAGCTGTCGTTAATACAGATCAAGCTAATGTCAATGCTAAAGCTACTGAAGTGGCTAATGCTCAAAAATCAGTAGATGCCGCTAAAGCAGCTCTTAATGGTTCTAGTGCTTCTGAGGCAGCTTCTAACCAAGCTAAAGCGCAATCAGCTTTTGATGCTGCAACAGCAGCTGAGAAAAAAGCTCAAGAAGAATTGGCAGCCGCTCAGGCAGCTGATAAAGAAAAAGCTACTGCTATTTCAGCTAAAGAAGGGCAATTGACTGCAGACCAAAATGCAGCAAACCAAGCTAAAGCAGCTTATGAGACTGCTCAAACAGTAGCTAATGAAAAGGCAGCCGCACTTGCAGCCGCTGAAGCAGCTAAGAAAAAAGCAGAATCTTCAACAACTTCAACAGCTAATGTTCGTCAAAAATTCTCAGTGTCACAAGAGTATGTCAATGCTCTTAAGATTCATGAGTCTAAAACAGCGACCGCAGCAGAAAAAGCTCAAGCTGAACAAGTCTTGAAGAACGTTAATAAACGTGATCGTGGTAACAATAGTTATCAAGATAATGAAGCGGATAAAAATGTTAAAATTAGTGATTTGAATAATCTTAGTGAAGCTCAAATTACAGATTTGTCATTGTATGCTTCAAGTTTGATTAACCAAATTCGTACAGCCTTTGGTACAACTCAAACATCTGTTTCAAAAGGTAGTGTTCTTGCGGCTGACCGTGTTTCAGATGGTTATGTAGCAGATAACTGGGGTTGGGAAGCTATTACCCATCAACGACATGATAGTGCCGCCCTTGACCGTGCTGGTAAGTCATTTAATAGTGTAAGTATTGGTGAAAACCTTAATACATGGCAAGGTTTGACAGGACCATTTACCCTTAACGACATTAAGAAATATGTCTATGAAGCTATGCTTGACTTCATGTTTAACGGTAATGAGTGGAACCATGCTCGTTCTATCTCTGGACTTACAGCAGATGGTGGTGAGTCTTACATTGGAACAGACATCAGTGTTGTTGCCGGTGCCTTTAACGTTCACGTAAACAATGTCAATAAAAATTCTATCGCTTCTGATAGTAGCTTTGACACAACTAAGATTGCTAACCCATATGAAGGTAACCAATCTCAATCATCTTCAAATGCAAATCTTGCTGCTGCAAAAGCAGCTTATGAAGCTGCTAAGCAAGCTAACGATCAAGCTCAAAGTGACTTGGCTAGCAAGAAAGCGGCTTCTGAGTCAGCAACTCTTAAGCTTAAGAATACTCAGTCAGAACTTGCAGCTCTTAAAGCGACTGCAAGCAAGTTGGCAACTGCTCAGAATAACCTTTCTGAAAAACAAGCAGCCCTTGCAACTGCTAAATCAGAATTGGAAAAAGCTAACGCTGCAGTTGAAAACCTTAATGCTAACGCACAAGAAAAAGCAGCAGCCCTTAGCAAAGCTCAAGCAACTCTTGATGAAAAACAAGCAGAGCTTAAAACAGCTAAAGATAAACTTGCGACAAGTTCTGCAACCTTGCAACGTTTGACAAATGCCTACAACGCTGCTAAGCAAGATACTGCTAAGAAACAAGTAGCATTGACACAAGCTAACCAAGCCTTGACTGCTGCTAAGAACCGTGTAGCAGCCCTTACAAATGCTTCAGCTAACCTAGCTAAGGCTAAAGCAGAACGTGCAACAGCCTTTGCCAAACTTACTGCGGCGAAAGCAGCTCTTTCAACTGAACGTGCGAAACTTGTTGAATTGTCAGCTAAGCGTGATAAATTAACGAGCGAATACACGACTGTTCAAACAGCCTTCGATAACTACATGAAAGCTAAGGCAGACAAAGAGCTTCAAACACAATTGGCTAAAGAGTTCGCTAACATTACATCTAAAGGTCTTACACCAGTACCTGTTTACGATGTAGATGGGAAAGTTATTGCTTTCACAACACAAGAACAGGCAGCTCAAACTGTAGCGCAAGTTCCTGTAAATTATGGTCAAACAAAAGCTGAGAAACAAGCTCCTGTACAAGAAGCAGACAGCTTGCCAGAAACAGGTGAGTCAACTGCAGCAGGATTCAGTCTTGTAGGTCTCTTCATGACACTATTGGCCTTCCTTGGTTTCGTTGACAGACGTACACGTCGTAACTAATCATTATAGACAAAAAAACGGCAACTGCCGTTTTTTTTATATGTCTGAGAATCTAAAAAAGTTAAGGCCGAAACCTTAACTTTTTTGTTTTTAACCCAAGAAACGTTTGAGGAATTCCTTGGTACGTTCTTCTTTAGGATTTTCAAAGATTTGTTCTGGGCTACCTTGTTCAGCGATTACCCCTTTATCCATGAAGATGACACGGTCTGAAACGTCACGTGCGAACTCCATTTCATGGGTAACGATAATCATGGTCAAACCAGTTCCAGATAGCTCCTGCATAGTCTTGAGTACTTCCCCTACCATTTCTGGGTCAAGGGCTGAAGTTGGTTCGTCAAAGAGGATGGCTTCTGGATCAACAGAGAGGGCACGAGCAATTGCTACACGTTGTTTTTGTCCCCCTGAAAGTTGTTTTGGTTTAGCTTTCCAGTATTGTTCCCCCATACCAACTTTCTCCAAGTTAGCTTTGGCGATGCTTTCAGCTTCTTTACGGTCACGTTTTAGAACGGTTGTTTGAGCTACGATAGCATTTTCCAAGACATTAAGGTTTTCAAAGAGGTTGAATGATTGGAAAACCATACCGAGTTTTTCACGATAGGTAGTGAGGTCGTAACCTTTTTCAAGGACGTTGTCCCCATGATAGAGGATTTCACCACCTGAAGGTGATTCGAGTAGGTTAATAGAGCGAAGGAAGGTTGATTTCCCTGAACCTGAAGAACCAATAATTGAGATAACCTCACCCTTTTTGACGCTGAGGGAGATATCTTTGAGGACTTCATTTTTTCCGTATGATTTTTTGAGGTTTTTAATTTCTAAAATCGTCTCAGTCATTAGTGAACCCCTCCTTGTGTGTAAGTATCTTGATCCAAACGGCGTTCTACATAACGCAAGATGCGTGTCACTGTGAAGGTAAGGACAAAGTAGATTGCTGCGATAACAAAGAATGTTTGGAAGTATTGATAAGTTTGGCTTGCGACAGTGTTACCTGCGAAGTAAAGTTCCACAACAGAGATAACGTTCAAAACAGAGGTATCCTTGATATTGATAACGAACTCATTACCAGTAGCTGGCAAGATATTACGGATAACCTGTGGAAGAACAATCTTACGCATGGTTTGACCATGGGTAAATCCAAGAGCAGTTGCAGCTTCGAATTGTCCTTTATCAACAGCGAAGATACCACCACGAACGATTTCACTCATGTAGGCTCCGGTGTTGATAGAAACGATGAAGACAGCTGCTAGGGTACGGTCAATGTTGATACCAAAGGCCTGGGCAGTACCGTAGTAGATAACCATAGATTGTACAATCATTGGCGTACCGCGGAAAACTTCGATATAGACATTAAGAACCCAACCAAAGAGTTTTTGGAGCAAAGCTACAAATTTATTAGCAGCTTTAGGAGCTGTACGGTAAACACCAATCATAAGACCGATAAAAGTACCCACAACTGTACCAATAATTGAGATAAGAAGGGTAATTCCTGTACCACGTAAGAATTGTGGCCAGTTCTTAGCGATGATAGCGCTCATCTGACTAAAGAAGTTTCCTTTTTTAGCCTCATCAGTCTTATCTGCAGGTTGGATGGCAATGATGTGATCCATCAGTTTGACACGTTCCTCTTGGCTGATTCCAGCAAGGACCTTATTGACTTGTTCCATTTGCTGGCTGTCTCCTTTACGAAGACCGACGGCCAAGGACACGTCATCGTCTGAAACCTGGAAACCACCATCTTTAAGCGTAATCATCTTATATTTTGAGCTAGCTTCTTCGGCAGTTTTGGCTTCAGGACGCTCTGAAACATAGCCATCGATGATACCAGACGCAAGGGCTTGGCGCATAGCACCGAAGTCTCCCATAGCGGTTTGTTTGCTGACACCTGGGATTTGGTCAATCAAATTATAGAGATAAACCCCTTGTTGAGCTGTGATTTTAGCATCCTTGAAGTCTTTGAGGCTCTTAGCGTTGGCATAATCACCGTCTGAGCTGACAACCATGACAGGTTCGCTTCGGTAGTAGCTGTCTGAAAAGTCGATTTCTTGACGACGTTCAGCTGTTGGACTCATACCTGCGATGATCATATCGATCTTGCCGGAAGTGAGGGCAGGAATCAAACCTGTCCAAGCGGTTTTGACCACCAAGGGTTTCTTCCCTTGAGCTTCAGCGATTTTTTTAGCGATTTGCACGTCATAACCGTTGGCATACTGTTTAGTACCTTCGATTGGAACGGCTCCGTTTGAGTCATCGTCCTGCGTCCAGTTGAAAGGTGCATAGGCAGCCTCCATACCGACACGGAGATACTCGTCTGCTTGAGCGCTTGATACTCCGCCAAAAACGAGGAGGAGCGCTGCAAAGCAGGCTACAATAATTCTTTTCATTGAAACAATGTCTCCTATAAAAATGTCATACCTTACTATTTTACAGGAAATTAGGATTAATGACAATAAGTTGGGATTAGAAAAACAATCTCTATACCAAGATTGTCTTCAAATACAAGTTGTAATTTGATATAATGGGAAGGACGATTTGGAGCCTTGATCATTTTTGGTGTGATGAGGCTAGCATTTTAAAACGGAGATAATTATGCAAACGGCACAATTTATTATTGAATTACTAAAAGCAGTCTTTCTTGGGATTGTCGAAGGTATCACTGAGTGGCTACCGATTTCATCTACAGGTCACTTGATTTTGGTGAATGAATTCTTGAACTTGAGACAAAGTAAAGATTTCATCGATATGTTTAATATCGTTATCCAACTTGGTGCTATTCTGGCGGTTATGGTCATTTACTTTAAACGTTTGAATCCCTTCCAACCTGGTAAGACAGCACGTGAAGTGCAATTGACTTGGCAACTTTGGCTCAAGGTGGTCATTGCCTGTATTCCTTCAGCCTTCTTTGGTCTACTTTTAGATGACTGGATGGAGGCCCATCTCAGTAATTTCTTTGTAGTAGCTATCATGTTGGTGGTCTACGGGATTGCCTTTATTTGGATTGAGGACCGCAATCGACGTGTAGAACCTAAGGTAACGGATTTGGCACGTATGTCTTACAAGACAGCTTTCTATATTGGTCTTTTCCAAGTCTTGAGTATCATTCCAGGGACAAGCCGTTCAGGTGCTACTATTCTTGGGGGTATCATCGTTGGTACTAGTCGTAGCGTAGCTGCTGACTTTACCTTCTTCCTTGGTATTCCAACCATGTTTGGTTATAGTGGCCTTAAGGCGGTTAAGTATTTCATTGACGGGAATACCTTGACAGGTGGACAAGTGGCTATTCTCTTGGTAGCTAGTGTGACAGCCTTTGTTGTCAGCTTGTTCGTGATTCGCTTCTTGATGAATTACATTAAGAAACATGATTTCACAGTTTTCGGAAAATACCGTATCGTACTTGGTATTATTGTGCTTCTTTATGGAGCTGTCAAACTTATTTTCGGATAATTACTTTTAAGTAAACTGAAAAGGACTTCGATTGAAGTCCTTTTTATCTGGTTTAGAGATTAATTGTGGAGAAGTTTTCCAAAGATAAGGTAAGCTAGCAACCATAGGACCAGTCCACAAGTTAAGAAACTAGCTAGGATTTTCAAGAAGTCCACGATATTATGCAAGGGATACCATCCGGACAAACAGAGAATTGGAAGGATGGTAACACACATGATAGAGAAGTGCAGAAGTGATTGCTGTTTGAGCGATAAACGGTTATCGTCGTAAATGGGTGCAGTTGCTAGTATGATGGCGACGATTAGCCCTGTAAGAAAAGTAGATTTGTTTACTTGATAAGGTTGCCCCGATAAGTAGAGAAAGAGCGTCAATAAACTCGTTATTCCTCCAGCAATGCTAGCTCGTAGCCACCCTTTTTTATAGGCAGTCATGGTCATCACCTCCATGTATATCTTCACTTTTATTATACTCCAATCTAGGATAGATGACAGGTATAAATGGGGAAATACAAGGTTTTGTTAGTATTAAGAAGTTTGTAGAAATCCTTTCCAAAATAAGACTCAAACTTGCTCAGAAATTGCTATCTCTTGGCTTTTCTAGTATAATGAAATAACTACTCGTGCGAGGTTTTTTACATATGGAAATGAAACAAATAAGCGAGACAACTCTAAAAATCATGATTACCATGGAAGATCTTGAAGAACATGGTATGGAATTGAAGGATTTCTTGATTCCCCAGGAAAAAACAGAGGAATTTTTCTATACTGTCATGGATGAGTTGGACTTGCCTGATAACTTTAAAAATAGTGGAATGCTGAGCTTCCGTGTCACGCCACGCAAGGATCGTGTGGATGTCTTTGTGACTAAATCAGATCTTAAGGAAGACCTTGATTTCAACGATTTGTCAGATATGGATGACTATTCAGGGCTTTCTCCAGAAGAGTTTCTAAAGGCCCTTGAGGGTAACTTTATGGACAAGGGTGACATCGAAGCACACCATAAGCTCGAAGAGCTTGAAAAGACCTTGGAAGAGGTTGATAAGGCTATGACAGAGCCTACCAAGGAAGTGGCTGAAGAAAATATTCGTGAAGACTATACCCACTATGTCTTGGCCTTCTCTGACTTTGATCAAGTGGTGACTTTTACGCAAGGTTTGAAGGATATACCTGTTGAAGGTTCTGAGCTTTATAAACTTGGGGATGTCTACTACATGACGATCCTTCTTTACTTGGCTGATGAGCCTGATTATTACGCGAACAATATGTATGCGCGTTTTCTTGAATATGCGAATGTAGCAGACCGAACACGTGCCTACCTACAAGAGCATGCAACAATCTTGATGGAAGAGGACGCCTTACCGGTACTACAAGCAACGAAATGGAGCTAAGACATGCCTTGGACCATTAACTATATATTCGTTTTGATTGGGACCTTTTTGATTGCCATTGTGACGACCCCATTGGTACGCTCTTTGGCCTTACGTGTCGGAGCTGTTGACAATCCCAATGCAAGACGTATCAATAAAAAGCCCATGCCTAGTGCTGGCGGTCTAGCTATTTTGTTGGCCTTTGTACTAGCGACCTTGGTCTTTATGCCTATGATTATCCATAAGGATATCTGGCATGTTTCTTACATTAGGTACATCTTGCCGGTTGTTGTGGGGGGATCTGTCGTAGCTCTGACGGGCTTCATTGATGATATCTTGGAATTAAAGCCTCTACCTAAGATGCTTGGTATTGTTATTGGAGCTGTTATCGTTTGGGCTTTTACAGACTTCCGATTTGATAGCTTTAAGATTCCATTTGGTGGTCCCATGATTCATTTTGGGCCAGTCCTGACCTTGATTTTAACGGTGTTATGGATTGCGGCCATCACCAATGCCATTAATCTGATTGATGGTTTGGATGGCTTGGTTGGAGGAGTTTCTATCATTTCCCTTATGACTATGGGGGTGATTTCTTATTTCTTCCTCTATGATACTGATATTTTCTTGACCATGACCATCTTTGTCTTGGTGGCTGCCATTATGGGCTTCTTCCCTTACAATTATCATCCAGCGATTATCTATCTAGGTGATACGGGGGCGCTTTTTATTGGCTTTATGATTGGTGTCTTGTCATTGCAAGGATTGAAAAATGCAACTGCAGTGGCTATTTTGTCACCTGTTATTATCCTTGGAGTGCCTATTGTTGACACAGTGGTAGCCATTGTCCGCCGTAAGTTGTCAGGGCGCCCAGCCATGGAGGCTGACAAGATGCACTTACATCATCGCCTTCTAGCCATGGGCTTCACTCATCGAGGAGCGGTTCTGGTGGTTTATGCCATCGCTATTCTCTTTTCATTGATTGCCCTCTTGTTAAATGTTTCCAGTCGTCTCGGTGGTATTCTCTTGCTCTTGAGTTTACTTTTGGGAATGGAAATTCTGATTGAAGGGCTTGAGATTTGGGGCGTTGGTCGAACACCTCTCTTCAATTTCCTAAAATTTATCGGGAATAGTGATTATCGCCAAGCAACCATGTTAAAATGGAAGCAAGGGCGAAAAAATTAAACATTTGAAAAGCCAAGTAATGGCTTTTTTGTTATAATGATTCTAATTAAGGAAAATGGAAGTTCTCTTTTTATTTTCCAGAAAATAGCAAGACTATTTTCAAAAAAATAATGCAAATTAGCGAGCAAGTGCTCGCTGTATATATGAAAAAGGAGTATACAATGTCTGTACTTGAAATCAAAAATCTTCATGTTTCTGTTGAAGATAAAGAAATCTTGAAGGGTCTTAATTTGACTCTTAAAACTGGTGAGATTGCTGCTATCATGGGTCCTAACGGAACTGGTAAATCTACCCTTTCAGCTGCTATCATGGGTAACCCAAACTATGAAATCACAGAAGGGGACATCCTTTTTGATGGCGAAAGCATCCTTGATTTGGAAGTTGACGAACGTGCACGCCTAGGTCTTTTCCTTGCTATGCAATACCCAGCTGAAATCCCAGGAATCACAAATGCTGAGTTCATCCGTGCGGCTATGAACGCTGGTAAAGAAGATGACGAAAAGATTTCTGTTCTTGATTTCATCACTAAATTGGATGAAAAGATGGAATTGCTTGGTATGCGTGAAGAAATGGCTGAGCGTTACCTTAATGAAGGTTTCTCAGGTGGTGAGAAAAAGCGTAACGAAATCCTTCAATTGCTCATGTTGGAACCTAAGTTTGCTCTTCTCGATGAGATTGACTCAGGTCTTGATATCGATGCCCTTAAAGTGGTTTCAAAAGGGGTTAACGCTATGCGTGGCGAAGGCTTCGGTGCTATGATTATCACTCACTACCAACGTCTTTTGAACTACATCACTCCAGATGTTGTACACGTAATGATGGAAGGTAAAGTGGTTCTTTCAGGCGGTCCTGAATTGGCTGCTCGTCTTGAGCAAGAAGGTTATGCGAAAATCGCTGAAGAGCTCGGTTACGAGTACCACGAAGAAGCGTAAGTCTGTTACTCGAAATAACTAGAAAAGGAGTAACCTATGTCAAAAGAATCTATTATCGCTTTTTCACAAGCAAAAGCAGAGCCACTTTGGTTGCAAGACCTTCGTCAAGCAGCCTTTGATAAGCTTGAAAGTTTGGCTCTTCCAAAAATTGAGCGTGTTAAATTCCACCGTTGGAATCTCGGTGATGGAACGATTACTGAAAATGAACCATCAGCAAATGTGCCTGATTTTACAGCGCTTGGAAACAACCCTAAATTGGTCCAAGTAGGAACAAATACTGTACTTGAACAATTGCCAGCCGACTTGATTAGCCAAGGTGTGGTCTTTACAGACCTTACGACTGCTCTTGAGGAAATCCCAGAAGTCGTTGAAGCCTTCTTTGGTAAGGCTGTAGCCTATGATGAGGACAAATTGGCAGCTTATAACTATGCCTACTTCAATAGTGCAGCAGTCCTTTATGTACCAGATAATGTTGAAATTGACTTGCCAGTTGAAAGCTATTTTTACCAAGATGGAACTTCAAATGTTCCATTTAACAAACACGTTTTGATCGTGGCGGGTAAAAACAGTAAATTGACTTACCTTGAGCGTTTTGAAACGCTAGGTGAAGCGACTGAAAAAGCTAGTGCCAACATTTCGGTTGAAGTCATTGCTCAAGACGGTGCACAAGTTAAGTTTGCGGCTATTGACCGTTTGGGTGAAAATGTCACAACTTATATTAGTCGTCGTGGTCGTATCGGTCGTGATGCCAGCATTGACTGGGCTCTCGGGATTATGAACGAGGGCAATGTTATTGCTGACTTTGATAGTGACTTGATTGGTAATGGAAGTCATGCCAACCTTAAAGTTATTGGTCTTTCATCAGGTCGTCAGGTTCAAGGGATTGATACTCGTGTGACTAACTATGGTAACAACTCTGTGGGACATATCCTCCAACACGGTGTTATCTTGGAACGTGGTACTTTGACTTTCAATGGTATTGGTCACATTGTCAAAGGTGCTAAGGGTGCTGATGCACAACAAGAAAGC
The DNA here is from genome assembly GCF_016648665.1 of Streptococcus sp. 23.2. Classification (NCBI taxonomy): domain Bacteria; kingdom Bacillati; phylum Bacillota; class Bacilli; order Lactobacillales; family Streptococcaceae; genus Streptococcus; species Streptococcus sp. 23.2. The sequence goes on from NZ_JACLQJ010000008.1 coordinate 36,325, forward strand.
CGTGTGCTTATGCTTTCTGACAAGGCACGTTCAGATGCGAACCCAATCCTCTTGATTGACGAAAATGAAGTTACAGCAGGACATGCTGCTTCAATCGGTCAGGTAGATCCAGAGGATATGTATTACCTCATGAGTCGTGGACTTGATCAAGACACTGCAGAACGTTTGGTTATTCGCGGTTTCTTAGGAGCAGTTATTACTGAAATCCCAGTTAAAGAAGTGCGCGATGAAATGATTTCTGTAACTGATACAAAACTAAACAAACGTTAGGAACTATCGACGCAGATAGTCTAACCTATGATATATCTAGATAGGGAGATAAGATGTCAGCTTTAGATGCCTATAAGATTCGACAAGATTTTGCCATTTTAGATCAGGTAGTTAATGATGAACCTTTGGTATACTTGGATAATGCAGCAACGACCCAGAAGCCCCAAGTAGTTTTGGACACTCTCATGGCCTACTATCATGAGGACAATGCCAATGTTCACCGTGGTGTGCATACTTTGGCTGAGCGTGCAACAGCTGCTTACGAAGCTAGTCGTGAAAAGCTTCGTCAGTTTATCAATGCTAAATCAACCAAAGAGGTCCTCTTTACACGTGGAACGACAACTGGTCTTAACTGGATTGGTCGTTTTGCAGAGCAGGTTCTTGAGCCAGGAGATGAGGTGGTTATTTCAATTATGGAACACCACTCAAATATCATTCCTTGGCAGGAAGCTTGTAAGAAGACGGGGGCAAAACTTGTTTATGCCTACTTGAAAGATGGCCAATTGGATATGGAAGATTTGGCTAACAAGATTACTGAAAAGACAAAATTTGTCAGTCTAGCTCAGGTCTCTAACGTTTTAGGCTGCATCAATCCTGTCAAAGAAATTGCCAAGCTCGCCCACCAAGTTGGTGCCTATATGGTGGTGGATGGTGCCCAATCGGCGCCCCACATGGCCATTGATGTTCAGGATTTGGATTGTGATTTCTTCACCCTTTCTGGACATAAGATGTTAGGTCCAACAGGGATTGGGGTTCTTTATGGCAAGGAAGAGATTCTTAACCAGATGAATCCTATTGAATTCGGTGGTGAGATGATTGATTTTGTTTACGAACAGGAAGCCACTTGGAAGGAATTGCCTTGGAAATTTGAGGCTGGTACACCTAACATTGCGGGGGCTATTGCTCTTGGTGCTGCTGTGGACTACCTCTCTGCTTTAGGTATGGAAAATATTCATGCTTACGAGCAAGAATTAGTAGACTATGTTTTGCCTAAGCTTCAGGCGATTGATGGTCTGACAGTCTACGGTCCAGAAGATCCTAGTCGGCATGCAGGTGTTGTTGCCTTTAATATTGATGGGCTTCACCCTCATGATGTGGCGACCGCTCTTGACTATGAAGGAGTGGCAGTGCGTGCGGGTCACCACTGTGCTCAGCCTTTAATTAATCATTTAGGAATCTCATCAGCTGCCCGAGCTAGCTTCTATATTTATAATACTAAAGAGGATTGCGACAAACTTGTAGAGGCAATTCTTGCGACGAAGGAGTTTTTCAATGGCACTCTCTAGACTAGATAGTTTATATATGGCTGTTGTGGCCGATCACTCTAAGAGCCCTCACCATCATGGTGTCCTACCTGATGTGGAGCAACTTCAACTGAATAATCCGACTTGTGGAGATGTTATCAATCTGTCAGTTAAATTTGATGGTGACGTGATTGAAGACATTGCCTTTGCTGGTGATGGTTGTACCATTTCTACAGCTTCATCAAGTATGATGACGGATGCAGTTATTGGAAAAACCAAGGCCGAGGCTTTGGAACTAGCGGAGATTTTCTCTCTTATGATTCAAGGAGATCATAAAGATGAAGATAAGCTGGGCGAAGCCAAGCTCTTGGCGGGGGTTTCTAAATTTCCACAACGTATCAAATGTGCAACACTCTCTTGGAATGCGCTCAAAAAAGCCATAGAGAGAAGCGAGCTTTAGGAAGTCAGGGAGCAGTTAGTCTCCTTGCCCAAGCAAAAAGGAAAACGAATCAAACCTTTAATAAAGGAAAATACTATGACTGAAACAAATGAAAAAGTAGAACCAAAACCCATTGATTTGGGAGAATATAAATATGGTTTCCATGACGATGTGACACCAGTCTTTTCAACAGGAAAAGGGATCAGTGAGGACGTGGTCCGTGCCATGTCTGCTGAAAAGGGGGAACCTGAGTGGATGCTTGAATTCCGCTTAAAATCATTGGAAACCTTTAACAAAATGGCTATGCAAGAGTGGGGACCAGACCTTTCTGGTATTAACTTTGATGACCTGACTTATTTCCAAAAGGCATCAGACAAACCTGCTCGTGACTGGGAAGATGTTCCTGAGAAAATTAAGGAAACTTTTGAACGTATTGGTATCCCAGAAGCAGAGCGTGCTTATCTTGCTGGAGCCTCAGCTCAGTATGAATCAGAAGTGGTTTACCACAATATGAAAGAAGAGTACGACAAGTTGGGGATTATCTTTACAGATACGGATTCAGCTCTTAAAGAGCATCCAGAACTCTTCAAGAAGTACTTCTCAAAACTGGTTCCGCCAACAGATAATAAATTTGCAGCCCTTAACTCAGCCTTCTGGTCAGGTGGTACCTTTATCTATGTACCTAAAGGCGTTAAGGTGGATATTCCGCTTCAAACCTACTTCCGTATCAATAACGAAGCAACTGCTCAGTTTGAACGTACTCTTATCATCGTTGATGAAGGTGCCAGCGTTCACTATGTTGAAGGATGTACAGCGCCAACTTACACAACTGCCAGCCTTCATGCGGCTATCGTTGAAATCTTTGCACTTGATGGTGCCTACATGCGCTACTCAACTATCCAAAACTGGTCAGATAGCGTCTACAACTTGGTAACTAAACGTGCTACGGCTAAGAAAAACGCAACTGTTGAGTGGATTGATGGTAACCTGGGTGCTGAAGTAACCATGAAGTACCCTTCTGTTTACCTTGATGGCGAAGGTGCACGTGGTACTATGCTTTCAATTGCCTTTGCCAATGCTGGTCAACACCAAGATACAGGGGCTAAGATGATTCACAATGCACCGCATACATCATCATCTATTGTCTCTAAATCAATTGCTCGTAATGGTGGTAAGGTTGACTACCGTGGACAAGTCACATTCAACAAGGATTCTAAGAAATCGGTATCTCACATCGAATGTGATACCATCTTGATGGATGACTTGTCTAAATCAGACACTATCCCATTCAACGAAATCCACAACTCACAAGTTGCCCTTGAACACGAAGCTAAAGTTTCTAAGATTTCTGAAGAGCAACTCTACTACCTCATGAGTCGTGGACTTTCAGAACAAGAAGCAACAGAGATGATTGTTATGGGATTTGTGGAACCATTCACCAAAGAACTTCCAATGGAATATGCCGTTGAGCTTAACCGCTTGATTAGTTATGAAATGGAAGGATCAGTTGGGTAAAAACTCTGATAATCTAAAGGGACCAGATGGTCCTTTTTGTCTTGCCTGAAAAATCAGGAGATGGGCTATAGATAACTGTTAGGAACAGAGTAATTGCAAAGTGTAGAAAGCGTTTACAACTTTTATTTAAAAAGATATAATAGATTTGAATAGCAAGTAATGGAGGGGACTAATATGGGAGTGTATAACAGTGACTGGCTACTCAATCAAATTCGAGGAACAGCTAATGTGGTCAGTAAGGCTTTTAAATTTGAGACTTTAGACATTGATTTAGGTCAGGTGGAGGACGAGCAAGGTCACACTATTGATGGTAATGACTATATTGACGACTTGTTGATCCATGAACAGTATGATCAGGCGACAGCCTTCATTCATAGTCAACTCAAACGTTTGACGACTAATGACTATAATCTCCTTGTCAGCATCTATATTGAGTATTTGGAGAATTTGCCGCCATTAATAAAAGAAAAACATCAGCTTGATAATCGCCAAATAATGGACTGGAAAGCTAAACTGTCCGAGTTTTCATGGTAATTTGCTAGAGAGAGTGGGAGAGGAAACGCCAAGCGTTTACGACTTTTCCACCCTCTTTTTTGTGTTATAATAGAGACACTATGGATAAATTAATTAAAACAATTTCAGAATCAGGTTCTTTCCGTGCTTATGTTCTTGATAGCACTGAAACAGTTAGAACCGCACAAGAAAAACACAATACATTATCATCATCAACAGTTGCTTTGGGGCGTACTCTTATTGCCAATCAAATCTTGGCTGCTAACCAAAAGGGTGAAAGCAAAATTACAGTTAAGGTTATCGGAAACAGCTCTTTTGGTCATATCATCTCTGTAGCTGATACCAAAGGACATGTTAAGGGCTACATCCAAAATCCAGGTGTGGACATCAAGAAAACAGCGACTGGTGAAGTTTTGGTGGGTCCTTTCATGGGTCAAGGGCAGTTTGTCTCAATCATCGATTATGGAACTGGTAATCCTTACACGTCATCAACACCACTTATTTCTGGTGAAATCGGTGAAGACTTTGCCTACTATTTGACAGAATCTGAGCAAACACCATCTGCTGTTGGTCTTAATGTACTTCTTGACGAAGAGGATAAGGTTAAGGTTGCTGGTGGTTTCATGCTTCAGGTCTTGCCAGGGGCTAGCGAGGAAGAAGTCGCTCGTTACGAAAAACGCATCCAAGAGATGCCAGCCATTTCAACGCTTTTGGAGTCTGATGACCATATCGAAGCTCTCTTGAATGCTATTTATGGGGATGAGCCTTTCAAACGTTTGTCTGAAGAGGAGCTGAGTTTTGACTGTGATTGCTCACGTGAACGCTTTGAAAATGCCCTCTTGACGCTTGGTAAGGATGAACTTCAAGCTATTAAAGATGAAGATCACGGTGCTGAAATCATCTGCCAATTCTGCCAAAACAAGTATGAATTTTCAGAAGCTGACTTGGAGGAACTCATCAATGACTAAACTTAATTCGTCCTTCATGATTGGAAATGTAGAGATCCCTCACCGAACAGTCCTAGCTCCTATGGCAGGCGTGACCAACTCTGCCTTTCGTACCATTGCAAAAGAGTTTGGTGCTGGTCTTGTGGTGATGGAGATGATTTCTGAAAAAGGTCTCCTCTACAATAATGAGAAAACTCTTCACATGCTTCACATCGATGAGGATGAACATCCAATGTCTATCCAGCTTTTCGGTGGTGATGCTGAAGGCTTGAAGCGAGCAGCCGACTTTATCCAGACCAATACGAAGGCTGATATCGTTGATATCAACATGGGTTGTCCGGTCAATAAGGTAGTCAAAAATGAAGCTGGTGCCAAGTGGCTCAAGGATCCAGATAAGATTTACCACATTGTCAAGGAAGTAACGTCAGTACTTGATATTCCTTTGACTGTTAAGATGCGTACGGGTTGGTCAGACAGTGATTTGGCTGTGGAAAACGCTCTTGCAGCTGAGTCTGCAGGTGTTTCTGCTCTTGCTATGCACGGTCGTACCCGTGAACAAATGTATACTGGTCACTGTGACCATGAGACGCTGGCTCGTGTTGCTAAAGCTATTACTAAGATTCCATTTATCGGAAATGGTGATGTTCGTAGCGTTCAAGACGCTAAACTCATGATTGAAGAACTTGGTGTAGATGCGGTTATGGTGGGGCGTGCAGCTATGAACAACCCATACATCTTCACGCAAATCAATCACTTCTTCGAAACGGGAGAGGAATTGCCAGAGCTTCCATTTGATAAGAAGCTGGACATCGCTGAAGACCACCTCAAACGTTTGGTGGACCTTAAAGGTGAAAAGATTGCTGTTCGTGAATTCCGTGGTCTGGCACCACACTATCTTCGTGGAACAGCAGGAGCAGCTAAGGTTCGTGGCGAAGTCTCACGTGCCGAGTCTGTTGCTCAGGTCGAAGAAATATTTGCGACTTTGCGATAAATGTATATACATAATGAAAACTTGACCAACTTGGTTAGGTTTTTATTTTACTCTTATTCTTCCCTGATATTGATGACAGCGAACTGCTAATCTTTTTCTAGGTCTTCCCTTGCAAAACCTCTGTGTTTTCGATATAATTAACTGGTTAAGTAAATGGAGAAAGAAATGCTAGAACTAGAAGAACAAGTCAATCAATTGATTAACCAAATTTTGCTTAAGGCTGAGAATCAGCATGAGCTCCTTATTGGTCAGTGCCGTAGTCAGGTTAAGTTGACCAACACCCAGGAGCATATTCTCATGCTTTTGTCTGAGGGGCGAAAGACTAATTCTGAGTTGGCTAAGACTCTCAATGTCAGTCAGGCTGCTGTTACCAAGGCGGTAAAAACCTTGGTCAAAGAGGGCATGTTGGAGGCTAAGAAAGACAAGGATGATGGGCGCGTGACCTACTTTGTCTTGACACAAGAAGCTCAACCCATAGCCCGAGAGCATGAGGAACACCACCAAGAGACCTTGGGGGTTTATCGGTCTGTATTGGATCAGTTCGATAATCAAGAGCGTCAGGTTATTGGACGTTTCTTGACAACATTAGCAGAAAAAATCGAGGAATAAGATGCGTTATATTACAGTTGAAGGACTGAGCTTCCAGTATGATGCGGAGCCCGTTCTGGACAATATTCACTATCATTTGGATTCTGGGGAGTTTGTGACCCTGACTGGGGAAAATGGAGCTGCCAAGTCAACGCTTATTAAGGCTACCCTAGGAATTCTCAAGCCTAAGAAAGGGACTGTGACGATTTCTGATATTAACAAAGATGGTAAAAAGCTTCGTATGGCCTATCTTCCACAGCAGATTGCCAGCTTTAATGCAGGTTTTCCAAGCACGGTATACGAGTTTGTTAAGTCTGGCCGTTATCCTCGTCAGGGCTGGTTCCGTCGTTTGACGAAACACGACTTGGAGCATGTTCAACGTGCCCTAGAGTCTGTTGGTATGTGGGAAAATCGTCACAAGCAGATTGGACATCTCTCAGGTGGCCAAAAGCAGCGTGCTGTTATTGCGCGTATCTTTGCTTCAGATCCTGATATCTTTGTTTTGGATGAACCAACGACAGGGATGGATGCAGGAACAGCCAATACCTTCTATGAACTCATGCACCACTCTGCCCATAAGCATGGCAAGTCTGTCTTGATGATTACCCACGACCCAGAGGAAGTCAAGGAGTACACAGACCGTAATATTCATCTGGTTCGTAACCAGAAATTGCCTTGGCGTTGTTTCAACGTCCATGAAAAGGATGGAGAGGAGCACAAACATGATTAGTGAATTATTAGCCTATGATTTTATGCAACGTGCTATTCTCGCCGTGATTGCTATTAGTATCTTTTCGCCAATTTTGGGGCTCTTCTTAATTCTTCGTCGTCAGAGCTTGATGAGTGATACGTTGAGTCACGTGTCCCTAGCTGGGGTGGCTGTTGGGATTTTCTTGGGACAATCAACCACTTGGATGACCCTTGTGGTTGTGGTTATTGCCGCTTTGGTCTTGGAATATCTCAGGGTCAGTTACAAGCATTATATGGAGATTTCAACGGCTATCCTCATGTCAATGGGATTGGCAGTGGCTCTTATTCTTAGTAACAAGGCGGGTAGCAGTAGCATGAGTCTGGATAGCTATCTTTTTGGTTCTATCATCACCATTAGCTCTGAACAGGTCTATGCCCTCTTTGTTATTGCGGCTATTGTACTGGTCTTGACCTTACTCTTTATTCGTCCTATGTATCTTTTAACCTTTGACGAGGACACCGCTCATGTGGATGGCTTGCCAGTTCGTCTCATGTCTCTCCTCTTCAATATTGTGACAGGGATAGCGATTGCCCTGATGATTCCAGCAGCAGGGTCACTTTTGGTTTCCACCATCATGATTCTTCCAGCAGCTATTGGTATGAAAATAGGTCAAACCTTTAAATCTGTCATTTTCTGGGCTATTGGTATTGGTTTGGTTGGCATGCTCTCTGGTATTTTTATTTCCTATTATTGGGAAACACCAGCTAGTGCCACTATTACCCTTATCTTTATCGCCTTCTTTGGTCTGGTATCAATCTTTGAACCTCTCTTAAAAGCAGAATAGATAATAGAAGAAAAGGGCTTGAGAAATCAAGCTCTTTTTGTGATATACTAAAGTGGTTTTTGAGAAAAGTTAAAATAAGAATGGTAGCTTTCTAGGCAGAAATGATGATTATATTTCTCTGGTATCCACTATCATTTGTAATAGTAACAAAAAAGGAGAAAACATGGAAATCTTTCTAACGAGTATATCGGGAATCCTAGTCATTTTGGGTATGATTTTAGTGGGATTCGTAATGGGTGAAAAAGGCTGGTTTGACGACAAGTCACGTGGTCTTATAGCTAAGCTAGTCACTCAAATTGCCCTTCCTTGTTATATGCTCTATACGATTACACAGCGTTTCACAGCGGCAGACCTACTTAAAATGTTGCCGGAATTGCGTTTTCCTACACTTTCTATGGTGATTTTACTAGGGATTGCGACAGCGGTGGCTAGAATTTTTGCAGTGAAAAAGGAGCGTCGTGGTCTCTTTATTTCCATGTTTTTTAATTCGAATACCATTTTTGTGGGGCTCCCTATCAATCAAGCCCTCTTTGGCGATGCTAGTATTCCCTATGTTCTTATCTATTATATGTGCAATACGACCTTTTTCTGGACCTTGGGGACCTACCTCATCCAACGTGATGGGGAAGGAGACGCTGAGTTTGATTTAAGAACAAGTCTGAAAAAAATCTTCTCACCCCCTCTAATGGGCTTCATGTTAGGCCTTATTATTGTTATCCTTCATATTAAATTACCAAGCTTTTTAGCCAGTGACTTGCAGTATTTAGGTAGTTTGACGACTCCTTTATCTATGATTTTCATCGGTTTGTCAGTATCCAATGCAGGTGTCAAGCAGTTGGTTCTTAAAAAGGACCAGTTACTGATTTTGCTGGGACGCTTTGTGGTTGCTCCTCTCTTGATGGCTACCATCGTATATTGGGCGCCCCTCCCAACCTTGATGAAGCAAGTTTTTATCATCCAGTCGGCTATGCCTGTCATGACCAATGCTCCAGTAGTTGCTAAACTCTATGGAGCTGATAGTGATTACGCAGCTGTTATGGTTACTGAGACTACCCTTGCAACCATGGTTGTCATCCCAATTTTGATGGTTCTGATGGCTTGAAAATAATCAAGTCACCCCTGTTTTCTGGGGGTTTTTAAATTTGTAAAAAAATTCAAAAAAAGTTTACGAAAACGCTTTACAAATCGTAAAAAGATGCTATAATAAATACATAAGTTATGCAAACGTTTGCATCGAAACGTAGGAGGAAATGAAATGAATAAGCTAAAAGAAAAATTTGGCTTTGAGTTCTGGCAAAAATTCGGTAAAGCCCTCATGGTTGTTATCGCAGTTATGCCAGCAGCAGGTCTCATGATTTCTCTCGGTAAAACAGTTGCCATGATTAATCCAAACGTGGCACCACTCGTTATTACTGGTGGATTTCTTGAGCAGATTGGTTGGGGGGTTATTGGTAACCTTCACATCTTGTTCGCCCTTGCCATTGGTGGTAGCTGGGCTAAGGAACGTGCAGGCGGTGCCTTTGCGGCAGGTCTTGCCTTTATCTTGATTAACCGTTTGACTGGTTCAATCTTTGGTGTTACTTCAGATATTCTTGCTGATAAAGCTGCTACAGTCCACACCATTTTTGGTCAATCAATCAAGGTATCTGATTACTTCATCAGTGTTTTGGAAGCTCCAGCCCTCAACATGGGTGTGTTCGTAGGTATCATCTCTGGTTTCATCGGAGCTACTGCCTTCAACAAATACTATAACTTCCGTAAATTGCCAGAAGCTTTGTCATTCTTCAATGGTAAACGCTTCGTACCATTCGTAGTTATTCTTCGTTCAGCTATCGCAGCTATCGTCCTTGCTATCGTATGGCCAGTTATCCAATCAGGAATCAACGGCTTCGGTATGTGGATTGCCAACTCAAAAGAAACTGCTCCAATCTTGGCACCGTTCTTGTTCGGTACTTTGGAACGTCTTCTCTTGCCATTTGGTCTCCACCACATGTTGACTATCCCAATTAACTACACTCAATTGGGTGGTACTTACCACGTATTGACTGGTGCCGCTAAAGGTACTGAAGTAGTGGGTCAAGACCCACTCTGGCTTGCTTGGGTTACTGACCTTGCAAACCTTAAAGGTGCACACCCAGAACAATACAAACACCTTCTTGAATCTGTTACACCAGCCCGCTTTAAAGTTGGTCAAATGATCGGTTCATTCGGTATCTTGATGGGTATCGTAGTAGCCATCTATCGTAACGTCGATGATGATAAAAAACATCAATACAAAGGGATGTTGACTGCAACTGCACTTGCAACATTCTTGACAGGGGTAACAGAGCCAATCGAGTACATGTTCATGTTCGTGGCTACTCCACTTTACATCGTTTATGCTTTGGTACAAGGATGTGCCTTTGCCATGGCTGATATCGTTAACCTTCGTGTTCACTCATTCGGTTCTATCGAGTTCTTGACACGTACACCACTTGCTATTAACGCTGGTTTGGCGATGGATATCGTTAACTTCATTTGGGTAACTGTACTCTTTGGTGTTATCATGTTCTTCATCGCAAACTTCATGATTAAGAAATTTGACTACGCTACACCAGGACGTAACGGTAACTATGAGCAAGGTGAAGATTCTCCATCAGAATCTGCTGGATCAGCAGGTGCTGGAACAAGCTCAGCAAGCTCACAAGTTATCAATATCATCAACCTTCTTGGTGGACGTGCTAACATCGTCGACGTTGACGCATGTATGACTCGTCTCCGTGTTACTGTTAAAGATGCTGATAAAGTCGGAACTGAAGAACAATGGAAAGCTGAAGGAGCTATGGGTCTTGTCATGAAAGGACAAGGGGTTCAAGCTATCTATGGTCCTAAAGCAGACGTATTGAAATCTGATATTCAAGACGTTCTTGATTCAGGTGAAGTTATTCCTGAAACACTTCCAAGTCAAATGACTGCTGTTCAAAAAGCAGAAGCTACCTTCAAAGGTGTGACTGACGAAGTACATTCAGTTGCTGATGGTCAAGTTATCAACATCGAAGATGTTAAAGACCCAGTATTCTCACAAAAAATGATGGGTGACGGTTTCGCTGTAGAACCAGAAAACGGTAAAATCGTTTCACCAGTAGCTGGTAAAGTGACAAGCATCTTCCCAACTAAACACGCTCTTGGTTTGGTAACAGACAATGGTCTTGAAGTTTTGGTTCACATCGGACTTGACACTGTTAGTCTTGAAGGTAAACCATTCGACGTTAAAGTTACTGAAGGTCAAACAGTTGCTGCAGGTGATCTCTTGGTTGAAGCGAACCTTGATGCTATCCGTGAAGCAGGTCGTGAAACATCTACAGTTGTTGTCTTTACAAATGTAGATGCAATCAAATCAGTTAAAGTAGAACATACAGGTAAATTGGCTGCTAACGCTCCAGTTGCAAAAGTAGAACTTTAATTTGCTAAACGATAAACAAGCAGACAGCCCTTGGGCTGTTTTGTTTGTAAATGGCCCTATGTCATTTCTAGATGCAAGTCAGAAGAGGGATAAACTTATGAAATTTCTAACTTTAAATACCCACAGTTGGATGGAAGAAGATGCAGAAGGGAAATTCCAAACCTTAAAGGAACAGATTCTTAAAGCTCAGTATGATATTATTTGCTTCCAAGAAGTTAACCAAGAAATAGAGACTTCTGTTGTAGACACGGATGATTACTATCATGCACTTCCATCAGCAACACCAATCCACCAAGATCACTTTGTCCGTCTTCTTGTGGAAAAGTTGGCTGAAGAAGGTCTTCAATACCATTGGACTTGGGCTTATAATCACATTGGTTATGATCACCTTAATGAAGGGGTTGCCGTCTTGTCACGTCAACCATTGACAGCTAGCGAAATCTTGGTTTCAGATGTTGATGATCCAACTGACTACCATACACGCCGTGTAGCAGTTGCTGAAACCACTGTAGATGGCCGAGAAGTGGCTGTTGCTAGTGTTCACCTTTCATGGTGGGACAAAGGTTTCCAAGAAGAGTGGGTACGTATTGAGGAACGTTTCAAAGCTATTGGAAAACCACTCATCCTAGCAGGTGACTTTAACAACCCAGCAGGTCGCGAAGGTTATCAAGCCATTTTGGCTAGCCCACTCAATCTTCAAGATAGTTTTGAAGTAGCTAAAGAAACAACTGGTAGCTATACAGTTGGACCTGGTATCGATGGCTGGAAGGGCAATGAAGAGCCTTTACGTATCGATTATGTCTTTGCAAGCCAAGAGTGGACAGTAAATCGCCTTAGTGTCATTTTTGATGGAAACAATCAACCTCTAGTAAGTGATCACTATGGCCTTGAAGCAGACCTTGCATTTAGATAGTAACTGTAGCCTATCTTGACCTAATAAGGGTAAAAAGTATTGTCAAAAGATAAATAAAAGAGTAGAATAAAGGGTAGAATTGATTTTTTTAAAGGAGAAACTAATGGCTCATATTACATTTGATTATTCAAAAGTATTAGACAAATTTGTTGCACCACATGAAGTGGAATACATGCAAGCACAAGTTACAGCAGCAGATAATGCTCTACGAAACGGAACAGGTCCCGGAGCAGAAATGACAGGCTGGTTGAATCTGCCTGAAGAATATGATAAAGATGAATTTGCTCGTATTCAAAAGGCGGCTGCTAAAATCCAATCTGATAGTGAAGTGTTAATCGTCATCGGTATTGGAGGATCTTATTTAGGGGCACGTGCAGCGATTGATTTCTTGAATAATTCTTTTGTAAATCTACAAAGCAAGGAAGAACGTAAGGCACCTCAAATCCTCTATGCTGGAAACTCTATCTCATCAAGCTATTTGGCTGATTTGGTAGACTATGTATCAGACAAAGATTTCTCTGTCAACGTTATTTCTAAGTCAGGAACAACTACAGAGCCTGCTATTGCTTTCCGTGTCTTCAAAGAACTCTTGGTTAAGAAGTATGGTCAGGAAGAAGCAAATAAACGGATTTATGCAACTACAGACCGCGCTAAAGGTGCAGTTAAGGTTGAAGCAGATGCTAATGGCTGGGATACTTTTGTAGTGCCTGATAGTGTTGGTGGTCGTTTTACAGTATTGACAGCAGTGGGACTCTTGCCAATCGCAGCTGCAGGGGCTGATATCAGCAAGTTGATGGAAGGAGCAAATGCTGCTCGCAAGGCTTATGCTTCTGATAAGTTGGCTGAAAATGAAGCATATCAATATGCAGTTGTACGCAATATCTTGTACCGTAAAGGTTATCTGACAGAAGTTCTAGCTAACTACGAACCATCATTGCAATACTTCTCAGAATGGTGGAAGCAATTGGCTGGTGAGTCAGAAGGTAAAGACCAAAAAGGTATTTACCCAACTTCAGCGAACTTCTCAACAGACCTGCACTCTTTGGGGCAATTTATTCAAGAAGGAACTCGTATCCTCTTTGAAACAGTTATTCGTGTAGATAAGCCTCGCAAAAATGTGTTGATTCCTGAATTAGCAGAAGACTTGGATGGCCTTGGCTATCTGCAAGGAAAAGATGTTGACTTTGTCAATAAGAAAGCAACAGATGGAGTGCTGTTAGCTCATACAGACGGCGGAGTGCCAAATATGTTTGTGACCCTGCCTGAGCAAGATGAGTTCACTTTGGGCTATACTATTTACTTCTTTGAGTTAGCTATTGCTCTTTCTGGCTACCTGAATGGTATCAATCCATTTGACCAACCAGGTGTGGAAGCATACAAGAAGAATATGTTTGCCTTGCTTGGTAAACCAGGCTTTGAAGAGCTTGGTGCTGAGTTGAATGCACGTCTTTGATTCTCATATGCTTTGAGTTCATTTAGAATATAAAAAGATCCACAAGTTCATTTCTAGTGGATTTTTTAGTACAAGCCTCTTAATTAGTTTATTAATTTTTTGAACAGTGTAAAAAAGAGTGTCTTAATTCTTTTATGAAAGCGCTGTATAATTGCCTTGTAAATAAAATTTGAGAGGTATCAAAATGAATGATTGGTTAGACATTAAAGGCAAAACAGTTCTTGTGACGGGTGCGTCATCTGGGATTGGTAAGGCAATAGTCGAAGAATTGTTGGAATTAGGAGTCAATGTAGCGAATTTTGATCTTAGCGACAACGATTTGCGTCACCCGAATCTATTATTTGTAAAAGTTGATGTAACTTCTCGCTCTGAAGTAGAAGCAGGAGTCGCTAAAATAGTTGAAAGATTTGGCAATATTGATGCGGTAGTCAATAATGCGGGGATTAATGTACCTAGATTATTAATCGATGCAGAAAATCCTAAAGGTCCTTACGAGTTGGACGATGAGACGTTCGAAAAAATAACAATGATTAATCAAAAAGGTTTGTATTTGGTTAGTCAGGCAGTAGGACGTATTTTAGTGAAAAATGGAAAAGGTGTAATTGTGAACATGGCTTCAGAAGCAGGCTTGGAAGGTTCTGAAGGACAAAGTGCCTATGCTGCAACAAAAGCAGCAGTCTATAGTTACACTCGTTCATGGGCGAAAGAGCTTGGTAAGCATGGTGTACGTGTGGTTGGAATTGCTCCAGGAATTATGGAAGCTACGGGACTTCGAACTCTTTCTTATGAGGAAGCTCTTGCTTATACCCGTGGAAAGACGGTAGAAGATATTCGAGCTGGTTATGCTTCAACCTCAACGACTCCATTGGGACGGAGTGGGAAACTACGTGAAGTAGCTGATCTTGTAGCGTTCTATATTTCAGACCGTTCTAGCTATATAACAGGTGTCACTACAAATATTGCCGGAGGTAAAACTCGCGGATAAAACAATGAAGGTGGGGAAGAGAGTTGACCTTAGTAAATCGATGGTATAATATTTTAGACAAAATGGTTTCGCAGCCAACTTATTCCTTGGTAGATATGCGCTCAGAACTGGATATTAGTTTGCAAACCTTGCAAAAGAGTATCCAACAATTAAATGATGTTTTGGCTCCTAATATCCAGATTATCTCACAAGATGATCTGTTAATGTTGGAAGTGTATGACTATACAGAGTTGGAAAGGATTTTATCTGGTAGTTTAAAACAGGAGAGTGACTTCAATTCTTCCAGTAAAAGAATTGCCTATTTGCTAAAACGTTTAATTGAGTCAACCTCCCCTCTTCTTATTGACGACTTGGCTGAGGAAGTAGGTGTTAGTAGAAGTACCCTTAATAAGGATTTAAAACAAGTAAAATCTTTGGCAGAGAGTTACTCTATTACTATTTCAGGAAAGCCCAACCGTGGGCTGGAGGTCTTGGGGAGCGAGCTGAATTTGCGCTTGCTCTATATTCACCAAGTGGCTCCTTACTTTGAAGAAAGGACACTCACTGAGGCAACCTCTTCTTTTCTGGAGACGCTAGTCCAGGACTATAAAATCCCTAAAGAAACACAGGAACTCCTTCGAAAGACCATTTCAATTATGGTGGAACGTATTCATACATCTAAGGTGTTGAATTGTCCTATTCCTTATTATAAGAATGATTTAACAGAGACACCTTTGGCTGAGAAATTAATCTATCATATTGAGATGACTTATAAGATTTCCCTCAGTCAGTTTGAAATAGACTTTTTGTGTTTTCCGTTTAATGTCCGTTTTATTGACACTTTAAGCAAGCCGTCTTATCAATCTGAACAGGTTGCAAACATTTTTCAAGGGATTGTCAAGAAAGTCAAAGAAACAATGTTGGTTCACTTTGATGATGAAGAATTATTTGAAGAAATAAAGTCTCATCTAGGCGCTTTAATCAATCGACTGATTTTCCATGTGCAAGCTAATGATATATTTCATGGCGAGGTTCAAACTCAATATCCTTTTGCTTTTGAAATGGCGAAAATTGCTGGAGAAGAACTATCTGCAATTTTGGGTTCAGAATTGGAATTATCTGAAATCGGATATCTGGCTTTGTATTTTGAAATGATTTTAAGAAAGCAAAATTCTGCTGTTAAGGGTTCTCGCAAGCAGATAGCTGTAGTTTGCACAACAGGAAGAGGAACCGCTGCGATGATTATTCAGCAACTCAGACGAGTCCTTGGAAATGATGTAGACATTACTCAGTATTCTGAAGAGGATTTTAATGTGGAATTGAATCAGGACTATTTCGCGATTTTTACGACAGTTCCTCTAAAATATAAAGATTCTAAATCTCCAGTCATTCAAGTTAATCATCTTTTTGATGATCAATGGCTGCAGGAAGAATGGCAGAAAGCCAATGCTTTTCATCAAAAAAATCTAGAAACAGTTAGCTTACGCTTTCTTCGATTAAGCCCCCAAAAAACCTATCAGCAATACTTGCTAAATATGGTTGCAGAGTTAGGGAAACTTCAGATGATTGATAAAGGTTTTATAGAACGGATAATTGATAGGGAGAAAAAGCAATCAACCATTTTTGGTGGAGGAATTGCCTTCCCCCATACAATTAACCAGGGTTATGCAAAGACTATTTTAATGTTTGGAAAACTAGAAGAGCCTTATCAAAAAGGAGATGAATGGATTGAATTTATCTTTCTAGTCGCCATTCCCTCAGAAATTGAAACAAAAATGGAAAGTGAATTACTGGAATTGTATGATGATATTTTTAGAATTGCAGGAGAGCCTTCTCTGAAAGAGGCATTGAGATCGGTAGAAACAGAGACAGAGTTTCTATCATTTTCTAAGAGCAAAGGAGTATTTTAATGAATTCGCTAATAATTTTCGCCGTATTTGTAATGGCAGCTTATATATTTCAAATGTTCCTCGGCTGGCAGCAACTCAAAGACTTCAATAAGACCTATACGATGCTCCGAAAACTGGGTCGCGTAGCGATTGGCAGGAAGTCCGGAAGAATCAAATCCGGTACGATTGTCATGTTCGCGGTTGATGAAAACGGTCGGGTTCTTAAAGCTAGCAAAATGCAAGGAGTCACAATCTTAGCGCGTTTTCAAAATATGGACGATTATGTTGGAGAAGACATCCATTATTTTGACAAGTATAATCCTCTTGTGAGAAAAGAAAATAAGTTGATGCAATCAGCCATAGAAGATGCTAGAAAAGTCTATCTTTTGCATGAGGCAGGTATTGAGAAAGAGACAAGTTCATCTGATTCTTTTTTGGGATTTGGCTTTTATGCGAATTACTTACAATTATCTATTAAACAGTTATTAAAAAAAAATAAGAAAAGGGGTTCCTTATGAATCACATTACAAAATTTGCAGAGAATTTTATGAAACTCTTCCAATTAGGTGGAGAAACCTTTATTAGCTGGATGACAAATATTGTACCGCTTGTCCTAATGCTATTGATTGCAATGAATACCCTTATCGCTTTCTTGGGAGAAGAGAAGGTCAATTCCCTGGCTAAGATTTCTGCCAAAAATCCTGTTAGCCGGTATATGATTTTACCTTTCATTTCAGCCTTTATGCTGGGGAACCCGATGTCAATCAGTATGGGACGTTTTTTACCAGAATATTATAAACCTAGTTTTGTAGCAGCTCAGATGCAGTTCTGCCACACTTCAAATGGTGTATTTCCGCATATCAATCCTGGGGAATTGTTTGTATGGATGGGAATCGCGACAGGGATTCAAACTTTAGGCTTGAGTCAAATGGACTTAGCCATTCGTTACATGCTTGTTGGGATTGTCATGAACTTTGTAGGTGGCTGGGTAACAGATTTTACAACTGCTTATGTTGCGAAACAGCAAGGGGTTACCTTGAGTAAAACATTTGATTGATAGAAAGAGTGAATTTATGTCATATAAGAGTATAAAAGTTGTTAAAGGAAATGGCGGTTTCGGAGGACCTTTGGTCATTACTCCTAGTGAGGCAAAGCATAAATTTATCTATATCACTGGCGGCGGAGAAAAGCCAGATATTGTGGATAAAATTGCTGATTTGACAGGTATGGAAGCTGTTAATGGATTTAAAACATCTATTCCTGATGAGGAAATTGCTTTGGCAATTGTAGATTGTGGCGGAACTCTTCGCTGTGGAATCTATCCTAAGAAGGGGATTCCGACGATCAATATTGTCGCTACAGGTAAAAGCGGACCTCTAGCTCAGTATATTACAGAGGAAATCTATGTATCAGCAGTTGGTCTTGATCAAATTTCCGCTGCTAATGAAGATGAAAAAGCGACAACGGTGGTTACTGAAAAACCAACTTACGATACTAGTAAAAAAATCACAGAACAAAAAGCAGAAACAAGTATTGTAGCAAGAATTGGGATGGGGGCTGGTAAGGTTGTTGCGACTTTCAACCAGGCTGCTCGTGAAGCCATCCAAACAATGCTCAATACTATTATTCCTTTCATGGCCTTTGTTTCTTTACTAATTGGGGTTATTCAGGGTTCTGGTGTTGGAAATTGGCTGGCAAAACTAATGGTTCCTCTAGCTGGGAACATTTGGGGACTCATTTTGATTGGCTTTATCTGTTCCTTGCCATTCTTATCTCCTTTGTTGGGCCCTGGAGCTGTTATCAGTCAGATTATCGGAACCTTAATTGGAGTCGAAATCGGAAAAGGAAATATTCCGCCTCAAATGGCTCTGCCAGCTATATTTGCTATCAACACTCAAAATGGCTGTGATTTCATTCCTGTAGCACTTGGGCTATCTGAGGCGAAAGCTGAAACTGTTGAGGTTGGTGTCCCTTCTGTTCTCTATTCACGTTTTCTCAATGGTGTTCCTCGGGTCTTAGTAGCTTGGGTCGCTAGTATTGGTCTTTATCAGTAGAGCATGGTTAGGTTGTGCACACATATAAAAAATAGTATCTTAAACTTATCTATTAGGAACATGAAAGATTAGAGAAAGGATGGATCGGAATTAGATGAAGAAAATTTTTGAAGCTAAAGTAATTCAAGTGGGACCTGAAGCTCAGAATATGATTCAAGACGCTAATATGCTCATTTTATTTGGAGAAGAAGCTCCGGAAGACTTAGCAGAGTATTGTTTTAAGATTGATAACAAAAATCTGCTAGGTTCAATACTAGAAGGCGGCAAGCTGGTGGTAGATAATCAGGAATATTCGATTACTGCCGTGGGAAATGTAGTAGAAAAAAATTTAACTGGACTGGGCCATATCACTATTTCTTTTGATGGTTCAAAAGAGGGCAGTCTGCCGGGCACTCTCCATGTTGCAGCAGACCAAGCAGTAGTAATTGAGAAAGGTTCTACCATTCAGATTTTCTAAGTAGCTCAAGTAGGATAGAAAATCAAATCCTGTAAACTATCAAAGCAGCAGCCTAAAACTAAACGCAGCCTCCCTTAGGGGAGGTTCGGATTGAAGACAAAGTCCTTAGAAGACACTTTTCTAAGGGCTTTTCTTTTTGTAAAGTTGTATAATAGAGGTAAGAAAAGTTGTGAGGTGCTAGCTATGTTTCACAAAGAAAAACCTGATTATCATCGCTGCCAATATGGCTTCTATACGATAGACGAATTGGTCCCAGAAGATCACTTTCTTCGCCAATTGGAATCAGAGGTTGATTTCGACTTTATGATACTGTCAATAATTTTGTGTAAACACTCAAGTAGAGTTATAGAGTGCTAATCAAATAAGCTTTCAAGTGTGTCAGAACATTGTCCAAACCCTTTATGGATTCGTTGACTTTGCTTGAAATTATAATCTTCAAACAAAGTAACTAAGTAACGTTCCAGAGCCTCCTCGTTAGGAAAAAGAACCTTCTTTTTCGTTTGACGTTTGATTTCTTTGTTAAGAGACTCAATGAGGTTTGTCGAATAAATGCTGTGCCAAATTTGATAGGGAAACTGAAAAAAAGTTAAAAGATTATCCGTTTTCTCCAGGCTTTCCGTGACTTTCCTATACTTTGGTTTCCATTCGGCGATAAAGTCCTCTAAAGCTTGTACTGCCATTTCTAAATTTTCAGCACGATAAATCATTTTAAATTACCCCAGAATAACCGCTCGATCAGATCGTTTCACCCTACTAGCCAGATTTCGACTAATATGAATCAAGCAACGTTGTTGTTTAGCTAATGGGTAAGCCTGACTGATAATCTGCTCAAGCCCTTAGAATCACAAAAACAACTAGATAGCTTACGAGTACGTAAAACAGATAAGATTGACGCTGAAAAACTAGCTACGTCTCAGTTCATCCTCAATCGTAAACCAAGCTATGTCCAAGAAGTGCTTTATCAAGAATTACGCGACCTCAGCCATTTCTATCAGAATCTTACTGGGGATATTTTCTGCGCTAAAAATCGTCTGCACAAGGTTCTACAGGTCTCTTTTCCTGAATTGTAAAACATCTTATCTTCACCAACTGTGGGAACAATATTGGAACTTGGTCATGACTTTTCCATGTAATAGTTTTGTACTGGAGTTAGATGACGCCGAATTAACAGCTATCATCCGTCAGTCTACGGCAAAACGCATCTCTGAAAAACGTGTGACTTACTTAGTAGATAAGCTTACAAAACTAGCTAATCAGTCTTATTGTGAGGTCAAGAAAACCTCTCCAATGATGGAAGAGATCAAATACTATGCAGGGGAGTTACTTAGGCTTTCTGAATATAGACAAGGCGTTTTAGAGGAGATGGTAACTTTGGCTCAACCTTTGCCAGAATACGAGATTCTTCTCTCTATTCCTGGAATCACTGAAACCACAGCGACAAGTATTATTGGCGAACTTGGTGACATTCGTCAATTTCATTCTGCCAATCAAATCAATGCTTTGATCAGCATTGACCTCAGCCACTATGAATCTGGGGACTTTCTAGCAAAGGAACATATCACCAAACGTGGGAATCCCTATGCCATAAAGGTTCTCTTTAAGTGCATTCATAACATAGCTTCAGCTGGCTACACCAATCCTTGTCATATAGCAGACTTCTATGAGAAACGGAAAAGACAATCGCAAGTGACTTCAACCAAACCACACACGATTGCCTCTACACATCGTCTCATTAGAACAATGTATTACCTCATAACACATAACAAGCTTTACGATTATACTTCTACCCAAAATCGGTAAAATTGTTTATGCCATATGATTGTAACACCTTATCAAAAAACCACTAGGTAAGGTGTTGTTTTTGCGTGCACTTTTTACACTAAACTTTAGTTCAAAAATAGACAAACTCCTTAGTTTGACTATGTAATTCAATCTATTTTTTTATCAAATGCCTTGATATGCTTGACAAATGGTAGAAAAGGACTCAGTCCTGTGCAATACAGAACTAAATCCTTTGGATAAATTAATTGTCTAACTTTTTGGGGTCAGTACAATTTTTATGGGACTTTTTGTGTATACTCAAAAAGCTCTATAATCTCTACAGTGGTTTTACAAATCACAGAAATAAAAAAATCTGAATTATTAGCGAAATTTTGTTCTTTAAAGGAAAATAGAGTTTAATTGGAAGTGGTATAACAAATTTCGTTTTTATTCATTTAAATAGTTGTTAAGAAAAATTGATTTAGATTATCTGATAATAAGTTTTTACTTGACAAATTGAAGATAGTCATCTTTTATGACTATACCAATTTAATTGTTGACAACTAATAAAACTAGGTATATAATGACTTTGTTCGGTTCAATAATAGGATATTGAACTATACCAATTTGTAGGAAAGGGATAGTAATTTAAAAGTTGCTACAGGTAATAATTAATGTGTGGAATTGTTGGAGTTGTTGGAAATAGTAATGCAGTGGATATCTTAATACAGGGTCTCGAAAAGTTAGAGTATCGCGGTTATGACTCAGCAGGTATTTATGTGACTGATGCCCCAGATAAAGGTTGTCTAGTTAAATCAGTTGGTCGTATTGCAGATCTTCGTGCTAAAATTAGCTCCGATGTTAAGGGATCAACTGGTATTGGTCACACGCGTTGGGCAACACATGGTCAAGCAACTGAGGATAATGCTCACCCACATACTTCGGAAACAGGGCGCTTCGTTTTAGTTCATAACGGAGTTATTGAAAACTATCTCCAAATTAAAGAAGAATACTTGCAAGGACACAAATTTAAAGGTCAGACAGATACTGAGATTGCAGTTCACTTGATTGGTAAATTCGTTGACGAAGATGGATTATCAGTTCTTGAAGCCTTAAAAAAATCTCTTCATATTATCCAAGGGTCATATGCGTTTGCTCTTGTTGACTCTCAAGCACCAGATACGATTTATGTTGCCAAAAACAAATCTCCACTTTTGATTGGTGTTGGTGAAGGTTACAACATGGTTTGTTCAGATGCCATGGCTATGATTCGTGAAACTAGTCAATTTATGGAAATTCACGATAAAGAGTTGGTTGTTCTGACCAAAGATGCTATCACAGTTACCGATTATGAAGGAAATGCTATTGAACGCGGTACTTATACAGCTGAACTTGATCTTTCTGATATTGGTAAAGGAACTTATCCTTACTATATGTTGAAAGAAATTGATGAGCAACCTACTGTAATGCGTAAATTGATTTCTACCTATGCAGATGATGAAGGAAATATCACTGTTGATCCAGCTATTGTCAAGTCAGTACAAGAAGCAGATCGTATTTACATCTTAGCAGCTGGGACTTCATATAATGCTGGTTTTGCGTCAAAAGCTATGTTTGAAAAATTGACAGATACACCAGTTGAAATAGGTGTTGCATCTGAGTGGGGTTACAACATTCCACTTTTGAGCAAAAAACCAATGTTTGTTTTGCTTAGTCAATCAGGTGAAACAGCAGATAGCCGTCAAGTTTTGGTGAAAGCTAACGAAATGGGAATCCCTAGTTTGACTGTTACCAATGTACCTGGTTCTACGCTTTCTCGTGAAGCAACATATACGATGCTTTTACATGCAGGGCCTGAAATTGCTGTAGCTTCTACAAAAGCTTATACTGCTCAGATTGCGGCTCTAGCTTTCCTTGCGAAAGCTGTTGGTGAAGCAAATGGCAAGAAAGAAGCACTTGAGTTTGATTTAGTGCATGAGTTATCAATTGTTGCTCAGTCAATTGAAGCGACTCTCTCTGAAAAAGATATGATTTCTGAGAAAGTTGAGAACTTGTTGGCTACAACTCGTAATGCTTTCTACATTGGTCGAGGAAATGATTATTATGTAGCTATGGAAGCATCATTGAAGTTGAAAGAAATCTCTTATATTCAATGTGAAGGCTTTGCTGCGGGTGAGTTGAAACACGGTACAATTTCATTGATTGAAGATGGTACTCCAGTTTTAGGATTAATTTCTGCAAGTGAAGTTGTGGCTGCTCATACTCGTGGTAATATTCAGGAAGTTGCTGCTCGTGGAGCTAATGTTTTAACAGTCGTTGAGGAAAAATTAGCTAAAGCTGATGATGATATTATTGTCAATCAAGTACATCCATTCTTATCACCGATCTCAATGGTTATTCCAACTCAGTTGATTGCTTACTATGCTTCTCTACAACGGGGTCTTGACGTGGATAAACCACGAAACCTTGCAAAAGCAGTAACAGTTGAGTAAGTTAGTTTCCGCATTCTAAATTTTATTAGCTCTTTTTTATCATTTATCAAGTCTATCAAAGCTTTAAGTTAAAAATGAGATAAGACAGTACTATTCTGAGTTTATTGTCTTAGTTTTAACAATTTTTGAGCCATAAAAAGGCATGCTAAAAAATACCTTTCCTGGTATTTTTGATCAAGGTTTCTTGCCAGTTTGTCAAGTGACGTATAGCGCTATACTACAATTTTACAAGACCCCACTACTTTAACCTAACGAAAAAGTAGTGAGTACTCTCTGGTTGGAGATTTTCTCACTACTCATCTTAGTATGTTTGTCAACTGTAGTGGGTGGCGAAAAGCTAACATCTAGAGAGGACCAGATAGGTCTTCTCTTTTTTTATGTTTAGAGTGATGAAGATACGTTTCTTAAAGTTGATGAAGTTTCTAAAACCGAAGCCCAACCGTTTGATGTCTTTAATCAACTTGTTAGTAGCTTCCAGTTTTGCGTTTGAATAGTCTGTTTCTAGTGCATTTTGGATGTATTGCTTGTGTCTAAGAAAAGTCCTAAAGACCGTTTGAAAATAGTGATTGACCTTGCTTCTATTTTCCTCTATCAGCTCAAAGAACTCAT
The DNA here is from genome assembly GCF_016648665.1 of Streptococcus sp. 23.2. Taxonomy (NCBI): domain Bacteria; kingdom Bacillati; phylum Bacillota; class Bacilli; order Lactobacillales; family Streptococcaceae; genus Streptococcus; species Streptococcus sp. 23.2. Next base: position 60,401 of record NZ_JACLQJ010000008.1, read on the forward strand.
CTACTCTCTTCTCCTGAAAGTGAAAAAGCAAAAGCTGATAAAGAGTATAGTAGTCGGTGAGCTCTTCTGAAAAGACCAATGTCTTCTCAATGACTTCATGTGGGCTTAAGGTTTGACAAAATGTCTTCGAGTGAAATGAGTTACAAGATAGCTTACGACTGTCCTTTTGAAAAAGTCGCCAGTGATTTTTCAAGGCTCGATAAGGTAGTGACTTCTTATCGAACTGGTTCATAATCGCAATTCTTGTCTTTAAAAAGGCACGTCCAAGGTACTGGATAATGTGAAATCGATCAAGAACAATTTTGGCGTTAGGGAAAAGTCTTCGAGCTAGTGGCATATAAGTTCCTGACATATCTATCGTGATAAACTGTACCTTTTGGCGAGCTTTCAACGGATACTTCAAAAAGTAGTTTCGAATAGTGGTTTGACGGCGATTATCGAGGATAGTTATGAGTTTGTTGGTCTCATAGTCTTGCGCCACAAAAGCGAGTTCACCTTTCTTGAACCCAAGCTCATCCCAGGACATAACAGCTGGGAGTTTGTCATAATGCTCCTTGAAAGTAAACTGGTCAAGTTTACGATAGACAGTGGATGTCGATACACGAAGTCTTCTGGCAATATCCGTTAATGATAGCTTTTCAGTTAGAAGTTGAGCAACCTTTTGTCGGACAAGGTTTGAGATTTGGTGATTTTTCTCAACGATTGATGTCTCAGCGACCGTGACTCGCCTACAACTTTTACACTGGAAGCGACGTTTCTTCAGACGTAGTAGTGTCGGAGTTCCAGCTTGCTCTAGAAGAGGGATTTTAGAAGGTCTTTGAAAGTCATATTTAATCATCTTTCCTTGGCAATGTGGGCATGGTGGTGCAGGGTAATCCAGTTTTGCATGAATTTCGATATGAGTATCAGTTTCAAAAACAAGAGAAATAATGATGTTAGGGTCTTTAATTCCGATTAATTCTGTGGTATTCTTAATAGGTCTCATAAGTTCTTCCTAATGGTAGTTTCGTCGCTTTTCATTATAGTTCTTATGGGACTTTTTGTGTATACTCAAAAAGCTCTATAATCTCTATAGTGGTTTTACCCACTACAGAAATTATAGAGCCGTAATCAGATAAGATCAGCTTTGGCTGGTCTTTTTTTAACCATTTGTAGGCTAAAACTCTCCATTAATGATTTCTTGTAGCTTAATTTACGAACTTTTATTCTAAACGTTTCGGACGGGCTAGTTGGGTTTTGTGGCTCTTTAATTTAGGGATGATTGTTGCTATAATTAGTTCAAGCATAGGAGGATGAATCATGATTGGACCTGTGGAAATGGGTGCTTTGTTGAAAAAAATTCGTTTATCAAAGAATTTGACATTGAAAGAACTTGCTAGTGATTATTTATCAGTATCTTTCTTATCAAAATTTGAACGTGGAGAATCTGATATCTCATTATCTAGATTTTTTCTTTTGTTAGATAAATTGGATGTCAGTATTGAAGAGTTCTATGGTATTTTATCTCAAGATAATCCGACTCATACTGAAAAGTTATTAGAAAGTGCTAGTAAGGCTTATTATCAAAACGATAGTTTATCGTTACAGAAGTACGCTGGAGAAGAGCGTCGTAAATTTGAGCTCACACAAGACAAATCATTTCTCTATAACAGTATTATGCTAGAATCTTTTTTGGCAAGTGTTTCAAATAAAGAGGTTGATGAAAATAAGGTAAGGGAATTAACAGACTATCTTTTTAGCATTGAACAATGGGGAAAAAGAGAGTTAATCATATTAGGAAATAGTATGTCGTTTATTTCCACCCAGACACTTAATGTTTTGACCAAGGAGATTGTGTATAGAACTAGACTTTTTGGAAATAGCGACTCAAATCAAAGAATCCGAATTAGTCTTCTTATTAATGCAGCTTATGAATTTTTACGACGTGATGAACTAGATTCAGCGAAATACTATTTAGATTTAGTCAATGATAGTGGAATTCCTGAGGTCCTCTTATATGAAAGACATGAGTTGATATTTGTAATGGGGTCTTACTTGATAAAGTCGGGTGAAGTTGCTGAAGGGAGAAATCTAATTGAGGGGTGTTTAGAAACTCTTAGGACTTTAGGTGCGGAAAAGTTATTGCTTGCTAAGGAATCAGAGTATCAAGAGTTGTTAAATTCCACTATATGACAATTTTATAGAGTGAGTTAAAAAATAGAATAAACTAAGACCATAGTACGACATCACTATGGTTTTTAATTTTCAATGGATATATGGTATTCCAATGTCTTCAATTTATCCAACTGATTATATACCAAGGTGATTTAGATTGTGAGGAAATCTATGAGAACCTATATTCTTAAATACAAGTATGACAATTTAGTTCATATCCTACTGTTAGCACTGAATGCTGCTATTTTCGTGAGTGCCTCGGTAACCTTAGCTTTAATGACGAATCAGCTGGTATCTAAGCGAATCCAATCTTTTTTAGCTCTCTTAGGTCTAGAGGTAGGTCTTTACATTATTTATTTAGTTTTGAATTATATTATTGCGGTACATCAAACAAAATTAATCCAAAAAATGACTTTGTCTATTCGTCAGTCTTATCTTAGTAAAATTATTCACCATTCTTTTAGTGAATTTAGAAAGAGTGATATTGGAGAGCATCTCTCAGTATTAAATAATGATATCCAATTGATTGAATCAAATGGCTTTTCAAGTATTTATACTCTTTGTTCAACAGTATTCACCACTTTGTTTTCAATTATCGCCTTATTAAGTTATGATGTAAGGATTGTTCTGCTAGCCATTTTTTTAACTTTGTGTCTGACTTATCTTCCCAAACCATTTACCAATAAAATGCAGAAATCAATGGAGATATTTTCCAAAGCGAATGAGGAGCTTGTTTCTGGAATAAGCGATCAGTTATATGGATATGCGGATGTTTATTACGCTAGTCGTAAACAGATATTTCTTAGACAAGTGAGGTCCATTGTTGAGAAATATATTGTACAAAAAATTATTTTTACAAAAAGAAAGACTAGCACTGAGACGCTGATGGCTTTATTTTCAGTTGCCGCTCAGATGTTGATACTTCTTCTAACTGGCTTGTTAATTATTTTTGGGAATATTGCCGTAGGTACCATTGCTTCTGTGGGTCAGATATCAGGTAATATTTTTAACTCTCTATCCACCATTAATCAGCTGCAAGTGACAATTAAGTCTGTCGATCCTATCTTAAAAAAATTTCACGATTTTCCAGAGGGTCCAAAGACTTGCATAGCGACTATTCAGGATGTTCGCTTTGAGAATGTAAGTTATCATTTTGGAGATAAGGCTATTTTTGAGGGATTCACCCAAACCTTTAAAAAAGGAGGCAAGTATGCTATTACTGGATGCTCAGGTAGTGGGAAGTCAACCCTGCTTAATATATTCCTAGGTAATCTTAAAGATTACGAGGGAAAAATCTTGTTTGGAAAATTGGAGTCAAAAGAGATTGATGAGAACTCAATCGTGTCTGAATGTGCCTATGTTGGGAGTCAAACTCATATCTATAATGATACCTTGAGGAACAATCTAACCCTTTGGAATGAAGCTATTACTGATACACAAATCAAGAAAGTTCTTGAAAGAGTTAATCTTTTATCTTTCTTAAACCGTATAGATGAGCAAGTAAGCGACGGTAGCTTTTCGGAGGGCCAAAAACAAAGAATAGGCCTGATAAGAGCATTTTTAAAAGGATGTTCTGTTGTGATTTTTGATGAAGCTACTGCAAATCTTGACCACAATAATGCTACTCGTATTGAGCACCTATTATTAAGTGATCCTAATATCACTTATATCACGGTTACCCACCATCTTATAAAGGAAAATGAACCATATTTTGATAAGATTATTCGTTTGGGAGAGGGGACTGAGTAAATGTTTCATATGATAAATGCTTAGGATTTATTTCAATTTTACTAACGGCAGTCAAAGTGCTATAATGTAAGGGATTGTGAATTTAGCAAGCTTTGCTATTTTCAAAAAAGAAAAAACAAATCAGAGATACAAATCTCTTAGAAGAGGTGAATCCCATGGGACGTAAATGGGCTAATATCGTTGCTAAGAAAACTGCTAAAGATGGTGCAAACTCTAAGGTTTACGCTAAGTTTGGTGTTGAGATCTATGTAGCTGCTAAACAAGGTGAACCAGATCCAGAATCAAACTCAGCTTTGAAATTTGTTTTGGAGCGTGCTAAACAAGCGCAAGTGCCAAAACACGTTATTGATAAGGCCATTGATAAGGCTAAAGGTAACACTGATGAAACTTTCGTTGAAGGACGTTATGAAGGTTTTGGACCAAATGGTTCTATGATTATCGTAGATACTTTGACTTCAAACGTTAACCGTACAGCTGCTAACGTACGTACTGCCTTTGGTAAAAATGGTGGTAACATGGGTGCTTCAGGTTCTGTTTCATACATGTTTGATAAAAAAGGTGTTATCGTTTTTGCAGGTGAAGATGCAGACGCAATCTTTGAACAATTGCTTGAAGCAGATGTAGAAGTTGAAGATGTAGAAGCAGAAGATGGTACTATCACTGTTTATACTGAGCCAACAGATCTTCACAAAGCTTTGGAAGCTCTCCGTGCTAACGGACAAGAAGAGTTCCAAGTGACTGAACTTGAAATGATTCCACAAACTGAGGTTACTCTTGAAGGTGAAGACCTTGAAGTTTTCGAAGGACTTATTGATGCTCTTGAAGCAGACGATGATGTTCAAAAGGTATATCACAACGTAGCAGATATGTAGTCTCATTCAGCACTTTCCGTTATAAGGAAAGTGTTTTTATGTGGTCTGTCTAAGGATTTGTCTTGCTTGTCCTGACTTAATCTGATATAGTAGTAGCCAAGTGAATTATTGGAGGAATACGAAATATGAATATGATGCTAGTTTTGGCCATTTATGTGGTCGCAATTGTTGCTTATGTGGCTTTCAGCCGTCGTCGCCAAGCAAAGGCACAGGAAGATCGTTTTGCAGGTCTTGCTAAGGGTGCTGAGGTTGAAACAATCGGTGGTTTGATTGCTATTGTCGATGAGATTGACAAAGAAAATAACCGTATTGTTTTGGATGCAGAAGGTGTTTTCTTGACCTTTGATTTGAGTCGTTCAATCATGAAAGTAATCACACCAGCACCAACTACAGAAACAGCAGAAACAACTAAAAAGACAATTATCGAAGAAGATTCAGCAATTGAGTCTGCTGATGAAAACTAAGATGTGTATTTGAGACTAGGTTAAATCCTGGTCTTTTTGCGTTTTCTAATCTTATCGGTATTAAAAGCTGTTCAGAACCCCTGAAAATGTGGTAAAATAAAGGGTAAACTATATTTAGAGGATATTCCATGTTTAAATTTAGAAAAAAATCTCATCAAGAGGTTCTAGACAATATTCCCAACCATATCGGTATTATTATGGATGGAAATGGCCGTTGGGCTAAAAAACGTCTACAACCACGTGTGATGGGGCATAAGGCTGGGATGGATGCCTTGCAAAAGGTAACTATCGAAGCGTCACAACTTGGGGTTAAGGTATTGACAGTATATGCCTTCTCAACTGAAAACTGGTCACGCCCACAAGATGAAGTGAAATTCATCATGAATTTGCCAGTTGAATTCTTTAACAAATATGTACCAGAATTAGACAAAAACAATGTTCGTATTTTGACAATCGGAGATAACAGTCGTCTGCCTAAGGAAACCTTAGATGCTCTTGAAAAGGCAGTTGAGCAGACAAAACATAATTCCGGTTTGGTTCTCAACTTTGCACTGAACTATGGTGGTCGTGCGGAGATTGTATCTGCAGTTCAAGCGATTGCTAAAGAGGTTGAAGCAGGCAAACTCAGTCCTGAAGCTATTGATGAAGATCTCATTGCTAAGCATTTGATGACAGATAAATTGCCTTACCTCTACCGTGATCCAGATTTGATTATCCGTACGAGTGGCGAGCTTCGTCTTAGTAATTTCTTGCCTTGGCAATCTGCCTATAGTGAGTTTTACTTCACAGATGTTTTCTGGCCAGACTTTGACCAACAAGGGCTACGTCAAGCCATCTCTGACTACAATAAACGTCACCGTCGCTTCGGTGGTGTCTAGAAAGGACCTCTCATGCAAGAACGTTTAATTGGTGGGGGTGTGGCAGCAGCCATTTTCCTCCCATTGCTCTTTATCGGTGGTCTTCCTTTCCAACTTTTGGTTGGAGCCATGGCCATGGTTGCAGTGTCTGAGATGCTTCGCATGAAGCACTTGGAGATTTTCTCTATCGAGGGTATTTTATCAATGGTGGCAGCTTTTATCTTGGCTGTGCCGATTGATCAGTATTTTATCAGTCTTCCAACAAATGCTAGTGTGACAGGTTTCGCTGTTATTTCATTTTTGATTCTAGCGGGGACTGTCCTTAATAGCGACCATTATTCTTTTGATGATGCAGCTTATCCAATTGCATCTGCCTTTTATGTTGGTTTTGGTTTCCAAAATCTCATTGCGGCACGTTTGGATAGTTGGGAAAAAGTTCTCTTTGCTCTTTTTATTATTTGGGCAACAGATATTGGAGCTTACCTTTTTGGTCGTCAATTTGGTCAGAATAAGCTATTGCCAAAAGTATCGCCAAATAAGACTATTGAGGGTAGTGTCGGTGGTATCTTGTCCGCAATCATTGTGGCTCTTATCTTTGGTTTGATTAACCACGGCGTTTATGCCCCTCATAACTTCTTCTGGTTGCTTATCTGTACGATTCTCTTTAGTATCTTTGGTCAATTTGGTGATTTGGTTGAATCAGCTATTAAACGTCACTTTGGCGTTAAAGACTCAGGCAATCTTATTCCTGGGCATGGTGGTATTTTGGACCGTTGCGATAGCTGGATCTTCGTTTTCCCAATCATGCACTTCCTAGGACTTTTTTAAGAGTGGAGGTGTCTAGATGAAAGCTATTATTACCTTTTTACTGATTTTCTGTGTGATTGTCGTCTTCCATGAGTTTGGTCATTTCTTTTTTGCCAAACGCTCAGGAATTTTGGTTCGTGAATTTGCCATTGGTATGGGACCGAAAATTTTTGCACATACAGGTAAGGATGGTACCGTTTATACTATCCGTATCCTCCCTTTGGGTGGTTATGTCCGTATGGCTGGTTGGGGTGAAGATACAACTGAGATTAAAACAGGTAGCCCTGCCAGTCTAACGATTGGATCAGATGGTAAGGTAAGACGTATCAACCTTTCGGATCGCCAGATTGATCAGACGGCTTTACCTATGAACGTCACTGCCTATGATTTGGAGGATAAGTTAACCATTACAGGTCTAGTCCTAGATGAGACCAAGACCTATGAGGTTGATCATGATGCGACTATCGTTGAGGAGGATGGTACAGAACTTCGTATCGCTCCTAAGGATGTCCAATATCAAAATGCAAGCATTTGGGGACGTTTAATTACCAACTTTGCTGGTCCTATGAATAACTTCATTCTTGGGGTGCTTGTGTTTATTATCTTAGCCTTTGTTCAGGGCGGTGTTCAAGATACATCGACCAACCGTATCCAGGTAGCCGATGGAGGCGCTGCTCAGGTGGCAGGCTTGAAAAATGGTGATGCCATCGAGGCTATCAATAAGGACAAGGTTACTGATTGGGACAGCTTGAAGGAAGCATTGACAGAGAATACCCAAAAATTCTCCAAAGGTGACAGCCTTTCTGTGACAGTTAAGAGAAGTAACGGTCAGGAAGAAAAAATCTCTGTTAAACCTCAGGAGAACCAAGGTAGCTACTTTTTGGGTGTTTCTCCTGCTTTAAAAACAGGTCTTAAAGATAAGATTTTTGGTGGTTTCCAAATGGCTTGGGAAGGGGCCTTCAAAATTCTTGTAGCACTTAAGGGGCTTATCACCAACTTTAGTTTGAATAAACTTGGTGGACCGGTTGCTATGTTCCAGATGTCTGCCCAGGCTTCAGAAAATGGCTTGATTTCCATTCTTAACCTTATGGGGATGCTCTCAATTAACTTGGGAATTTTCAATCTTATCCCAATTCCAGCCCTTGACGGTGGAAAAATTGTTATGAATATTATTGAAGCCATTCGTCGTAAACCACTTAATCAAGAAATTGAAAGCTATATTACACTTGCAGGTGTTGCTATCATGGTTGTTCTTATGATTGCAGTCACTTGGAATGATATTATGCGTGCTTTCTTTTAATTAGAAACAAAGAAACGAAAGGAAGTCTAAGGGACTTGAGCCAAGGGCCAGCCTCCTTAGTATGTAAATGATGAAACAAAGTAAAATGTTGATTCCAACACTTCGTGAAATGCCAAGTGATGCTCAAGTTATCAGTCATGCCCTTATGGTACGTGCGGGTTACGTGCGTCAGGTTTCTGCTGGTATTTATGCTTATATGCCATTGGCAAATCGTGCTATCGAGAAATTCAAAACCATCATGCGTGAGGAGTTTGAAAAAATCGGTGCGGTTGAAATGTTGGCGCCAGCGCTTTTGACAGCAGATTTGTGGCGTGAGTCAGGCCGTTATGAAACTTACGGTGAAGACCTTTATAAACTAAAAAACCGTGATAAGTCTGACTTTATCCTAGGTCCAACTCACGAAGAAACTTTTACAGCCTTGGTTCGTGATGCGGTTAAATCATACAAACAATTGCCACTAAATCTCTACCAAATCCAATCTAAATACCGTGATGAAAAACGTCCTCGTAATGGTCTTCTTCGTACACGTGAATTTATCATGAAGGATGCCTATAGTTTCCACCAAAACTATGAAGATTTGGATATCACTTATGAAGACTACCGTAAAGCTTATGAGGCTATCTTTACACGTGCTGGCCTTGAATTTAAGGGAATCATCGGTGATGGTGGTGCCATGGGTGGTAAGGATTCTCAAGAATTTATGGCGGTTACTCCTGAGCGTACAGATCTCAACCGTTGGGTAGTTCTTGACAAGTCAATTGCTTCATTGGATGAGATTCCAGAAGATGTTTTGGAAGAAATCAAGCAAGAATTGACATCATGGTTGGTATCTGGTGAAGACACGATTGCTTATTCTACAGAGTCAAGCTATGCAGCTAACCTTGAGATGGCGACAAATGCTTACACACCAGCGACTAAGGTTGTGACTCAAGAAGAATTGACTCGTGTTGAAACACCAGATTGCAAGTCAATTGATGAAGTTGCTGCTTTCTTGAATGTTCCAGAAGAACAAACCATCAAGACTTTGCTTTTCATTGCTGATGATGAACCGGTGGTGGCTCTTCTTGTTGGTAATGATCAGGTTAACGATGTGAAGTTGAAAAACTACCTTGCTTCTGATTTCCTTGAACCAGCAACAGAAGATGAAGCTCGTCAAGTCTTTGGTGCTAACTTTGGTTCTCTTGGTCCAGTTAACCTTCCTGAAAATGTTCGCATTATTGCGGACCGTAAGGTTCAAGATGTGGCTAATGCTGTCGTTGGAGCCAATGAAGATGGTTACCACTTGACAGGAGTTAACCCAGAGCGTGACTTCAAGGCAGAATACGTGGATATTCGTGAAGTTAAAGAGGGTGAAATTTCACCAGATGGTCAAGGTGTCCTTAAGTTTGCGCGTGGTATCGAGATTGGTCATATCTTTAAACTTGGTACACGTTACTCTGAAAGTATGGGTGCCAACGTTCTTGATGAAAATGGCCGTGCTGTTCCAATTATCATGGGATGTTACGGTATCGGTGTTAGCCGTATCTTGTCAGCTGTGATCGAACAACATGCACGTCTCTTTGTTAACAAGACACCAAAAGGTCAATACCGCTATGCATGGGGAATTAACTTCCCTAAAGAGTTGGCTCCATATGATGTTCACTTGATTACAGTTAACACTAAGGATGAAGAAGCCAATGCTTTGACAGAACGTTTGGAAGCTGCTCTTATGGCTGAAGGATATGATGTCTTAACAGATGATCGTAATGAGCGTGTCGGTTCTAAATTCTCTGATAGTGACCTTATCGGACTTCCAATCCGTGTAACAGTTGGTAAAAAAGCCAGCGAAGGTGTTGTCGAAGTTAAAATCAAGGCAACTGGTGATACTATTGAAGTTAACGCAGATAACTTGATTGAAACGCTTGCCATCTTAACAACCGAACAAGATGCTTAAGATTAAAAAATCTTTTCTTGCAGGAGCAGGAAGAGTTTTTTTATTTGAAGTGACGATGATAAGTCGACACAAAAGGTGATAAATTCCAATTTGACAGAATTGTCTAAATAGTGTAAACTTAAAACTATCATAACTACGGAGGCATCACATGCTTAATAAAGCGACCCATTTGGGAAATCTTAAAGCTTTTTATTACTTTAGTTTCTTTAGATAGGACGTTTGTGTTTCAAGATACAAGCGTCAGTCAGTTTGTATCTATGAAGCTAAAGCATTTTGTGATGGATTAGCCGATTAGATGAATAGGTCTAACCGGTGACATAAGCTAGTTTGTACTAGTCAGAATGCAGAAAACCAGTTGGGCCTGTCCTAACTGGTTTTTTTCATACCGTGGTCTATTTTTAATTTTCTTTTTACCTTTGGATGTCTAAATTTTGGTGAATCCTAACCAACTTTTATGAGATGAAAAGGTAGTGGTCTTTGGATGACGACTTTAGAATTTGAAGAAGCGATGTAGGCCTGATTCGCTTACTTTCGACCCTATCGTCTCGGAAAAGTATAAAAGAAAATTGGAAATAGATAGAATAAAAAATAGAGGTATACAAGATGAAGAAATTCTTGGTCAGTATGATGGCTGTTATTACAGCTGTCCTCTTGGTAGCATGTTCTAATGCTTCTAATAAAGATTTGGTTCACGTCGGTGTGCTCCAATATGTGGAACATCCTTCCTTGTCAGCGACACGTAAAGGGTTCATTGAAGAACTCAAAGATGAAGGTTATGTCGACGGTAAGAACATCAAAATCGATTATCAGAATGCACAAGGAGATCAGTCCAACTTGCAGACGATTTCTCAGTCGCTTATTGAAGATAATGATCTTATGTTGGCTATCGCAACCCCAGCAGCCCAGTCTTTGAGTAGTTTGACAAAGGACAAGCCAATTCTCTTCACGGCTGTTACAGATCCAGTTTCAGCTAAATTGGTTAAGTCTATGGACAATGTTGGAGGAAATGTGACAGGGACAAGCGATATGTCACCTATCAACAAACAAGTCGAGTTGTTGAAAAAGGTCCTTCCAAACACTAAAAAAGTTGGGATTATGTACACGACCAGCGAGCGTAACTCAGAAGTTCAGGTTGAAGAAGCCAAGAAATATTTCAAGGAAGCTGGTATTGAAACTGTTATCAAGGGAATTTCATCAACTAACGATATCCAAGATACAGCCAAGAGCTTGATGAGTCAGACCGAGGTTATCTTCATCCCAACTGACAATACCATTGTTAGTGCTATCAATACCTTGGTAGATCTTTCTAAGGAGACTAAGGTTCCAGTTGTTGGTAGTGATGCTGGTAGTGTGGAAAAGGGTGTCCTATTTACTTATGGAACCAACTATGAAGCTCTTGGTCGTCAAACAGGTAAGTTGGCAGGTCGTGTTCTCCGAGGTGAGAAGGTCAAGGATGTCGATGCAGAGTACCCTAAAACACTAAATGTTGTGGTTAACCATGACATGGCTAAAGAGCTTGGTATCGATGTCTCAAGTATTAGTGACGAGGAATCTAAAGCATCAACACAAGATGACAAACCAATTGCTAAAAAAGATAAGGGTGTCATTAAGCTTAAGGTCAATAAGTCTTCTAAAAAAGGATTTTCAAATGTGGTGCTAACAGCCATTTCTCAGGGACTCCTCTGGGCTATTATGGCTATCGGGGTCTTCATTACCTTCCGTATTTTGGACCTTGCTGATTTGACAGCTGAGGGGGCCTTCCCACTTGGTGCTGCTACGACAACTATCATGATTATCCGTGGGATCAACCCAATCTTTGCGACTCTAGGTGGTTTTGTAGCTGGTATGCTTGCTGGAGCTGTGTCTGGCTTTATGCATACGAAAATGAAGATACCAGCACTCTTAACAGGGATTATTACCTTAACAGGGCTCTATTCAGTTAACCTTTTGGTTCTTGGAAGTGCCAATGTCTCTCTTTCAGGACATAATACGCTTGTGACTATGGTGATGGGGCTTGGTTTGTCTAAGTTGAATGGTGTGATTCTATTAGGACTTATCTTTGTGAGTCTTGTAGTGCTTATGCTGGTTGTTCTTCTTAATACACAGGTAGGTCTGGCCCTTCGTGCAACAGGTGATAACCTTGCCATGGGTGAAGCTAATGGTATCAAGGTTGACCGTATGAAGATTCTTGGTTACATGATTTCCAATGGTTTGATTGCTCTATCAGGTGCCCTCCTAGCTCAAAACAATGGCTATGCGGATATGAATATGGGTACTGGTACCATCGTAAATGGCTTGGCTGCTATCATCTTGGCTGAAGTTATCGTCAAGTATCTACCACTTGGCAAACGTCTCTGGTCAATTGTTGTAGGAGCTGTTCTCTACCGTTTGGTCTTGGTTATTATCCTTGCCATGAATGTTGATGCTCAAATGTTGAAATTGGCTTCAGCCATCTTGCTTGCTATCATCCTTTATGTGCCAGAAGTACGACAAAAATTAAAAATCAAACCTAACAAATCCTTGACTCCAGGAGGTGACAAGTAATGGCTTTACTTAGTTTACAACAGATTCATAAAACCTTTGAAAAAGGCACGGTCAATGAAAATCACGTCCTTCGTGGTTTGGATCTCGACATTGAACAGGGAGATTTTATCTCTGTTATTGGGGGAAATGGTGCTGGTAAATCAACCTTGATGAATTCAATTGCTGGTGTTCTTAGCATTGATGAGGGGGATATCTTGTTGGAGGGGCAATCTATTAAGAAAGCATCTGTAGATGAGCGCTCTAAAGATATTAGTCGTGTTTTCCAAGATCCTCGAATGGGGACAGCGACAAACCTTTCTATCGAAGAAAATATGGCGATTGCCTATCGTCGTGGTAAGAAACGTAGCTTCTTTAAAAAGTCTATCACTGAAAGCGAACGTCAAGTCTTCAAGGAAGCCTTGGTAGATCTTGGTCTTGGTCTTGAGAATCGTATGAAGACCGATGCTAATTTCTTGTCAGGTGGACAACGTCAGGCCTTGACACTTGCTATGGCAACCTTGGTGCGTCCAAAAATCTTGCTTTTGGATGAACATACAGCAGCCCTAGATCCTAAGACAAGTGATATGGTCATGAATTTGACACGTAAGATTGTTGAAGAACAAGAATTGACAACCCTTATGATTACCCATAATATGGAACATGCTATCGAATATGGGAACCGTCTGGTTATGCTCTATCATGGAAAAATCGTTGTCGATGTGCGAGGTGAGGAAAAGAAAAACCTCACTGTTGCAGAACTTATGGACCTCTTCCACAAAAATAGTGGACAAGTCCTCAATGACGATGCCTTGGTGCTCGGTTAACAAACAAAAAAAGAAACTATCCAAAGTTCAGATTTTGGGTAGTTTTTTCTTGACTATTTTTGACCAAGTGCTAAAATAAATATATGGATTAGCACTCGTGGTTTATGAGTGCTAAAAATAACGTTTCACACGTTACTAATAATAAATAACATTTGGAGGTAATTGGTATGGCATTGAAACCATTGGGTGATCGTATCGTTGTCCGTTTTGAAGAAACAGAAGAAAAAACAGCTAGTGGCTTTGTATTGGCAGGAGCTAGTCATGAAGCTACAAAGACTGCTGAGGTTTTGGCAGTAGGTGAAGGAATCCGTACTCTTACTGGTGAATTGATTGCACCTAGTGTTGCAGCAGGCGATAAAGTTCTTGTTGAAAATGGTGCAGGTATCAATGTTAAAGACGGAGATGATTCCGTTTCAATTATCCGTGAAGCAGATATTTTAGCAGTCTTAGCTTAGGTCTATGCTAATCAGATATAAAGTAAGATAAAGAAGGAGTAACTATGGCAAAAGATATTAAATTTTCATCAGATGCACGCGCAGCAATGGTTCGTGGTGTTGATACTTTGGCTGATACAGTTAAGGTAACGCTTGGTCCTAAAGGTCGTAACGTGGTTTTGGAAAAAGCTTTTGGCTCACCTCTTATCACTAATGATGGTGTAACAATTGCTAAAGAAATCGAACTCGAAGATCACTTTGAAAATATGGGTGCCAAACTGGTCAGCGAAGTGGCTTCAAAAACGAATGATATTGCCGGTGACGGAACAACTACAGCCACTGTTTTGACACAAGCTATTGTCCGTGAAGGTCTAAAAAATGTAACGGCTGGTGCTAATCCAATCGGTATCCGTCGTGGGATTGAAGCAGCTGTGGCTACAGCTGTGGAAGAGCTTAAAGCTATTGCTCAACCAGTTGCCAATAAGGAAGCCATTGCTCAAGTTGCAGCTGTTTCATCACGTTCTGAAAAAGTTGGTGAATACATTTCAGAAGCAATGGAACGTGTGGGTAATGACGGTGTTATCACTATTGAAGAGTCTCGTGGTATGGAGACAGAACTCGAAGTGGTTGAAGGTATGCAGTTTGACCGTGGTTATCTTTCTCAGTACATGGTTACTGATAATGAAAAAATGGTCGCTGACCTTGAAAATCCATTTATCCTTGTGACTGACAAGAAAATTTCAAATATTCAGGATGTCCTTCCACTCTTGGAAGAAGTGCTTAAGACAAGCCGTCCACTCTTGATCATTGCTGATGATGTGGATGGTGAAGCTCTTCCTACACTTGTTCTTAACAAGATTCGTGGAACTTTCAATGTCGTTGCTGTTAAGGCACCTGGCTTTGGTGACCGTCGTAAAGCGATGTTGGAAGACATTGCCGTATTGACAGGAGCAACTGTCATTACTGAAGATCTTGGTCTTGAACTTAAGGATGCAACTATGGCAGCACTTGGTCAAGCTTCGAAAGTAACTGTGGATAAAGATAGCACAGTTATCGTTGAAGGTGCAGGAAGCACAGAAGCGATTGCTAACCGTGTTAACCTCATCAAGTCTCAATTGGAAACAACAACATCTGAATTTGACCGTGAAAAACTTCAAGAACGTTTGGCTAAATTGTCAGGTGGGGTTGCAGTTGTTAAGGTTGGTGCGGCCACTGAAACAGCCCTTAAAGAAATGAAACTTCGTATCGAAGATGCCCTTAACGCTACTCGTGCCGCTGTTGAAGAAGGTATCGTAGCAGGTGGTGGTACAGCCCTTGTTAACGTCATTGCTAAGGTTGCTGAACTTGATCTTGAAGGTGACGACGCTACAGGACGTAACATTGTCCTCCGTGCCTTGGAAGAACCAGTTCGTCAAATTGCTTATAACGCTGGTTATGAAGGTTCAGTTATCATCGATAAATTGAAGAACAGCCCAGTTGGTACAGGCTTTAACGCTGCTAACGGTGAATGGGTAGATATGGTTGAAGCAGGAATTATCGATCCTGTTAAGGTCACACGTTCTGCCCTCCAAAATGCTGCTTCTGTAGCTAGTCTTATCTTGACAACTGAAGCAGTCGTTGCCAATAAACCTGAACCAGAAACTCCAGTAGCACCAGCTATGGATCCAGGAATGATGGGCTACTAAGAGTTTAAAAAAGCAAAAGAAAAAACCTAGGAAAAGTCGAGAAACTTTTTCTGGGTTTTCTTTTTTTCAATTATTTGTTGTTAATTACTGAAAAGGGTTAAATGTATCAGAACTTCCTTGTTGACCTGCCATTTGCATCATCATTTGTTGTTGTCTAATGCGTTCTGCTTCCTTATTCGTATTGATAGAAACAGCAAGAAGGATGATCCAACCGATGAATGTCCAGCCTAGAAGAAAGGATAGGATAAAGATTGGCCATTTTTTATCTGTTTTATTTAGAAGAGCTGGTAATATAAGAAGTACAACCAAGGGGAAATTAATGATGACGGAGAGAAGAGCCGTGATCAATCCGGCACTAAGATCATCACTGGCAATTCCTAAGAGTATCATTCCAAGAGCCCAGAGGATAGCTGGGATGGAAGCGACGGCTAACATGATGAGGTTTGTTTGGGTTTTCTTGTCTTGTTTCTTCCAAGTTTCATTTAGATTTTTGCTTGCTTGTTGGAAAGTTTCGCCAGTTTGATTCGCAAATTGGTTAACAGTCTGACTGGCAGTTTCTACAACAGGTTTAACTTGTTCCTGGAAGGTCTTTGATTGATTTTCTTGAGCTAGGTTAGTTGCTTGGAAAGTCTCTTCTTCATCTGCTGTAGAGTTAGTGAGTGGCTCTTCAGCAACATCATAGCTGTCAACATCTTTTTCGGCAGTTTCTACAACCTCTGTTGATGGTACAGGTTTTGTAGGCTCAACGACTTCTGAGCCGTTCGTTGTTTCTACAGTCTCTTTTTGTGAGACAGTTTCTGTTACTTCTACAGTCTGTTTGGGAGTTTCTCGGACAAACTCGCCTTTCTGAGCTGCTTCAGCCATTTCTTGAATACTTGGATTACGACCATTAACTGCTTGGAAAAAATCGATCCAATCTTGTTGCTTCATGTGTATAACCTCCAGATATCTTGATTATAAAAATTTCAATAATTACAATTATAGCAATAGTGTAAGGGGACTGCAATGGGAGTGGGATAGTAGTCTTTACTTTATTTCCTTATAATCTTCTTATCACTAAAGATGGGGAAGAGAAAGAAATAGGTTAGGATATAGACCACTAGAGGATATATCAGTGGATTATAGTCCCAGGCTCCCTGCCAATCTAAGTGTAAGAGTCTGATACTAGCGCGTGTTAGGCCTGCACTCCAACCTTTAAGGCCAAATGGTCTTAGGATTAAACTGAGTGGTGTTGGAAGATGTAAAAGGTAGACTCCATAAACTGCCACTGAAACTAAGAGATATAATCTAAAAAAACGCTGGTGGTAGGCCCACAAGCGTGTAAAATAGTTTTTCATTAGCCAATAACTGCAAATAGTTTTTGAGCGTTTGATTGGCGAGTAGCATCCATGATAAGGAACCAGTCAACGATTGACCAGATACCACATCCACCACATGTCAAAAGTTTACCAACACCAAGACCAACTTGTCCCAAAATAAAGCGGTCGATTCCAAGAGAACCACCAAAAAGTGAGATGACAAGCATCATCGTAGGGTCTTGGAAGCTGATTGAGTAAAGCATTGAAAGTTGTTGTTCAGGAAGTGCCTCAAGACGTTGGCGGATGTACTGAACTTGTTCTGTTGGGAAATACTTGGCGTTAATTGCTAGCCATTGATCGACTGGATTCATAAATTAAATACCCCTCAAATTTTAAATGATATGTAAAGGATAACATAATATAAAGGGAGATTCAAGGTGGTCAAGGCTTTTGAAGTCAATAAAAGCAACTTATTTGCAAGCTTCCACTGTGTCATAACTAGAGGATCATTAGGATAATCCTTTCGCACTATGCTTGAGAATGAGCCTACTTCTATTATTTGTGATTTCTCAACCCTTGTTCAAAACTGTCTGAACTTGCCTTAACAGTGATTTTTTCGAGTGTTAAGGGATGGGTGAAACTAAGGGTGTGGGCGTGGAGCATGAGTCGAGATGCGGGGCGGTGGCTATAAAGAGGGTCCCCCAGAATGGCATGCCCATGGTGGGCCAGATGCACACGAATTTGGTGGGTCCGGCCGGTTTTTAGTTGGCAATTGACCAGACTGGCTCCTTTAAAGGTTTTGAGGCGCGTGATGGTTGTATAGGCAACCTGCCCTTTTCTAGGATCAACCACCCGTTTTCTACGATCATGGCGGTCGCATCCAATCTTGTCTTTGTACACAGTCTCCTTGGTCTGAAATTTACCTTCAGCCAAAGCCCAGTATTGACGCTGAATCTTCTTATCTTCCAAGAGTCTATTGAGAATTGGCAGGATAAACGGATTTTTTGCGAAGAGTACAGCCCCACTAGTTTCCATGTCTAGTCGATGAACGACGTAACAGGTTTGCCCACAATAGGCCGAAACATGGTTAAGTAGAGCAATTTCTGTGGGTTCATTACCATGTGTTTTCATTCCTTCAGGTTTATTGACCACGATGAGATGCTGATCCTCATAGAGAGGTTCTACTAAACTGGCATTTCCCATAGGGATAATTTTTTCAGGGTAGTCCTCTGTATCAAAGGTCAGGCTAATCTTATCACCTTTTTCAACAGGACTCTGCCAATTAATAGTCTCTCCATTGATGAGGACGTGCTTTTTCGTGCGTAGGAAATGACGAATCTTACGAGGAATGAGGAGCTTAGTTTCGAGCAAGTCTTTGACGGTTGTTGCAGGATAGGGATTGATAATTTCTACGTGTAAAGTCATGGTTTCATTATATCATGAACGTTTAAAAGAGGACAGAATCTGTAAAAACTTGGTATAATAGGGTTATGACATTTTTTGATAATCTAAAAAACAAACTTTTTAAAGAAGAAAATAGCGGAAAGGGTAAGGATTCCCAGCCTGCTGAAAAATCGAAGAATTTACAAAATAAGATAAAGGGACTCTTTGCTAAGAAACCTGATGAGGTTGAACAAGCCGTTGAAGACTTAGATATGTCTCAGGAAAGTCAAGAGACGTCACGTTATCAACGTTCTAAGCAAAAGAAACCTATTGATACGACCCAACCTTTAGGTAAGGTTCAGGCGTTCTTGAGCAAGTTTACACTTTCGCCAAGAAATCCTATTCGCCGTTTCTGGCGTCGCTATCATATTGGTAAAATTCTCTTTATCATGCTAGCTGTGCTGGTTTTGACAGTAGGTTCCTACCTTTTCTATATTGCCAAGACGACCAATGTTTCAGACCTTCAAGATGCCTTGAAAGCTACGACGGTTATCTATGACAAAGAAGGCAATCAAGCTGGTTCTTTGTCAGGGCAAAAAGGGACTTATGTGGAGCTAGATGCTATTAGTGATAGCTTGGAGAACGCTGTCATAGCAACTGAGGACCGTACCTTCTATGAAAATAGCGGGGTTAACGTCAAGCGATTCCTCTTGGCCATTGTATCTATGGGACGCTTTGGTGGTGGTTCGACCATTACCCAACAGTTGGCTAAAAATGCCTTCTTGACACAAGAACAGACAGTCACTCGTAAGGCCAAGGAATTCTTCCTCTCTTTGGAATTAACCAAGAAATACAGCAAGCAAGAAATCCTTACCATGTACCTCAATAATGCCTATTTCGGAAATGGGGTTTGGGGTGTTGAAGATGCTAGTCAAAAATACTTCGGGACAAGTGCTGCCAATCTAACCGTTGATGAAGCAGCGACCCTCGCGGGTATGCTTAAGGGACCTGAAATTTACAACCCAATCGATAATATCCAAAATGCGACCAACCGTCGAAACACTGTCCTCGCCAATATGGTTGATGACAAGAAGTTGAGTCAGGCAGATGCCGACAGTGCGGCTGGAGTTGATATGGCTAGTCGTCTGGATGATACCTATCAAGGGACTGGCGATGACTACAAGTATCCGTCTTACTTTGATGCCGTCATTGAAGAAGCTACGAAAACTTATGGCTTGAGTGAGGATGAAATCGTTAAAAATGGCTACAAGATCTACACAGAGATGGATGCCAACTCACAAGCTAACATGCAGCAAACCTACGAAAATACTTATCTTTTCCCTACATCAGAAAGTGATGGTAGTACAGCTCAGTCAGCTAGTGTGGCACTTGATCCAACAACTGGAGCTGTCCGTGGTCTGGTAGGTCGTGTAGGTGGTACCAGTGATACAACCTTCCGTAACTTTAACTATGCAACCCAAGGTAAACGTAGTCCTGGATCAACCATCAAACCTTTGGTAGTCTATGCTCCGGCCTTGGCTTCAGGATGGAGCATCAATAAGGACCTTCCTAATAAACCAATCGACTATAACGGCTATACTCCAACCAACTACGGTGGTGTTGAGACAGAGGATGTACCCATGTATCAAGCCTTGGCCAACTCCTACAATATCCCAGCAGTTTACCTCTTTAATCAAATCGGTATTCAAAAAGGGATTAGTTACGGTCAAAAATTCGGTCTCAACTTTGACAATGTTCCAGAAGAACTGGGAATTTCACTTGGTGGTGGTGTGACAGCTAGTCCTCTTCAAATGGCTCAGGCATATGCTACCTTTGCTAATGGTGGTGAGATGAACACAGCTTATTTCATTACTAAAATTGAAAATGCCAGTGGTGACATTATTGCTACCCATAGTAAGAAATCTAAACGTGTTATCAGCCAGTCAGTAGCTAACCAGATGACCAGCATGATGCTTGGTACCTTCTCAAATGGTTCTGCTGTGAATGCCAACTACACAGGTTATACTATGGCAGGTAAGACAGGTACTGTGCAGGCTGAATTTAACAAGGATTTGACTAGTGACCAGTGGGTGATTGGTTATACTCCTGATGTGGTTATGACGACCTGGATCGGTTTTGATAAGACTGACGAGAGTCACTACCTAACAGGAGCTAGCTCGGGAACAGCTTCGACGATCTTCAGCTACATCGCTGCGGATGTTTTGCCAAATACACCAGGTACTGAGTTTACCGTTGAAAATGCCTATGCAGCTGATGGTCAAACACTAGACTATACGGCAGATCCAAATGACTCGCGCAATAGCAGTAACAAGTCATGGACAGACAAGGCATCAGACGTTGTGAATGACGTTAAAGATCAGGCAAGCAGCCTTTGGGATAAGATTACAGACTCCTTCTCAGGTCTATTCAGATAGCTTGTCAATTGCATTTAAAAGTGGTAAGATAAAAAGAACGGAGGCGTTATGGCACAGAAAAAAGCAAGCCTAGCGTGTGCTGAATGTGGGAGCCGAAACTACTCAATTAATGTGAGTAGCACTCCCAAACCAACACGACTAGAAGTTAACAAATTTTGTAAACATTGTAAAAAATACACCTTGCATAAGGAAACAAGATAGGAGACACCGTGAGACAAACTGGAAGTATTTTCAAAGTCTTGAAAGACACGACTTGGCCAGACCGTAAACAACGCTGGCACGATTTTATTTCAGTTCTTGAGTATACTGCGTTCTTCACTGTCATCATCTATGCGTTTGATGAATTGTTGAGTCGCGCTATGTCAGCACTGATTAACTTTTTCTAAAGAAAACACAAAAAGAGTGGGAATGCCTGCTCTTTTTTGTTATAATAAATGCAGATAAAAGCGAGAACAAGGGCCACCAGGCTTTTTTATTACGCTTTGAATTAAACCTTAGACATTCATTTACATTTAACACTCGCATCTAGAAGATACCTAGCCAAAGGTGTTTAAATGTCATTTAGAAAAAAGAAAGGAATCCTAAAATGCTAGATTCATTCGACAAGGGCTGGTTCGTCCTTCAAACCTATTCAGGATACGAAAACAAAGTTAAAGAAAACCTTTTGCAACGTGCCCAAACTTATAACATGCTTGAAAATATCTTGCGTGTTGAAATCCCAACTCAAACTGTTAATGTTGAGAAAAATGGTAAGGTCAAAGAAGTAGAAGAAAACCGCTTCCCTGGTTATGTTCTCGTTGAGATGGTAATGACAGACGAAGCATGGTTCGTTGTTCGTAACACTCCAAACGTTACTGGTTTCGTTGGTTCTCACGGTAACCGTTCTAAACCAACACCACTTTTGGAAGAAGAAATCCGTCAAATCTTGATTTCAATGGGTCAAACAGTTGATGTTTTTGATACTAATATCAAGGTTGGTGATGTGGTTCAAATCATCGATGGTGCCTTTATGGGTCAAGAAGGCCGTGTTGTAGAAATTGAAAACAACAAGGTTAAAATCATGATTAATATGTTTGGTTCAGAAACAGCTGCTGAACTTGAACTTTACCAAATCGCTGAACTTTAAGATAGACAAAAAGAGGTTGGGCTAAGAGACTTCAACCTTGGAAGACTATCTCATTAAACTTGAGGGGAGAGGCTAGAAGCTAGATTTTTGAAATTTAGTTCTGTGTCACTCCCTTTTTTTCTAACGGATGATGATGAATTACAAACGATTTTACGATAGGATTAGCGCTCCTTTGCGTTCTTACGCTAAGGTTTTAGAAAGGTTGAACAAGCTTATAACTAGGACTTTTTACCTGCTTTTTCCTATATTTCTTATTTGGGTTTGGCTAAGGAATGGTTGGTTTGTTCTCTCTACGACGGTGCTTATTATGGGGGGAGGCTTTTTCCTTCTTTCTCTTGGTCGTAGCCTTTATAACCGACCACGTCCATACCAGACCTGGGAGATTCAGCCCCTTATTAAGAAGGACAGTCTAGGCAAGTCCTTTCCCAGTCGGCATGTTTTCTCAGCGACTGTCATTGCTATGTTGGCACTGACGCTTAACCCCTGGCTAGGTGGGACTATGCTTTTTCTGGCGGGCGCTCTAGCTCTTTTGCGTGTGCTAGGTGGTGTTCACTATCCTAGTGATGTTTTGGCAGGCTATGTCATTGGGATTCTTATAGGTCTCCTTCTTTATCTTTAGAAAATTTGGGTCTTCTTCGAGAGAGGAAGGCTTTTTTCGTTGAAAAAGGAAAGGCACCTCTAGGGCACCTTTCCTTTTGTTCTAAAATTCGAGTTGGCAATTAAGGGCTGTTCCCACCCCAAATGTTATCTTAGTTATAAGATGTGTTCTAAAATTCGAGTTGGCGATTAAAGGTTGTTCCCACCATTAGATATTAGCTTAGTTTAGGACATGTTTTCTAATAGCTTGAGCGACACCATGCTCATCATTTGAAGCAGTTACTAAGTTTGCAGTTTCCTTAACCCCTTCAGGTGCATTGCCCATAGCAATTCCTAGGCCAGCTAGAGCTAGCATAGGACTATCGTTGAAGTTATCTCCGATGGTCATGACTTGTTCAAGAGGAAGGTCATAATATTTGGCAAGCTCAAGGAGAGCATGTTCTTTAGAAACATGTTTGGCAGTGACTTCAAGGTAGTTATCTTTAGATAAGTAGAAGGCTGTCTGTGGAAAATCCATACTTAGGAGTTTTTGGTGGAGGTCCTGGATAACTTCAGGGTCATCAATCAACAATAGCTTGTGGATAGGTGGTTCTGAGTCTGAGACCGTGTCTTGCAGTTCCTTAATGATAGGAGATTCACCCGTGATACTTCCTTCCAACTGAGACCATTTGTCTAGTTCGTTGGTGATCCAGTCCTTGCCAGAGTAGATATTCACAGAGACACTTTGATAATCTGTGGATAAGTAGTTAAGGAGGTCTTGGATTTCAGCTTTATCCACAGGGTGTTGGATGATAGTACGATCCCCCTCAAGTACTAAGGCCCCGTTGTAGCAAGCGATGGGATTGTCATGAAGTCCCAGTTTATGAGCAATTGGTTGCATCCCTAGTGGCGAACGGGCAGAAGCTAAAACAAAGGGAATATTTGCCTTTTCAAGCTCTGGCATTACCTCAATCAGTTGCTCATCCACCTGGTGGTTACTAGTGAGAATAGTGCCATCAATGTCACTGATAATCAAACGAATATTACTCATAATCGCTATCCTTTCCATCGTATAAAATCGTTACTTTATCTTTAAGAGACTCGATCAAATCAGGATCAGGTTCTTTATCTGTAATCCAGTAGTCAAAGTCTTCAATTTTGCTCAAGATATATTTGGAGTGCTTTTCATATTTATCAGATTCAGCAATAAGAATCTTGGTTCTAGCAGCTTGCATGGCCAGTTGTTTGACAGCAACGTCTTCTTCATCTTCATAGCTGACCACTCCTTGACTGAGACTAGCCGCTCCGAAGAAGGCTAAGTCAAACTGTAGATGTTGCAAGAGCTGAGTTTCGTGAAGCGAATAGTAGAAGCGGTTTTTGCTGTAAAATCTTCCTCCCAAGAGATGAAAGTCGATTCCTTCTTTGCCACTTAGGACCAAGGCGTTGTCCAAAGAGTGGGAGTAGACAGTGATCTTCTTAGTCAATTTTTGTGAAACTTCAAGCATCAGGGTAGAGACATCGAAGAAGAGTAGAGCTTGGTCTTTGACCAAGATAAGCGCTAGGTCTGCCATTTTTTTCTTGTCTTCAGTGAGTCCTTTCTGACGTTCTTGGAAGCCAAGAACAGTGGTATTTTTTACTGGAAGAATGCCACCATGGGTACGCTGAGCCAGATTCCTCTGGCTGAGACAGTCGAAATCTCTTCTGACAGTGTCTTTGGAAACTCCTAATTCATCGACCATTTCCTTGACAGATAGGTTTCCCCTCTCTTCCAGGAGTGTTAATATTTTCTCTAATCGTTGCTCCTGATACATGAGTCACCTGCTTTCTGATACTAGTATAGCATCTTTTTGCTTTTTTTGTAAACAAAAATGCAAAAAAACGCAAACTAAACCAGGGTCAATTCGTCTCTTAAACTTCCCTTACCATCTTTAAAAATCCCTCAAAAATGCTATAATAGAAGCATTACGAATATTGGAGAGAGACCATGAGTTTTTACAATCATAAAGAAATCGAGCCCAAGTGGCAAAAATACTGGGCTGACCATCACACGTTTAAGACAGGAACAGATGCTTCAAAACCTAAGTTTTATGCGCTTGATATGTTCCCTTACCCATCTGGAGCAGGTCTGCACGTAGGACACCCAGAAGGTTATACTGCAACAGATATCCTCAGCCGTTACAAACGTGCCCAAGGCTATAATGTCCTTCACCCAATGGGATGGGATGCTTTTGGTTTGCCTGCAGAGCAATACGCTATGGATACTGGTAATGATCCAGCTGACTTCACAGCGGAAAATATTGCCAACTTCAAACGTCAAATCAACGCACTTGGCTTCTCTTACGACTGGGACCGTGAAGTCAACACAACAGATCCAAATTACTACAAGTGGACACAGTGGATTTTCACCAAGCTTTACGAAAAAGGTTTGGCTTATGAAGCGGAAGTACCAGTAAACTGGGTTGAGGAACTAGGAACAGCTATCGCCAATGAAGAAGTCCTTCCAGATGGAACATCTGAGCGTGGTGGCTACCCAGTTGTTCGTAAACCAATGCGTCAATGGATGCTCAAAATCACTGCCTATGCTGAGCGCTTGCTCAATGACTTGGATGACCTTGACTGGCCAGAGTCTATCAAGGACATGCAACGCAACTGGATTGGAAAATCAACTGGTGCCAATGTCACTTTCAAGGTGAAAGGAACAGACAAGGAATTCACCGTCTTTACGACTCGTCCAGATACTCTTTTTGGTGCGACCTTCACTGTTTTGGCGCCTGAACATGACTTGGTAGATGCCATCACAACACCTGAACAAGCTGAGGCTGTAGCTGATTACAAACATCAAGCCAGCCTTAAATCAGACTTGGCTCGTACAGACCTTGCCAAGGAAAAAACAGGGGTTTGGACTGGTGCTTATGCCATCAACCCTGTCAATGGTAAAGAAATCCCAATCTGGATTGCGGACTATGTTCTTGCCAGCTACGGAACAGGTGCCGTTATGGCCGTACCTGCCCACGATGAGCGTGACTGGGAATTTGCAAAACAGTTTGACCTTCCAATCGTAGAAGTCTTGGAAGGTGGAAACGTTGAAGAAGCTGCTTACACAGAAGATGGCCTTCACGTCAACTCTGACTTCTTGAACGGTCTCAACAAAGAAGAAGCGATTGCTAAAATCGTGGCTTGGCTAGAAGAAAAAGGCTTTGGTCAAGAAAAAATCACTTACCGTCTTCGTGACTGGCTCTTTAGCCGTCAACGTTACTGGGGTGAACCAATCCCAATCATTCATTGGGAAGATGGCACTTCAACAGCTGTTCCAGAAAGTGAACTCCCACTTGTCTTGCCAGTAACCAAGGACATTCGCCCTTCAGGTACTGGTGAAAGCCCATTGGCTAACTTGACAGACTGGCTGGAAGTGACTCGTGAAGATGGCGTCAAAGGTCGTCGTGAGACGAATACTATGCCACAATGGGCAGGTTCAAGCTGGTACTACCTCCGTTATATCGATCCACATAATACAGAAAAATTGGCTGATGAGGACCTTCTTAAACAATGGTTGCCAGTCGATATTTATGTGGGTGGTGCAGAACACGCCGTGCTCCACTTGCTTTACGCTCGTTTCTGGCACAAGTTCCTCTATGACCTTGGTGTTGTACCTACTAAGGAGCCATTCCAAAAACTCTTTAACCAAGGAATGATCTTGGGAACAAGCTACCGTGACCACCGTGGTGCTCTCGTGGCGACTGATAAGGTTGAAAAACGTGACGGTTCCTTCTTCCATGTGGAAACAGGGGAAGAGTTGGAGCAAGCACCAGCCAAGATGTCTAAATCCCTCAAGAACGTTGTCAACCCAGACGATGTGGTGGAACAATACGGTGCTGATACCCTTCGTGTCTATGAAATGTTCATGGGACCACTCGATGCTTCAATCGCTTGGTCTGAAGAAGGTCTGGAAGGAAGCCGTAAATTCCTTGACCGTGTTTACCGTTTGATTACAAGTAAAGAAATCGTTGAGGAAAACAATGGCGCTCTTGACAAGGTTTATAACGAAACCGTTAAATCTGTTACTGAGCAAATCGAGTCTATGAAATTCAACACAGCCATTGCCCAACTCATGGTCTTTGTCAATGCTGCCAACAAGGAAGATAAACTCTATGTGGATTACGCCAAAGGCTTTATCCAATTGATCGCCCCATTTGCGCCTCACTTGGCGGAAGAACTCTGGCAAACAGTCGCAGAAACAGGTGAGTCTATCTCTTATGTAGCTTGGCCAACATGGGATGAAAGCAAATTGGTTGAAGACGAAATCGAAATCGTCGTTCAAATCAAAGGTAAAGTCCGTGCCAAACTCATGGTCGCAAAAGATCTTTCACGCGAAGAGTTGCAAGAAGTCGCTCTTGCTAATGAAAAAGTCAAAGCAGAGATTGATGGCAAGGAAATTGTGAAAGTGATTGCGGTACCAAATAAACTCGTTAATATTGTTGTAAAATAACCAATTTATTTGTTCATTTCCAACATCAAACAGTTTCCCAAACTGTTTGAGCCTAATAAACTCGTTAATATTGTTGTGAAATAAAAATAAATCCTTCGGAGCTTAGTTCTGGAGGATTTTTTAGGTTCGGCTTGACAAGAAATAGTGGTTTTGTTAATATCATTAACAAAAGAGAGACACTATGAATAAGAAAGAACTGCATAAGTTTAATAATCGTTTTAACAGCTTTGCTTTAGCTTTTGAACAGTTGAAAAAGGCTCAGCATAGGAACAGTATTGATAAATCAATCACTATTAATGAAGTCCATTTGATTGACCTAATAGGTCGCAATCAGCCTGTGAATCTAGTGAAATTATCTGAGTTACTTGAAGTCTCTAGGAGTGCCATTACTCAGAGTGTTAGACGTTTAATCAAGAAAGACCTCGTTTCTTTTGAATTTGCACCGGATAATGAAAAAAATAAATATCTGATATTATCCCAAAAAGGGGTTGACGTTTTTAACATTCATAAAGAGCAACAAGAACATATTGAGACAGCCATTTTTTCAGTTTTAAAAAACTATAGTGAGGAGGATCTTCAAATGGTTATGAAATTGATGGATGATGTTGAACAGGTATGGCAAGAATTACCGTGGTAAAAATCACGGTAATTTTAAAAATATATTGTTAATTGCATTAACAAAAAGAGGAAGATATGAATATAAAAATTGAACTGATCTCAGAGTCTGATTTAGCAGACGAATCTTTTAATATTGTCATCGATGGATTAAAACCAAGAGAAACCTATCGAGTCGAAATGTATTTATCCGATTATTATTGTATCAATGCTCCCATGCTTTTAGCTCATGATGTTTTATGGAAATCAGCAGCGACTTTTGTATCAGATAAGAATGGTATTATTGATATTTCACAAACTCCATCTTGTTCTGGCTCTTATGAAGATATTGCAACAATGGGGTTATTCTTTAATGCCAAACCTTTGACCAATAGGAAAAAGAAACTTCCAAACTCTCTTTCTAAAATTCCCTTATTAGATCACTTTTCTGTGGAAATCAAAATTATACAAGGTAATACTGTCGTCGCAGAGAGAACTTTCACAAGACATTACATGAGTTCGCAAATTAGTCATCAAGATATTTACGGGAAACATTTTCAAGGGAGACTCTTTTATGATAAAAAGGCAATAAAAGCACCAGCATTGATTATTGTGAGCGGTAGTGAAGGAAGGATTGAAAAGGCACAGAATATAGCTCAGCTTCTATCTTCTAGAGGTTATATTTGCCTAGCAGTTGCCTACTTTGGTTTAGAGGGGTTGCCAAAACATTTGGAACGTATTCCTTTAGAGTGCCTTGTGGAAGCAAAGGATTATCTACGTCAGCATCCTCGATTAGATAGTGAAAAAATTGGACTCTATGGACGTTCTAAGGGAGCAGAGTTAGTTTTAGCTGAGGAGAGCATTTTTAATGACGTTCAATGTTTGGTACTAAATTCACCCTCTGATGTGGTGTATGAAGGGATAAAAGGGAAATGGAACTCTCATACTTCTTCTTGGACGTATTTGCAAAAAGAACTTCCCTATCAAAAGTTTCGACTTAGAGATTATCTGTTCAGCAAACTTTTAAAAAAATCCTTCCCTAAAGATTGCTCTGCTAGGATAGATATTGGTCAAATGTATTCACCAATCTTATTGCTCGGAAGTACTGTTGATGAAATATGGGATACCTCGTCAGCAATTGATGATATTGTTTCACATTATAAAGGACACCACATTACATTTAAAAAATACCATGAAACAGGTCACATGTTGACAGTAGCTTATCAACCCAATTATCGCTATCGAAAAGATTGGCGTTTACTGATGAAAGAGTGCAAGGATTCTTGGTTGGCTACGATTCATTTTTTTGATAGGCATTTGAAGAAGTGATACTAGAAACTTTATGAGGATAAAATTAAAAGATAGTTCATTCCTACTTTTTGTGTTATTTTTTATCGGCAATTAAATATGGAAGTTGGCTTTTTATTGTAATACTTGATTTTTCAGAAGATACAGTTTATCTCTTCCATCTCACCACTTGGACCCTCATTTTGACCGTTTATCCCCAAAAGTCGTTTTTATAACGGCTTTTTTGCTAGACTGATATTGTCAAAAAGGAGAGAGAACATGATATTACAAGCTAAAAATATAAGCAAACGGTATGGGAACCACCTTGCTGTTGATAATATTCAATTACAATTCAAAAGAGGGACTTTCAATGCGATTCTAGGACCAAATGGGGCGGGGAAATCAACGACAATTTCCATGTTGATTGGTTTGAAACAACCAACGCAAGGTGAAATCATCTATGAACCAGGGACTAAAATTGGTGTGGTCTTCCAAACCAGTGTTTTAGATGAGATGCTGACGGTTAGGGAAAATCTGACCATCCGTGCGAGACAGTATAAAGGCTTGAAACCCAATCGTGTATCTAGTCTCATTGGTCGGCTAGGGCTATCAGCTTTTCAAAAGCAGAAATATGGGACGCTTTCAGGTGGCCAAAAGCGTCGGGTTGACATTGCACGTGCTTTGCTCTCACAACCAGATATTCTGTTCTTAGATGAACCAACGACAGGTCTGGATATCCAAACTCGGAAGTCTATTTGGGATTTGCTCTATCAATTGCAGAGAGAAGAGGGAATGACCGTTGTACTGACCACGCATTATCTTGACGAAGCAGATGAAGCTGATCAGATTTATATTGTGGACCATGGGAAAGTAATTGCTCAGGGATCGGCATTGGATATTAAGAGTCAGTATGCAAAAAACATCTTGAAGATTCGTTTCAAGGAGATAGAGCAGATAGAAAGTCTTAAAACTTCGGGAATGTCAGTAGAGCAACAAAGTCAACTGGAGTATGTTTTTCAACCTGAGAGTGAAAGGGAAGCCATTGATTACCTGGCACAAGTTAGAGATAGAATAGCCCATTTTGAGTTTCGTCCAGGGACCATGGATGATGCCTTTATTGCACTTACAGGAAGGGAGGTTCGTTAATGCTAGCCTTACTAAAGCGAAATTTTTTATTGTATTTTAGGAATCGTTCAGGAGTTTTCTTCTCCCTGTTGGGAGCCTTGATTTCCTTTGTTCTCTATATT
This sequence comes from Streptococcus sp. 23.2, assembly GCF_016648665.1. NCBI lineage: Bacteria > Bacillati > Bacillota > Bacilli > Lactobacillales > Streptococcaceae > Streptococcus > Streptococcus sp. 23.2. Next base: position 90,435 of record NZ_JACLQJ010000008.1, read on the forward strand.
ATTTTTCTTCAAAAAAATCTAACAGATGCTTGGGCTCAGCTCCCCAATAGAGGTCCTGTGTTAAATAATTGGTTAATGAGTGGGACGCTGGCTGTGACAGGGATTACGACAAGTCTGGCTGCCCTGACTCAGCTAGTAAAGGATCGTGAACATCAAGTAGATCAGGATCTTTATTTATCGGATCAAGGAAAGTGGCGGTTACCATTTTCGTATCTAACGAGCGCAATCATCATCTCTTTTTTCATGCAGGCCCTTATGTGTGTGCTGATGTGTGGCTATTTTAGAGAAGTTCCAAAATTATCCATACTACCCGAACTTCTCCTCATTATGCTGCTTAGTAGCCTGCTTTCTAGCTTAGTGAATGCCATTTTTGTTTACTTTTTCCAATCCGTAGACAGTCTTGGAAAGTTTGCGACCATAGTGGGGACAGCTTCTGGTTTTTTGGTAGGAACTTATGTACCTTTGGGCGTTTTACCTGATTTTGCACAACTACTAATGAAATGTACTCCAGCAACTTATATTGCATCACTTTATCGGCAAGTACTCATGAAAGAAACATTAAGTGAGACCTTTAAAGGTCACGATAATCTTCTTCAAGAGTTTCAAGAAAAAATGGGTATTCAACTCAAGTGGCAGGGTTTGTTGACAAAGGAAAATACTTACCTTATAGTGTTAGGAGGTATTCTTCTAGCAAGTATTCTTTGGATTGTTTTAGTGAAAAGAACTAGCCAGAAAAAATAAGTGAGAGTTGGAATAGGAATGAAACTTCGTTTTGAAGAAAAATCAGATATTTCGGCAAAGGATCCCTGTGTGGTCATCCAAGCAGAGCGATTGTCTGATCAAGCACGAGAGGTAATGGATTATCTCGAACAATTTTCAGTTGTAAATCAAGTGGTGATTCCTATTAAAACGGATGATCATTTGGTTATGGTAAAAATTGATGACATTATCCTAGCTGAGATTGATAAGAATGTGTTAACGATTTATACCGTAAACAATACCTATACGATGAGAGAGACACTGACAAACTTTCAGCATCGCATCAATCGTCGAAGTTTTTTACAGATATCACGTCATGCTGTTATGAATATAGATCATTTGGAATCACTATCGGATAGTTTTTCTGGCAATATGATGGCTAAAATGACAGGTGGAGTTAAGTCCAGTGTCAGCCGAAAATATGTCAAATCTTTGATGGATTATTTAGGGGTGTAGGAGGAACCAATGAAACGTTTAATTGCTTATTTTGTATCCGGCGTGAGAACGGGATCGTTCTTTTACCTCGCACTCCTTTTACTTGGTCAATTATTTCCGCAGCTTATCTATCCCAAAGTTAATGTAGGAAATATTTTAGCCCTCTTTATGATGAGCGGTTTAATGGGAATGCTCTCGTGGATTTTGGAAGAGCTTGACCGCATATCGTATAGGCTTAGAATAATCTTGCATTTCTTGTTGACGACGATTGTACTGATAGGGACTTGTTTAATATCAGGCTGGTATGAGGCTTTAACGAACCCTGCTATCTGGATTATTTTCATTTCCGTTTATAGTATTATCTGGCTTTATCTCATTTGGCAAATGCATATGAGAACACAGCGTATTAATCAAGCTTTATTACATCATCGAAGCCAGAAAAAGAAAAGTAAGAAATTATAGTAAACTTCAAAAAAATACTCTTTTTCCTCTTGACCCTCACGCCACGTCATACCCTATACTCTTAATCAGAGAGGAGTTCTAATGAAATCTGTAAAAGAAGTGAGCCAACTATCAGGTGTCAGTGTGCGCACCCTTCATTATTATGACGAAATTGATTTGCTGAAACCGTCGGTTGTGGCTGAAAATGGTTACCGTTACTATAATCGCGATGCGGTTGTCCGTTTGCAAGAAATATTGCTTTACCGTGAGTTAGACTTTCCTCTCAAAAAAATTAAGGAAATCGTAGGTCAACTAGGTTATGATAAAGTTCAGGCGCTTAGGGATCAGATTAAGCTCTTAGAGCTGAAAAAGTCCCGTTTGGAAGCTGTCATAGCGCATGCTAAGGCCTTACAAATGGAGGAAGAAGAAATGTCATTTGAAGCATTTGATCAAAAAGCTGTAGAAGCCTTTCAGGAAGAAGCTCAGGCTAGATGGGGTCAGACAGAAGCTTATCAAGCTTTTGCGGCTAAGGAAGAGGAGTCCTTCCCTGAAGTTACAAAAGAGATGACTACAATCATGTCTACCTTTGGACAGCTCAAGGAGTATAATCCTGGTGATGATAGTGTTCAGAAGCAAGTAAAGGCGTTACAAGACTATATTAGTCAGCATTTTTATCCATGTGACCAAACGGTATTAGCTGGTCTAGGTCAGATGTATCAAACAGATAATCGCTTCTCTAATTTTATTGATAAAGTCGGAGGAGCAGGGACTGCCGCCTTTCTCGCAGAAGCTATTCGTATTTATTGTCAATAAACTAAGGCCAAAGTCTATAAGACTTTGGCTTTTTTCATGCCATAGTGACATTTATGTCACTATTTTTATAATCACTTAATGTTTATAATTAATGTATCGTTTTAGAAGGTGATTAGTTAACTGTTTCTGTTATTTTGCTTGAAATTTTATTGCAGATAATCAGATAGAAACTAATCAAATTCTAACCTAAACCAAATTTACGGAGGGAATCATGTCCATTTTAACCATCGACCACATCTCAAAGTACTATAATCTCGACGGTACGAATCAAGAGCGCGCTTTGAACGATGTTACGCTTGAGATTGCACCAGGAAAGATCACTGCTATCTACGGTCCATCTGGCTGTGGTAAGACCAGTCTGCTTAGTATTATTAGTGGCTTGGATAGTCAGTATCAAGGAAATCTTTATTTCAAAAATCAAAACATGCGAGATTTTTCAGAGCGTGACTTGACCTATTTTAGAAAGGCTCACATTGGCTTTGTCTTTCAAAATTTCAATCTTATCTCTCATCAATCAGTACTTGAAAATGTCAAGATGCCTCTTTACGTTAAAAATATGACTGATAAAGAGATGGCCGAGATTGCGGAGAGGGAGCTTAGCCGTCTTGGAATCGGAGACTTTATCAAGAAAAATGTTAAGCAGCTTTCTGGTGGGCAAAAACAACGTGTGGCCATTGCCCGTGCCCTAGTCAATAATCCGGAAATGATTGTGGCTGATGAACCGACAGGTTCTCTTGATTCTCAGTCTCAGGAAAATGTTCTCGACATTTTTAAAGAGCTAGCCGAGGCAGGTAAAACTGTGATTATCGTAACCCATAACCCTGAAGTGGCGGATTATGCGGATATTGTCATTAAAATGAAGGATGGTGAAGTCGTTGAAACAATCGAAAAATAAGGGGTTGACCCTCAAGAATAAACTGAAATTGTCATTGAGCAACTTTATGGAACGTAAGTGGCGTAATCTTTTGATTGCGACGGCAACTTCCATTGGTTTTATCGGTGTCTTGATTTCCTTTGGTTTGGGAAATGCTATTGTTGGTATGATTAATGATAGTACCGATGGTGGCAATATTCCATCCCAAATTCAGATCAGTCTTAGTGCTAAATCAGCAGCCAGAGGGGTTCTAAATGCGGATGACGAGAAGTTTATTCGTAGCCAGATTAAGAGTGATGACATTAAGTATTTGGAGAGTCCCTTTGGAATGAACATGGCAAGTCTTACCCTTGATGGCAAGACCATGGATTTTAGCAAGGACCTTCCTAACTATTCTCAGGTTATTAGTCTCTACAAGAACACAAAAATCTCTACATCTCGCAATGATAAGGATAAAATTTCAGCTGGGAAGCCTTTTAAATCTGAAGATGAAAAGGGCTTAACCCTTCCGATGAGTTTTGTCAAACGCTACAACCAAGAAACAGGGAAGAAGCTCAAGGCTAAAGACTTTATCGGTAAAGAAATTTCAGCTCAGATTGTTGAAAATACTTCTGAGGGAACTAAAGTAGCTGATATCAAGACTAAGATTGTCCGTATTGTTGATGACAGCGAGGATGCTGAAGAGAGCAATAGCTATCTGCCAGCTAAACAATTGGAAGAATTGCTCAAAGAAAATGGCTTTACCAAAACAGTCTCTTACATGCTTTTGGAGCTCAAGGATCCAGCCAAGACTAAGGAAGTCACTAAAAAGTTGCAGAAAAACAAGAAGTATCTGGTTCTTTCACAGCAGGCCATCCTAGATGTCATTATTAAATTCATCCGTGTGATCCAAGCACTCTTGATTATCCTTTCGTCACAAGCTATCCTAGTTTCAGCTGTCATGATTGGAATTATCATCTATATTAACATCATGCAACGCTCAAAAGAGATTGGTGTTATGAAGGCCGTCGGTTACCTTAATCGTGACGTGAAAGCTATCTTTGTTTATGAGGCACTTTGGATTACGGGTATCTCACTAGCTCTTGCCCTCCTTGTATCGCAGGGTATTGGAAGCTTGGCCAACATGATTGTTTCACATCTCTACCCAAGTGTCAGCAAGGTGTTTGACCTAAATCTGACATCAATTCTCATCATGTTTGGCTTCTCACTCTTGATGGGCTATGTGTCAGCCTACCTTCCAGCCCGTAAAATCAGTAAAATGGACCCTGTCGAGTCCCTAAGATATGAATAGAAATGAAGAGTAGTCTCCTCAGGCTACTCTTTTTTGTCAAAACAAGCATTAGAAAAATCTGAAAATCCAAACAATAATTAACTTTCTGAAAAGTGGAGACAATTGCTCAAAAATGCTATAATAGTCAGCATATACAGGCTATTAATAACAAAAAAAGAAGTACCTATTCGATTGGAGGAGTTCCATGTATAAAGATGATAGTTTAACCTTGCACACAGACTTGTATCAAATCAATATGATGCAAGTTTACTTCAACCAAGGTATTCACAATAAAAAGGCCGTTTTCGAAGTTTATTTCCGTCAACTTCCGTTTAAAAATGGCTTTGCTGTGTTCGCAGGTCTGGAGCGTATTGTCAACTATCTTGAAAATCTGACTTTCTCAGAAACTGATATTGCTTATCTGAAAGATTTAGGTTATCCTGAGGATTTTCTGGATTATCTAGCTAACCTAAAACTCGAGTTGACTATCAATTCAGCACTTGAGGGTGATTTAGTATTTGCTAATGAACCGATTTTCCAAGTGGAAGGTCCCTTGGCCCAGTGCCAGCTTGTAGAGACTGCCTTGCTAAATATCCTCAATTACCAGATTCTTATTGCTACCAAGGCAGCTCGCATTCGTTCTGTCATTGAAGATGCTCCTCTGTTGGAATTTGGAACACGTCGTGCACAAGAGATGGATGCAGCAATCTGGGGAACGCGTGCAGCCGTGATTGGTGGTGCTGATGCAACGTCAAATGTACGTGCCGGCAAGATTTTTGGAATCCCAGTTTCTGGTACTCATGCCCATGCTCTTGTTCAAGCCTATGGCAACGATTATGACGCCTTTAAAGCCTATGCATCTACTCATAAGGACTGTGTATTCCTTGTAGATACCTATGACACCCTTAAGATTGGTGTTCCTAATGCTATCCGTGTCGCTAAAGAGCTAGGTGATAAGATTAATTTCTTGGGTGTTCGTCTTGATTCAGGTGACTTGGCTTATCTATCGAAGCAGGTCCGTAAGCAACTGGATGCAGCCGGGTTCCCTGATGCTAAGATCTATGCTTCAAACGACCTTGACGAAAACACCATCCTCAACTTGAAGATGCAAAAGGCCAAGATTGATGTCTGGGGAGTAGGTACTAAGCTTATCACCGCCTATGACCAACCAGCCTTGGGTGCTGTCTACAAGATTGTTTCAATCGAGGATGATCAGGGAGTCATGCATGATACTATCAAATTGTCCAATAATGCTGAGAAGGTTTCAACACCAGGTAAGAAGCAAGTTTGGCGTATTACGAGTCGTGCTAAGGGCAAATCAGAAGGTGACTATATCACTTTCGCAGATACGGATGTTAATGCTTTAGATGAAATTAATATGTTCCACCCAACATATACCTACATCAATAAGACTGTTCGTGATTTTGATGCAGTGCCACTCTTGGTCCCAATCTACGACAAGGGGCAACTGATCTATGACTTACCAAGTCTTGATGAAATCAAGGCTTATGCGACTAAGGAATTGGACGAACTTTGGAATGAGTACAAGCGTGTGCTTAACCCTCAAGATTATCCAGTTGACTTGGCTAAAGATGTCTGGGATAACAAGATGACCTTGATTGATAATGTCCGTAAGAAAGCTCATGACCTGTCAGAGTAAAAGGAGAAATTATGACTTTGCAAGAAACTATTATTGCTCAACTAGGCGTTAAACCTAGCATTGATCCAAAGGAAGAAATTCGAAAATCCGTTGATTTTTTGAAGGCCTACATGCTCAAACATCCATTCCTTAAAACATATGTTTTGGGAATTTCAGGAGGTCAAGATTCTACATTGGCTGGCCGCCTGGCACAACTTGCGATTGAAGAGCTCCGTGCAGAGACAGGAAAAGACTATCAGTTTATCGCCATTCGTTTACCGTACGGTGTCCAAGCAGATGAAGATGATGCCCAACGTGCTCTTGCTTTTATCAAGCCAGATGTGAGTCTTGCGGTTAATATCAAAGAAGCTGTAGATGGTCAGGTTGCTGAACTTGCCAAGGCAGGTGTCACCGTTTCTGACTTCAATAAGGGAAATATCAAGGCCCGTCAACGTATGATTACCCAATATGCCGTTGCTGGTGAAAATAGTGGAGCTGTTATCGGGACAGACCATGCTGCTGAAAATCTTACGGGCTTTTTCACAAAATTTGGTGACGGTGGTGCGGATATTTTGCCACTCTTTCGTCTAAACAAACGTCAAGGTGCAGCCCTTCTTGCAGAACTTGGTGCGGACAAGGCCCTTTATGAAAAAGTGCCAACAGCTGACTTGGAAGAGGACAAACCAGGAATCGCTGATGAAGTGGCACTTGGAGTGACCTATCGTGAAATTGATGACTACCTTGAAGGCAAGGAAGTCTCAGCCAAAGCTCAGGAAACGATTGAGTCTTGGTGGCGTAAAGGTCAACACAAACGTCACTTGCCAATCACCATTTTTGATGATTTTTGGAAATAAGAGGAGAAATGAGTTATGATTAAAGCTTATATTGATTTTTGGAAGCGTGCCTTTGACTTTAGAGGCCGTTCAACTCGTCCAGACTACTGGTGGGCTTACTTGGTTAATGTCATTATTATTACTATTCTTACTGTTTTTTGTGTTCTTATTCCTTTCTTCAGTAATGTTGATCTTAGTGACCCAGCTTTGTTGAATAATCCGACTGAACTGCAAAAAATAATTATCACCTATGCTTGGCCACTAATGCTTTTTAGCTTAATTGAACTTATCCCTCAATTGTCTCTACAAATACGTCGTTTGAGAGATGCAGGCTTTCATCCAGCTTGGGTACTTCTAAGTTATATAGGGCTTGTACCAATCTTGGCTATCTTCTCATTGATTGGAAGCATTGTCCTCCTAATCATGTCTTGTCAGCCAACGAAACTAGCACCTGAAACGCAGTTTGATAAAGTTGAATAAGATTGTCGTACCCCTAGGTTTAATGTACTGACCCCAAAAAGTTAGACAAATAATTTAAGCAAAGGATTTAGTTCTGTATTGCACAGGACTAAGTCCTTTTAGTTTTATCTTAATGCGTTTGTTATTGTAATAATTAATATAGTCTACAATAGCTTGTTCCAAATGCTCAATTGACTTAAACGTCTTCTCATAACCATAAAACATCTCAGACTTAAGAATGCCAAAGAAGGATTCCATCATGCCGTTGTCTGGACT
>NZ_JACLQJ010000009.1:0-95856 GCF_016648665.1 Streptococcus sp. 23.2
ACTTTTAGAATTGTCATTAAAAAGAAACTTATGATTTCATTTTTTTCAAAAATCGATTTTCAGAATTAATAATTCATTAGAACTTTTAAATTAGTAAGTCATTATTGAAATAAAAATGGTTGGTTATCAACTCAGTCCTTCTAAAAAAGATAGCTTATAACCATCTTAACTATAGTTTAGAAGCCTATTTAACGACATTTTTTATCCTGTTGTTTTCAAGAAAAGCAAAATTTCTTTGAAAAGATAATTTCCCACTTCGCTAAATACTTTCTAAGTCATATGACACTTAGAACTAAATCTGTTGAAAATACAAACCAAATCAGCCATCTTGCTTTAAACCATTTGGAATAAGTATGATATTCTTCACTTTTTCACTTGTTATTATTATCCAATTGATTTAGCTACCTACGAAAAAAGCTCTATAATCTCTTCAATAGTTTAACCTACTAAATCGATTATAGAGCCAAAAAAAGAAGATCCAAAGACCTTCTTTCTATTTAAGTACTACTTAAATTATTTTACTGTGCGGATACGCATAGTGTTTGTACCACCTGTACCTACTGGAACACCAGCAACGATAACAATGTTGTCACCAGATTCTACAAGACCTGATTCCAATGCAACTTTTTCAGCAACATCAAACATATCATCAGTTGAGCTTGGTTTTTCAGTAACTACTGGAATAACACCCCAGTTAAGCATCAATGATTTTTGAGTAATTTCATCGAATGTTACAGCCAAGATATCAGCTTCTGGACGGTATTTAGAAATCAAACGAGCAGTGTTACCTGATTCAGTAAGAGCAACAATAAGTTTGATATCCATTGAGTTAGTAGCATCTTTAACTGCAGATGCAACTACTTCAGTCTTAGTTGAACGGTCAAATGTTGATGAATCAAGACGACCATACTCTTTAAGAAGAGTTTGAGCGTTTTTATCAATTGTAGCCATTGTACGAACTGATTCAACTGGGTATTTACCATTTGCAGACTCACCAGAAAGCATTGTAGCATCTGTACCATCGATAACTGCGTTAAATACGTCAGATACTTCAGAACGAGTTGCACGTGGTTTTTCTGTCATTGTTTCAAGCATGTTAGTAGCTGTAACAACAACTTTACCAGCAGCGTTTACTTTAGTGATGATCATTTTTTGGTAAACTGGAACCATTTCGAATGGTACTTCGATACCCATGTCACCACGAGCGATCATGATACCGTCAGCAGCTTCGATGATTTCATCGATGTTATCGATACCTTGTTGGTTTTCGATTTTAGCCAACAATTGAACATGACCGTTACCAGTTTCTTCACAGATAGCACGAACTTCTTGTACGTCTTTTGCAGTACGTACGAATGAGATAGCGATAAAGTTAAGACCTTGTTCAAGACCAAAACGGATATCAGCGTTATCACGTTCAGCAAGTGCTGGGAAAGGAATTTTAGTGTAAGGGATGTTTACACCTTTTTGTTTAGCGATGATACCATCATTTTCAACTTCAACGATGAATTCACGTTTTTCAGCATCTTTGTCTACAACACGAAGACCAAGTTTACCATCATCGATAAGAACTTGTTTACCAACTTCTACATCGTCAAAAACGTCAAGTGCACCTGCAACGTTCAAAGCGATAACGTCGCGAGTTGATTTGATACCTTGTTTAGTAGCAACACGAATTTGTTCACCAGTTTTGTATGCATACTCTTTAGCATCACCTTCGAACAATTCAGTACGCATTTCAGGTCCTTTTGTATCAAGAAGGAAACCTACTTTTTGACCAGCAAGGTCTTCTGCCATACGAACGACATCCATACGTTCACCTTGTTCAGCGTGGTCACCATGTGAGAAGTTGAAACGGAAAACGTTGGCACCTTCCTTGATCAATTGAGCAATGTTTTTAGCAGATGCTTCACGGTCAAGTTTTTCACCCCAGTAACCATCTTCACCAAATTTTTTGCCGCCACGGATTTCAACCGCAGGACCAAGTGTTGCAACGATTTTTACGCGTTTATTCATGATAAATAAAAACTCCCTTATATTTTTTGTCGCCCTAGCGACGGATTAACAATAATTTAAATAACCGAGATTAGCTCAAGTTAGCCAATGAACGGTTAAGGTCTGCAAAGTCAAGACGAGCTTTGTGTGGATTGTTAACGATAATTTTACCGTCTTCAGTAAGACTGAACAAAGCGCCTTCTTCTGCTGTACCAAGGATTGGGCTTTCAACAAGCTCTTCATTGTGGATACCAACAGCTACACCACCAATACCTTGTTTAAGGAGGTCAACCGCATGAGCACCCATCCATGAAGCAAGAACACGGTCACGCGGAGTTGGCGAACCACCACGAACCACGTGTCCAATGTTTGTTGCACGAAGATCTGAAGTATCTCCAGCTTCTTTCATTTTAGCTGCAAATTCTTCAGCACCCATAACACCTTCAGCAAGTACGATTACGTGGTGAGTTTTAACACCTGATTCGTAACCTTCTTTAACTTTACGGACAACTTCGTTGATGTCGTACTCTTCTTCAGGTACGATAATTTGGTCTGCACCAGAAGCGATACCAGCCCAAAGAGCGATATCACCAGCGTGACGTCCCATAACTTCAACGACAAAAGTACGTCCGTGACTGAAAGCAGTGTCTTGAATTTTATCGATAGCTTCTGTTGCAGTTGCAACAGCAGTATCAAAACCAATTGTATAGTCTGTACCAACGATATCGTTATCGATAGTTCCTGGAAGACCAACAGCTGGGAAACCATGTTCAGTCAAACGCATAGCACCATGGTAAGAACCATCTCCACCAATAACTACTACACCTTCGATTCCATGTTTTTTAAGTTGCTCAATACCTTTAAGTTGACCCTCAAGTTGGGCAAACTCAGGATAGCGAGCAGACTGAAGGAAAGTACCACCACGGCTGAGGATGTTGTCTACGCCTTTGGCATCAAGTTGGAAGATATCTCCTTCAACCATACCAGCGTATCCACGGTTAATGCCGAATACTTCAATTCCTTCAGAAATTGCTTTGAGAACAACTGCGCGAGCGGCAGCGTTCATACCAGGGGCATCTCCACCACTAGTCAAAACAGCAATACGTTTCATTATTCCTGATACTCCTTTTATATATTTAACATTTTCATTATAACATAAAGAATTCTAAATGGCTTTAAATTTGAAAAGATTTATTGTTTTTTTTTATCGTAAAACCGTTTTCAACACATAAGGTGCTAATTCCTGATTAAGTTCCTCGTTCTTAGCTACTTTATATCTTTGACTAACAATAGTTTCCTTACTTCCTTGATAACGAATAATGACAGGAATGTTTCCGGGATACTTAGCTAAGATTTGAGAAACTTCTAAGTCCTTATCATGATTCTCAAGTAGAATCCAGAAACGCTCCGTACTAGCTTCCTCCATATTGGACAAAATTAATTGAATGCGTCCATCACGCTCCTGGGTCCGTCCATCAAGATAGAAGAGACCACCTTCACTCAACTTATCCTTATGATAGAAATAAGTTTCTGGGAATAGGGTAACATCAAGTTTATTGATCCCATCAGTTACGTTCAGAAAGGCCATCTGATCACCTTTTTTAGTTCTGATAATTCGAACGGACTCTAGCTGAACCAAAACCGTCGCCTTAGTATTAACCGTCAAATCAGAAATTGGTTGATAGGGACGAGAGGCCATTTTTTGAGCTAGGTGTAAAGGATGAGGACTAAGCCCAACTCCTAGTAACTCCTGTTCTAAATTATAACGATCCGTCTGGCTATAGTCTTCATAATCAACCCAAGAATAAGAGGACTCTGCAAACAAACTTCCTAACTCATTGACAAAAGTAAAGAGGTTGTTTAAATTGCCAATGATTTTCTGACGGTTTGGTTCAAAAATATCAAACAAACCAATCTGGATGAGAGGTGTCAAAATATCGACTTTCTGATATTTGCTAGGAATACGTGTCAAAAAGTCTTCTATAGAAATGTACTTGCCATTTTGTTTGCGATCCTCAATAATCCAAAGGGCAAAATCTCTTGGCAAGCCTTTGATAGTCTTAAGACCTAATACGATCTTGCCATCTGAAATCTTGTCCAGATAGGGAATCCTATTAATATCGAGACTAGCTAGGGAGAAGCCATTTTCAATTGCATCCTTAATGTAATCACTAGACGAATAATTCAACATGACGTCATAAAATATCTGTGGGTAGTGCGTTTTGAAATAGGCTAACTGAAAGGCTAAAGCTGAGTAGGCATAGGCATGACTTCTATTAAAGCCATAACCTGCAAACTTAGCCATCATACTAAAGAGGCGTTCAGCAATCTGTGGGTCACGTCCTAACTGACGACTTCCTTCCATGAATTGTTCGGACATCTTAGACATTTCATTGGCATCTTTTTTAGACATCGCTCGACGAAGCAAATCGGCTTTTCCGAGTGTAAAGCCCGCAAATACTTGGGCAATCTGCATAACCTGCTCCTGATAGAGCATGATGCCATAAGTAGGCTCAAGGATTGGTGCAACTACTGGATCAATGAGATCTACTTTTTCCTTACCGTATTTACGAGCAATGAAATTATCTGTATAATCGCTAGCTCCGGGACGGTTAAGAGAGGTTGTCGCTACGACTTCTTCGAACTTAGCCGGTTTAATCCGTTTAAGGAGGTTTATGGCACCTGCCTGCTCAAACTGAAAAATTCCCTTTGTCTTACCACTGGCAAAAAGTGCTAGGGTCTGTGGATCTTCCAAGTCAATGGATTTGATATCAATAGTGATGCCCTGCTCTTCTTCTAGCTTCTCCTTCATTTTTTGAACAAAAGTCAAATTACGGAGGCCCAAGAAATCCATCTTAAGCAAGCCATTGGCCTCAACCGCGGAGGCATCGTACTGAGTAACCATCATATCCTCACCAGCTTTTAGTGGAATATGGTTGGTCAGATCGTCATCACTCATCACTATACCAGCAGCATGGATTGAGGTCTGTCTTGGCTGGCCTTCAATAGCCTTAGCAATCTCAAAAGCCCTCTGAAATTCCTGTCTCTGATTAATCAACTGTCTGAATGACATATTCTTCTCATAGACAGAGGTCAAGTTATCACGAAAAGAAATCTTTTTACTTAGTTGGGACAGTTCAAATTCCTTAGCACCAAAACGTTTAAAAACATCTCGAATAGCCTGCTTGGCTCCAAAGGTTGAAAAGGTAACAATCTGAGCAGAGTGCTTACTACCATAACGGTCCCTAACATAATGAAGAAACTCGCTTCGATAGATATCAGGCAAGTCGATATCAATATCAGGCATGCTATAACGCTCTTCATTTAGGAAACGCTCGAAAAGCAAGTCATTTTTAACGGGATCAATTCCAGTAATGTCAAGAACATAGGCCACCAAGCTTCCTGCAGCAGATCCACGTCCCATTCCCATATAATAACCACGGCTACGCCCAAAGCGTAACAAATCCCAGACAATCAAGAAATAATCATCAAAGCCCATCTGATGAATGATAGACAATTCTTTGTCTAAACGTTCCTGATAAACTGCTGAGGTTAACTTTTTAGACTCCAATCCAGATTGAGCTAATTGACTTAATTGGTCAACTGCTGGCATATCTCGATTAAAACGGGGAAGCTTCAAATCCGTATCAAATTGATAAGTAATGTCTGAAACAAGTTGCTCCAAATTGTTCAAAGCCTCTGGGATATCACTATAAGCACTTTCCATTTCTTGAGGCGAGAAAAGAAGCTGATTCATAGGACAAATAGAGGCCTCTGACAAGGAAACGTTTTGCGAGATGGCATGCAACATCTGAATCGTCGAGCGGTCTGCATTCTCAAAGTAACGCACTGTATGTAAGGGAACTACAGGATAATCAAACTCTTTACCCGCATCTTCTGGCCTTACCCCAATGAAAACCTCTGAACCAAGTGTCATCCCTGACTCCCAGTCTTCACTCGGAAGGATGAGGGCAATAGCATTCAGATAGTCCGAAAAAGCTGTAAGTTCACGTTGTCCTGAGGAAAGCTCTGTTGCCAACTTCATCAAATTTTTATAGCCCTGATTATTTTTTGCTAATAGACGAAAAGGAATTTTTCTTCCCTCGTAAAATAGATTAGCTTCCATACCAATCAAAGGACGTAAACCGTTTCTACTTGCAAGCTGGGCAAAATGATAAGCAGCATAGAGATTGTCACGATCCATCAAACCAAGGGCTTGATAGCCAAGCTCTTTGGCACGCGCAACGTAGCTGTTCAAATCTACGACACTATCCATGAAACTATAGACGGATTTTGTATCCAATTGTGCAAACATGAAGGCCTCCTTTCTATCTTTCTATTATAGCATACGCTACTAGTAAAAACGCCTCTACCATATTAACTGTTTCAAACAAAAAGAATGAGATAGAACAACATTTTAGACATTGTCCTTATCCCATTCTTTTAAGTGATCATTATTTTTTTACTAACACATCATTGCTTTTGATAGCAAGATTGAATATCAAAGTTTAGAAAAACAACTTAGTCCCTTATTGCCAATATGATGGGCGTTGTTTTTCATAGGCAGCAATCAAATCTTCATATTGAAGAGTGATTCCAATATCATCAAGCCCTTCAACCAATTTACGTTTCCACTCATGATCGATATCAAATGGAAACTCTCCTGCTGAAGATTTAATGACTTGGTTTGGAAGGTCAATCGTGATTTCCTCACCTGCAGGAAGAGCAGCCAATTTTTGACGTACTTCCAAGGGTTGAACGATTGGCAACATACCATTCTTCAATTCGTTGTTATAGTGGATATCTGAAAATGATCCAGCGATAACACAGCGGAAACCATAGTCTTCCAATGCCCACGCAGCGTGTTCACGAGATGATCCTGAACCAAAGTTATCACCAGTAACCAAAATAGTCGCATCGCGATACTCAGGTTTATTGAAGACGAAATCAGGATTTTCTTCGTAGTCATCATTAAGATAACGCCATTCAAACATCAAATTCTTACCGAAGCCTTTTTTATCAACAGCTTTCAAGAATTGTTTGGGAATGAGTTGGTCCGTATCGATGTTATCATTCATCAAAGGTACTGATTTCCCTGTATAGACGGTAAATTTTTCCATTATCTTCTCCCTTATGCTTGAACTTCTGGCATATAGCGTACATCTACAAATTTACCAGCGATTGCCGCAGCTGCTGCCATTGCTGGACTACAAAGGTGAGTACGAGCTCCATATCCTTGACGTCCCTCAAAGTTACGGTTACTTGTAGATGCACAGTGAACGCCTTCTGGAACATGGTCTGGGTTCATACCAAGACACATTGAGCAACCTGGATCACGCCATTCAAATCCTGCATCCAAGAAAATTTTATCCAAACCAAGACGTTCAGCTTCTTTCTTAACTGGACGTGAACCTGGAACAACAATAGCTGTCAATGTTGGTGCGATATGTTTTCCTTTAACGAATTTAGCAGCTAACTCAAGGTCGCTAAGACGTGCGTTAGTACAAGAACCAATAAAGACATAGCCAAGATCGATATCTTTAGCATATTCGCCAGGCTTAACATCCATATACTCGTAAGCACGTTCATCATTAAAGTCTTTGATTTCTGGGAATGGTTGATCAAACTCAACACCCATTTCAGGGTTAGTTCCCCATGTAACCATAGGTGCCAATTCTGAAACATCAATAGTGATTACTTTATCGTATTCAGCATCTGGATCTGAGACCAAGGTTTTCCAGTCAGCTACTGCTTCTTCAAACTTCTCACCCTTAGGTGCGCAAGGACGCCCTTCAACATAATCATAAGTTTTTTGGTCTGGATTCATAAGACCCATCTTAGCACCAAATTCAATAGACATGTTACAGATAGTCATGCGTTCATCCATTGAAAGAGCATCGATAGCTTCACCACAATATTCAACTGCGTATCCTACACCAGCATCAACGCCATAGCGTGCAATGAGTGCAAGAATAAAGTCTTTTGAATAAACACCTGGCTGTGGTTTACCAACAAATTCAACCTTCATTTTCTTCGGTTTCACTTGCCACAAACATTGTGTCGCAAAGACATGTTCTACCTCAGATGTACCAATACCAAAGGCAATAGCACCAAAGGCACCATGAGTAGCCGTATGACTATCTCCACAAACGACAAATTTTCCGGGTTGACTACGACCTGTTTCAGGACCAACCATGTGGACAATCCCCTGACGAGCAGTACCGTGGGTAGCCGCATCAATACCAAATTCCTCAACGTTTTTCGCCAAAGTATCAATTTGGTTTTTAGAAATAAGGTCACGAATGTTAAAAATATCAACCGTAGGAACGTTGTGGTCTGTCGTACCAAAAGTTAAATCTGGGCGACGAACTTTACGTCCAGCATCACGAAGTCCTTGAAAGGCCTGTGGACTTGTAACCTCGTGAATATAATGCTGATCCACATACATCAATTGTGGTTCGCCCTCATTTCCAGTAACGACGTGGCGTTCCCAAAGTTTATCAAAAATTGATTTTCCGCTCATAAAATACTCCAATTATAATCTAAGGATTAGCTAATCCGAAAGTCTTGTTAGAATAAGGTATAAAAGAAAGACATCTATAACAATTCCTATAAGCCAGCAAAGCTTAAAGTACCATTTGTTAATTTTATGTCTAAAAAGTCTTCCACCTAGAAAGGCACCAATACCACCAAAGATCAGTGTCTGTAATAATAATGCCTTCTCAGAAATCCGTCTCTTATGTCGGATAGCCTTATGTTTATCAAGGCCATAAACCAATAAGACGACAATATTCCATACCAACAAAACACTTAGTAACACTAGTTTTAGTGTCATGAGTTTAGAGATTGCCAATAATAGCTGCTGTCATTTCAGCAGTCGAAGCCTGACCACCCAAATCACGTGTCAAGATGCCTTGATTCAAGGTCTTATCAACAGCATTTTCAATCAATTCTGCCCCTTCAGTTTCATTGAAACTTTCACGTAACATCATAGCTACTGACAAAATCATTGAAATTGGATTGGCAATACCTTGACCAGCGATATCTGGTGCTGAACCATGAATAGGTTCATAAAGACTTGGACCATTTTCAGAATGACTGGCAGATGGCATAACACCTAAAGTTCCTGGAAGGACACTTGATTCATCAGACAAGATATCACCAAAAAGGTTTTCTGTCACAACCACATCAAAACGAGCTGGGTTGGTAATCATAATCATTGCAGCACTATCAACGAGCTGATGTTCAAGAGTTACATCTGGAAACTCCAAAGAAACTTCATCGGCAATCTTACGCCACAATTTAGAAGTTGCCAAAACATTTTGTTTATCAATGCTAGTGACCTTTTTGCCACGACCTTGGGCAATCTTGAAAGCACGACGAATGATACGACGAATCTCATCTGCTGAATAATCATTGATATCACGAGCCTTATCTTCTTCGAGAATATGCTCACCAAAGTAAATCCCGCCTGTAAGCTCACGAACAACGACAAAATCTACGCCCTCGATACGCTCTGGTTTAAGAGGTGACAAGTGTTTCAAAGCATCAAAGATGCGGACAGGACGGATATTAGCAAAGAGATTTAGCTCTTTACGAATGGCCAAAAGCCCTTGTTCAGGACGAACTGGCGCATTGTCATATTTTGGTCCACCAATTGCAGCCAAGAGGATAGCATCTGCTGATTTAGCAGCATCCAAAGTTGACTTAGGAAGTGGATGACCTTCAGCATCAATACCAGCACCACCAAATGGTTTAGCATCGATGTCATAATCAAATCCAATTTTTGAAGCTACTTTTTCAAGAACTTCAAGACCCGCTGCCATAATCTCAGGTCCAATTCCATCACCTGAAAGTGTTACGATTTTCTTTGTCATGTTTAACTCCTCTTTGGCTTATGGAAGGTCACGATAAGAAACCTTACGTGCCATCTCACCAGCATTTTCTTTTTGAACCAATGTATTAGCATTGATATAGGCAATTGCTGATGCTTTCAAAACATCAAAGTCCAAACCAGATGCATTGAAAATAGTATCTGTATCTACATTTTCGACAGTTACAAGTACACGTGCTTGCGCATCAATACCATCAGTTACAGCGTCAATATTATAAGAAGTCAAGCGAACTGTTTGGTTGAAGAATTTGTCAATAGCATTGAAAATAGCTTCAACTGACCCTTGGCCATTGGCCAAAAATTCTACAGATTCACCGTCTTCATTAGCCAAGCTTACTGTAGCAGTGATTGTTTCATCAGCATTAGTAGTCAAGCGAAGATCTTCGAAGTGGAAACCTTCTGGATTATCTACACTAGTACCAGCAACAAGTGCACGAATGTCTGCATCGGTAATATCATGTTTTTTCCCAGCCAAGACTTTAAATTTGGCAAAGAGTGGTTTGATATCTTCTTCAACAAAGTCAAGCTCAAGTTCTTTCAATTTTTCAACAAAGGCATGGCGTCCTGACAATTTACCAAGAGGAAGACTGTTACTCTTGACACCTACCAATTCTGGTGTGAAGATTTCATAAGTTTGAGGGTTCTTAAGAACACCATCTTGGTGGATACCTGATTCATGAGAGAAAGCATTTCCACCAACAACAGCTTTATTTTTAGGAACTGGAATACCTGAGAAGCGAGAAACAAGCTCTGATGTATTCATAGTTTCATTCAAAACAATATCACAACTTGCTTGGAAGAAGTCTTCACGAATTTTCAAAGCAACAGCTACTTCTTCAAGAGCAACATTACCCGCACGCTCACCAATACCATTGACTGTTCCCTGAACACGTCCAGCACCATGTTTAATTGCTGTCAAAGTATTTGCAGTTGCCATACCAAGGTCGTCGTGGCAGTGAACACCAAAGACAACTTTATGATCTGATTTAATATTTTCAGTCAAGTGATCAAAAATACGTGCAAACTCTTCTGGAGTCGTAAAGCCAACTGTATCAGGAATATTAATATATGAGGCACCAGCATCAACTGCTGTTTGAACAACTTCAGTCAAGAAATCAAGCTCAGTACGAGTAGCATCTTCAGGAGAAAACTCAACAACTTCAAATTTTGAACGTGCATATGACACATGTTCTTTTACAGCTTCAAGAATTTCTTCTTTTGATTTCTTCAATTTAAACTCACGATGAATCGGACTTGTTGCGATAAAGACATGAATTTGTGGATACTTAGCATCTTTCAAAGCCTCATAACAAGCATCAATATCAGATTTTACTGAACGAGCCAAACCAGTAACAGAAGTTGTTGTCATAGCTTCTGCAATTTGTTTTACTGCTTCAAATGAATCTGGGCTAGCTGCAGGGAAACCAGCTTCAATTACAGAAATTCCCCATTTTTCAAGTTGCTTAGCAATGGCAACTTTTTCTTTGATTGAAAAGTTAACACCTGGTGTTTGTTCCCCATCACGAAGACTTGTATCAAAAAATTCAACTTTACGCATAGACAATCCTCTTTCTAAAAGTAAAAACGATAGTAGTAAAAAAACATCTCACTCGGAAACCCAAGCGAGATGTTTTTACCTCCCGCTTGGTAAGCCAAACAGGACTAATGCTTTTGCACTAGCCCTCATTACGCAATAGCAAAACAGTTGTAGTTGCGAATGTCATTTGACTCATTTCCTTTCGATGTATCTTGGTTAATATGATACATCTTTCCAACTTGAAAGTCAAGGAAAAATTACTGAATTGACTGACTTTTCTGACCATAATTTACATTTATTTTCAGTAAAAAAAAAAGCTGACCGAAGTCAACTTTTTTTATTGTTAATGATAACTACTTATCTCAGCTTATTTTCCGAGGTAGTATTCGTTAACAACGTTCAATTTTTCGTCAAATTCGAATACCAATGGTGGGAAGTTTGGAATTTCAACATCCATGATTTCGTCGTCTGACAATTGTTTGATGTGTTTAACAAGGGCACGGATTGAGTTACCGTGTGCACCTACGAATACGTTTTTACCATCTTTAAGAGCTAGAGCGATTTTATCTTCCCAGAATGGAAGGACACGTTCCAAAGTAACTTTCAAGTTTTCAGCATCTGGAATTACTGAGTCAACAAGTGAAGCGTAACGACGGTCGGTGTGTGCTGAGTGCTCATCATCACGATCCATAAATCAAATTTCATTTCAGATTATAGATTAATTTACTGTCTAACCCCAGAAAGCATCTTCTACTGCTTGATCTGATGAAAAGAGCCAAACTTCCTTGATCTTTCCATCATCCATGCGAAAAAGATCAATACCATTCATGTTGAGTTCCTCGCCGTCTGGGCGAGTTCCAACAAAGGTCACATTGGCTGCTACAAGGTCAATATTTTCAGACACCCAGTTAGTCAATACTTTGAAGGTACCGTTTGTTTTTTCTGAAAATTGAGCCAAGTGTGCTCCAAGTGCTTCTTTTCCAACAACTGTACCGGAATTACTATGCTGACCTGGCTGGTGCCAGATGATATCATCTGCCATAGTCTCAAAAACAGCTGGAAGATCACCTGTTACAAGACCATTGTTATATGCATTGAAAATTTCTAAATTTACTGACATGAGTTACTCCTCGTTTCTTTTATTTATGATATAATTTTATCACTTACTAACAAAAAGAAAAGTAGGCACTTTATTGTTATATAGTATCAAATACGATACTATTATTGTCAAATAAGAGAATAATTTTAAAAAATTTGGAGGAATTATGGTAACCAAAGTCAGTGAATACGGAATTTGTCCTTTTGCCACGACGCAGCGTGTACTAACAGGCAAATGGGCTCTAGTCATCATCTATCAACTCAGTACGGGGACTAAGCGTTTTAATGAACTACAACGTCTAATTCCTGGCATTACCCAAACCATTCTAACACGACACCTCAGACAGCTCGAGAATGATAAAATCGTGGAGCGTAAAGTCTATGCTGAAGTTCCCCCACGGGTCGAATACAGTCTAACTGAAATGGGTAGAAAATTTCAAGGTGTCCTAGATGCCATTGAAAGTTGGGGACTGGAGTATATCGAAACTCTAGACTAATTATCTCCTTGGTTCATCTCACCTTACAAAGTGAGACGAACCGAGAGTCACTTCTCAAAAAAAAGGTGGAATAAATCCCGCCTTTTATCTTTTATAATTATTTTCCGAGGTAGTATTCAGAAACAACGTTCAATTTTTCGTCAAATTCGAATACCAATGGTGGGAAGTTTGGAATTTCAACATCCATGATTTCGTCATCTGACAATTGTTTGATGTGTTTTACAAGGGCACGAATTGAGTTACCGTGTGCACCTACGAATACGTTTTTACCATCTTTAAGAGCTGGAGCGATTTTATCTTCCCAGAATGGAAGGGCACGTTCCAAAGTCACTTTCAAGTTTTCAGCATCTGGAATTACTGAGTCATCAAGTGAAGCGTAACGACGGTCAGTGTGTGCTGAGTGCTCATCATCACGATCCATTGCTGGAGGCAATACATCGTATGAACGACGCCAGATGTGAACTTGCTCATCACCAAATTGCTCAGCAGCTTCTGCTTTGTTTTTACCAGTCAAACCACCGTAGTGACGTTCGTTCAAGCGCCATGATTTTTCAACTGGAACCCAAAGTTGGTCAGATGCTTCAAGAGCCAAGTTAGTTGTTTTGATCGCACGTTTCAATACTGAAGTGTATGCTTGGTCAAATTCGATACCAGCTTCTTTAATCAATTTACCAGCGTCGATAGCTTGTTGAGTACCTTTTTCAGAAAGATCTACGTCAGCCCAACCTGTGAAAAGGTTAGCTTTGTTCCATTCAGACTCACCGTGGCGAGCGAAAACCAATTTTACCATTAGTTATGTCTCCTTTTTATTTTGGGTTAAACCCATTTACTGTATCTATTCTACCCAAAAAACCTTGAAAAAGCTAGCAAAATCCAAAAAATTCTGTAAAATTCTATTGCCTCTTGTCTTGGCAAAAAGAGACGATATCAGAATTTCGTTTTAGAGGCTTTAGCCCGTCCAATATTTCCTTGTTTTAGGCCCCTTTTCATGCTAAAATGAGATGAAATAGTAACATTTTACTTTGTGATCTTTAAGGAGGATCTTATGGTTTCTACTGCTACAAAAGTTGGTCAGTTTACATTTGATAACTGTCTTATGAATGCCGCTGGTGTTCATTGTATGACTAAGGAAGAATTGGCAGAGGTTGAGGCTTCAGCTGCAGGTTCATTTGTCACAAAAACCGGAACACTTGAGGCCCGTCCCGGTAATCCTGAACCACGTTATGTGAATGTTCCTCTTGGGTCAATCAACTCAATGGGATTGCCAAATAACGGTTTCGAATACTACCTTGACTATGTCATTGAATTACAAAAGCAACCCAATACAAAAAATCATTTTCTTTCTCTCGTTGGTCTTTCACCTGAGGAAACACACACCATTCTTAAAAAAGTTCAAGAAAGTGACTATGAAGGGCTGGTTGAACTCAACCTTTCATGTCCTAACGTTCCGGGTAAACCTCAAATCGCTTACGATTTTGAAACAACAACAGAGATCCTAACTGAAGTCTTTTCTTACTTTACGAAACCTCTTGGTGTGAAATTACCACCATACTTTGATATTGTGCACTTTGATCAAGCTGCTGCCGTTTTCAACCAATTCCCACTTGTCTTTGTTAACTGTGTGAACTCAATTGGTAATGGCCTTTACATTGAAGATGAGTCTGTTGTCATCAAACCTAAGAATGGTTTTGGTGGTATAGGTGGTGACTACATCAAACCTACTGCCTTGGCAAACGTTCATGCTTTCTACCAACGTTTGAAACCTGAAATCCAAATTATTGGTACTGGTGGTGTAAAATCTGGTCGTGATGCTTTTGAACACATCCTTTGTGGCGCAAGTATGGTACAAGTTGGTACTGCCCTTCAAAAAGAAGGTGTCGCTATTTTTGACCGTATTACTAAAGAACTTAAAGAAATCATGGAAGAAAAAGGTTACGAAACTCTTGAAGACTTCCGAGGAAAACTTCACTACATCGACTAGTCTATAAAAAAAGTTTGGAAAATCTTCCAAACTTTTTTTGTTATTTGATGAGGATTCTCTTATTAGACAAGACCATCATCATCGCGTTCATCCCAGTCTTCAAAAGGGTCCTTGCCCTCTTTTTCAGCTTGAAGACGTTTCTGACGCGCTTCTTCAATTTGTTCTTCACTTGGCTTCATCAGTTTGCTAATAGCAACAATACCTGATAGTTTAATAACAGTAAAAACCAAAAGAAAAATCAATACCACTGTTATGGTTTTCATAGATTCCCTTAACTTATTTCGTATAAATCAAAACCCCTAAAATCTTAGGGGTTTTTACATTATTTAACTGCGTCTTTAAGAGCTTTACCAGCTTTAAATGCAGGAACTTTAGAAGCTGCGATTGAGATAGCTTCACCAGTTTGTGGGTTACGACCTTGACGAGCAGCACGTTCGCGTACTTCAAAGTTACCGAAACCAATCAATTGTACTTTTTCACCTGCAGCAAGAAATTCTTCGATAGAAGCGAAAACTGCATCTACAGCTGCTGCTGAATCTTTTTTAGTAAGCTCAGTTGCTTCTGCAACTTTAGCGATCAAATCTTGTTTGTTAGCCATTGTAACAATCCTCCAATTTATTTCTAAGCGAATAGTTTTTTTAGCGCTTGAACAAGTATTATCTTATCCTAAAAGACCTATGAGGTCAAGTAATAAACGCTAATTTAATCGCTTTTTTGCAAAAAGTAAAGGCTTTTTAATTTATTGTCTTATAGATGTCAAATTCGATACGGTCATTAACCAAATCTAGGCTTTGAGCACGTGCTGTTATCCCCTTCTCATTCTTCATAGACTGAATATTTAGGGTAACCTTTCCCTTCTTACTATCGATTGCGATGTAATCAGGAAGGTTAGTCGAACGTTTAATCATCTTAAGGACATCCGAAACAGGCAGTTTCAAGGTTCCAGCTGAAAGCTCAGAAACATGCAGTACAATTGCTCCTGATTCACTAACAACCGGCGTAAAATAGACATATAGAGGAACAGGATGACCTAAAACCTTATAGCTACTTTCAAAAACAATTTTAGAATTGGTAACCTTGACCTTGAAACGCATCTTATCAGTCGAATAATCCTGGGCAAAGCCTGTAAGAGCAGCGTCAAGCTCATCCTTAGTCATACTATATTTTCCAATTTTAGTTGCTCCCTTGGATAGAGATACAGAACTTGTCGTCTCCACTGGAGTCATGATTCTATAGGTCACAACACTTACTAAGGCTAGATTTAAGGCCAAGAGTCCTAAAAATAGCCATTTCCATATCTTACTCACCTGACCACTCCTTTTTTGTTTGGTTAATACGTTTCAAAATGGCATCTGACATAATTTGATAACCTGTATTATTTGGATGAAAATGATCATCCTCAAAAAGAGCATCGTTCAGACTATCTTGAGAAGATTTACTAGACTGAGAGGTATCATCAGAACTTGTAACACCGCCCTTACCATCAATTCCCTTATAAAGCAAATCATTTACAGGAACAAAATACACATTATCGTACTCTTTGCACACCTCTTCAGTAGACTGGTTCCAATTATCTACAATCGTTTGCATTTCTGTCATCTCTGGAAAATTAAGATAAAAAGGATTGTAAATACCAACAATATAAATTGGCAATGTTTTATTTTCCTTGCGGGCTAGCTCAATAATCTGTTCTAATCTCTTTTGATAGGCCTGAGCAGGCTTAGTGAAGGTAGCTACATTAAGATTCGTGATATTGTCCTTAATGACATGGATTACATCATTACCACCAACTGTCAGAGTCATCACTTTAGCCTTTTTGAGATCTCTTTGAATATCCTTCTTTTCTTGCATTCTTTTGAGAATTTGATTACTCGTATTCCCCGCAATACCGTAGTTACGAGAAGTCACTTGCCAGTCAAAATCTGACTCTAATGCCTGTGATAGCACAGGAACGAATCCTCCTTGATTACTACTATCACCTACCCCTTGAGTAAGGGAATCACCAATAGCAACATAGGTCACATTTTCATTTTTGATAGATTTAATCTTTTCTGCAATTTTTGATGACTGATGCGTACTAGGAACGATAAAAATGAAGAGGCCTACAAATAAGAGAAAAAGCAAGAAGAAGCCTACGAGGCTTCTAACTAATTCTGATTCTTTCCACTTATTCATAACGAACCATTACGGCAAAGGCGCCTTCACCAGTGTGCGTTTGAATGATGGAACCAGTCTCAAGGATTGAAATTGGAGCACCCAAAACCTCAAGTTTTTCAGCCAGTTCATGTGCTAAATCAGGTGTCCCTGCATAAGAAATACCAATCTCTGCCACTTTTAGGTCCTTATCCTTGATACCATTAATATAAGAATCTAACCATTTCGTGAAAGTCTTAGCTCCTCGCCCCTTAGCAACCGTATTCAACTGATAGTCTTTCAACTCCATGATGACACGGATATTGAGTAATGAAGACAGAAGACCTGTTACACGTCCAATACGACCACCTTTGACCAGATTCTCAAGGGTAGAAACACCAATATGAAGTTCTGATTTATTTTTCACTTCTTCAACATGGGCTACAATCTCATCAAGACTAGCTCCTGCTTCAGCTAATTTAGCTGCCTCAACAACTTGAAACTTGAGGCATTGATCCGTAAAGCCTGAATCGATGACAGTTACATCTGCTCCTGAAAGACTAGCTCCTTGACGTGAGGCTTCACATGTCCCAGAGAGTGTGTGCATAATGTGGATTGCCACAATTTGTTCTGCACCTTCTTTGACAAGATTTTCATATGTCTCAGCAAACAAACCTACAGGTGGTTGGCTTGTCTTTGGTAACTCTTTACTATGCTTCATCATTTCCAAGAAACGGCCTTCTTCTCGAAGGTCACTATCTGAATAGATGACACCGTCCACCATTACCGACAATGGGACAACAGTGATATTATATTTTTTAACCAATTCTGGTTCAATCGTGATTGACGAATCGGTTACAATTCTGATTTTACTCATAATTTTCTCGCTTAACACAAATTTTTATTCTATTATAGCATGACTGGAAAGTTTTTCCCAAGTCTTTTCCTAAAGAGAGTCATCCACCTTTAACAAAGCTCTTGCTTGGCTCAAGGCAGCCTCCGTCACGTTATCACCTGCTAACATCTTAGCGATTTCTTGCACCCTTTCCTCAGGTGTCAAAAGACGAACACGAGAGACAGTTGTCTCATTATCGCTTTCCTTAGAAATAAAGAACTGATAATCAGCAATAGCAATAACTTGCGGAAGGTGACTGATGGCCAAGACCTGACCATGACTCCCAATCTTATGAATCTTCTGAGCGATGGCTTGGGCAACACGTCCTGAAACGCCAGTGTCAACCTCATCAAAGACGATACTTGTTTTATCTTCTTTGCGGGCAAAGGCTGACTTAATTGCTAACATGAGTCGAGATAATTCACCACCTGAAGCTACCTTAACAAGCGGTTTAAAGCCTTCACCTGGATTGGTTGAGATGTAAAACTCAACCTGCTCATTACCATCACGATTAAATTTCCCCTTAGTAAAGGTGACTTTAAAATCAGCCTTATCCATATAGAGGTCGCATAACTCGTTCTTAATCTCAGCTTCAAGAGCCGTAGCAATTTGATGGCGTGCTGTTTGTAGGGTCTCCGCAGACGCAAGCAGGTCCTTTTCAAGTTGCTTAAGCTCTTGTTCCATAGCATCTGACGAGCTAGAGTTTCCTGTCAGAAGATTGTATTCTTTACTTGAATTTTCCAGATAATCCAAGACGTCATCGACAGTCCCACCATATTTACGAGTAATGGCATTAATGGTATCTAAGCGGTGTTCAATCTCTTGTAAACGCCCAGCATCAAAGTCCAGATTATCCAAAAAATCACCTAGTTGCTTAGTGACATCTTCCAGAACATAATAGGCTTCTGATAGATTTCCAGAGAGTTCTTTGTAATCAGAGTCATACTCTTCAAGAGACTGGAGGTCATTCATGGCAGAACGAACATTTGAAAGGCTTGAAAAATCCTCATTATCCAGCATGACATAGGCATTTGTTAAGGTATCAGCAATCTGCTTATGATTAAGAAGCTTGTCTCGCTCCTGCATTAAAGCCAAATCTTCTCCTGATTTTAGAGAGACTGCTTCAATTTCTGCAATCTGAAAAGCTAGCATTTCAATTCGAGCCTTATGCTCCTGCTCATTTTTCTGCTTTTCAAGAACAGCTTTTCTTAACTCACGATAGCGGTCAAAATACTCCTGGTACTCTTTCTTAGTCTGGAAAAATTCCTTGTCACCAAAGGCATCAAGCATGGTAATATGCAGAGCAGGTTTCATAAGCTCTTCCTGGTCATGTTGTCCATGGATATCTACCAAGAAGTGCCCAACAGCTTTAAGTGTCGTTAAATTGACCATCTGCCCATTGATGCGACTAACACTTCTACCATTTTGGAAGATTTCACGACGGATAATCAATTCATCCTCAACAGGAATCCCATTATCTTCCAAGATACTAACCAAGGCAGGATTTTGTTCGATTGAAAAGAAGCCCTGAATTTCAGCCTTAGATGCTGAATGACGGACGACCTCACTAGAAGCCCTAGCACCCAACATAAGATTCATAGCATCTATAATAATGGACTTACCAGCACCTGTTTCACCAGTAAGGACGGTCATACCATTCTCAAAGTTTAGAGAAATCTCTTCAATAATTGCGAAATTCTTTATCGTAATTTCGAGAAGCATAGGCCCTCCTATTCTTCAACCCACTTAATGATTTGCCCCTGTAGTTCAATAGCTGCTAACTCTGACTGAGCCACTAAAAAGAGGGTATCATCATCAGCAATAACACTAAAAATCAAATGCCTGTACTCATCTAAAAGAATCTTCTTGATGAGGCGGCTTGTCCCAGGTTGAACAACGATATTCATAAAGGCATGTTGACGATCAACGCGCAACAAGCGACGAGTCGCAACAGAGGTTCCACCTACTCGTCTAGGAGCAGTTGAGAGCCCATAGATGTAAGAACCGTCTTCAGTCGGTACTTTGGTAATACCAATTTCATTGATATCACGCGATACAGTCGCTTGAGTAGCCTTTAATCCCTCATTTTGGAGTAATTTTACCAATTCTCCTTGAGTCGTAATTTTATTTTCTTGGACAATCTTTCGGATTAACTCCAAACGATCATTCTTCTTCATTCTTTTTAAACTCCTTGTGTGCTTGTGCTACAACTTCCTTAATAGAGGTTTGAGCATCATTTTGAGGAGAATTTGTCTTCTCCAAGTGTGCGAGAAACTCAATGTTACCATGACCACCTTGGATAGGTGAAAAGTCCAGCCCCTTAACTGAAAAGCCATAGTCAACCGCAAAAGCAGTCACTGTTTCTAACACTTTTTCATGGACACTGCTCTCACGGACAATCCCGTTTTTCCCAATTTGTTCACGGCCCGCCTCAAATTGTGGTTTCACAAGAGCAACAACTTGCCCCCCATCAACCAATATCTTAGCCAAAGCCGGTAGAATCAGATTAAGAGAGATGAAGCTGACATCGATTGATGCAAAAGACGGTAGTCCTTCTGTAAAATCAACAGGTTCAGCATAACGGAAATTATATTGCTCCATGGAACGAACACGCTCATCTTGACGCAATTTCCAAACCAACTGATTGGTACCGACATCAACAGCATAAACCAGTTTGGCCCCATTTTGAAGCATAACATCAGTAAACCCACCTGTTGAGGCTCCGATATCAATGGTCGTCATACCTTCAACTGACAGATTGAAAACTTCCAAAGCTTTTTCAAGTTTGAGTCCTCCACGACTCACATACTTAAGTTTTTCACCTTTAAGCTTCAACTCTGTACCGTCGTCGATTTTTTCACCAGGTTTATCGTAACGCTCACCATTGATAACATTAACAACTAAACCTGCCATTACGCCACGTTTTGCTTGTTCTCGTGTTTCAAAAAGGCCTTGTTTATAAGCCAAGACGTCTACTCTTTCCTTAGGCATGGAGTCGTAACCTTTCTATGATTTCTATAATACTGTCTTTCTTGAAACCTTGAGTCTCAGCTAGATTTTGGAAAATAGCCTCCGCTTTATTGAGTGATTCCTCGAGGATAGCATGTGATTTTTCCAGACCAAGAAGAGCCGGATAGGTTGATTTCCCAGCTACTACATCTTTTCCAGGTGTCTTTCCAAGTTCTTCGAAATCAGCAGTCACATCCAAAATATCATCACGTACTTGAAAGGCAAGACCAATCAGGCGACCAGCTTCTTTCAGATTTTCCAAAACCTCTAGATTTTTTTGAGCAACAATACCAGCCGCCACAAAAGGAAAGGTTAAAAGCTTACCTGTCTTATGCTCATGAATTTTAGACAGTTGCGATAAATCAAGTTCCTGACCTTCCCCCTTCATATCCAACATCTGGCCACCAACCATACCGAAGGTGCCTGAGGAATGAGACAATGCTTGAATCAATTGAACTCGAATTTCTGCTGATAGCTCTGTTTGGGACAGGAGATCAAAGGGATCCAAAAAGAGAGAATCGCCAGCCAATATCGCCGTTGCTTCATCAAATTTCTTATGGTTGGTTAAACGTCCTCGACGGTAATCATCATCATCCATAGCCGGCAGATCATCGTGAATCAGACTTCCAGTATGAATCATTTCAAGACTCGCTGCAACATCGAAATGACTAGGAGTTAGCTCTAAACCAAATCCTTCAAGTAAATCTAAGAAAATCAGTGGACGAATACGCTTACCGCCACTATCAACTGAATAAAGAATAGCAGTGATTAAATCACTTGATACAGGAAGATTATTTTTTTGGTAGTAATCACGGATAGCCGCATCAATTTTATTTAGCTTGCTCATTAGGCATCCATTTCCGTTTCTGTACCATCTGCTTGCATAACCTTAACTAGTGTTTTTTCAGCATCTTCCAAGGTCTTCTGCAAATCCTTAGACAAGGCCATACCTTTTTGGAACTCAGCAATAGCATCCTCAAGAGCAACATCTCCTGTTTCGAGCTTAGTGACAATGGCTTCTAAGTCCTGTAAATTTTCCTCAAATGTTTTTTTAGTTGACATTTTTTACCTCTACTTCTAGTTCTCCATCTCTCATTTGGACGGTTAATTGATCACCTTCGGTAATATTCTTGGTACTGGTTAAAGGTTTATCATCTTTTTTGACAATGGCATAGCCCCTTGCAACAATACGGCTAGTATCTAGAGACAATAAAGCATCCTGTGCCTTTTCTAATCTCACACGGTTACCATTAATGGTGTTCTTGGTTGTGGTCACCAATAAACGTTGCAAAGACTCTCGACGGTCTTGATAGTTCTGAACACTGCTCAGAAGATTTAAGCCTTGTAACCGTTGTTTCAAAAGTTCCGCTTTTTTTTGCTTTCGCTCGAAATCTTGACTCACGAAGGTTTCAAGCCTTGTTGTTAGTCGATCCAACTTTTGTAAATAACCATCATATAGGCGCTCAGGTTGCCTAAAGACAACAGATTGTGACAGTTTAGCTAAACGTTCTTGATTGTACTGTATACGTCTCAAACAGGCTTGATAAGCTCTATTTTGTCTTTCACGAATCCAAACCAAGGTATCGGCCTTTGATACTGGAGTAGCAAGTTCTGCCGCTGCTGTAGGTGTAGCAGCCCTACGATCTGCAACAAAGTCAGCCAAAGTCGTATCTGTTTCGTGACCAACACTTGAAATCACAGGTAGACGACTCTCAAAAATGGACTGAACAACAATTTCCTCGTTAAAAGCCCAAAGGTCTTCAATAGAACCTCCACCACGACCAACGATAAGTAAATCTAAGTCATCCCTTTGATTGGCTTTTTGAATATTTTCAGCAATTTCCTGTGCAGCTCCTTCACCCTGAACCTTGGTAGGGAAAAGTAAGATTTCTACCCCTGGAAAACGACGACTAACGGTCGTAATAATATCTCGAATAACCGCACCACTAGGACTTGTGACAACCCCGATTTTTTTGACAAAATTAGGCAGCGCTTGCTTATGACGATCATCAAAGTAGCCTTCTGCAGTCAATTTTTTACGAAGCTGTTCAAACTGGATAGCCAAAGCTCCAATACCATCCGGCTCAGCCTTCTCGATAATAATGGAATAAGAGCCACTAGGCTCATAAATCTGGACACGACCTACGACATTGATCTTCATACCTTCTTCGAGTTCAAAACCAAGTTTTTTGAAAACTCCAGCCCAAATCGTCGCCTGAATAACAGCTCCTTCATCCTTAAGCGAAAAATATTGGTGACTCGGGCGGCGACGAAAATTGGAAACCTGTCCCGTCAAATATACCCTCTCTAAATAAGGATCACGGTCAAATTTCATTTTCAAATATTTTGTTAAGGATGTGACCGATAAATAGTCTGACACGACAACTCTCCTTTATTTAACCTATCCTCGAAAACCTGAAGACATTAAAAAAGTTCTGTAGAACCATCATCCCCAAATCTTCTCAGTCAGCTTTTTAATTGTATACACGATTACCTTAAATTATACCAAAAAAGACTGTCAAAAGACAGTCTCAACCACCATAGTCAGGTGTTTTATATAGTTTCATTAATCGGTTGTATAAGTTTTTGAAACGACGTCCCAAGAATCGCTTGAACCGTCAATACCACCATAGGCTTCGAGTTGTCCCTTCTTATCTACACGGAAAAGAAGAACATCATTACCATAGGCATCATAAAGTTGAGCATAAACTATGTTATCATCATCATCCGTCCATGAATAAACATTCCAACCTAGATTTTTATAATTTTCTCCAGTTGAACCTTGTTCTTTAGCATAGGTAGAAACAACCCAGTCTTCTAACTGTTGATCAGACAAAGATGAGGTATCAACTTGAGAGGATTGATTATCAGATGATGCTGCAGCTGCTTCCTTACTTTTTGCCAACTGACCATTTTTCCATGGATTTGTTTCACTCTCTTTTTGGTTATTACTATACCACATCAAGGTAACAACAGGAATAACCACTGCAAGTACTGCAACAACTCCAATTACCCATCTAATGTTTTTAGGATCTTTGAGTTTGTCAAAACTCGAAACTTTTCTTCCCTTTGTAGTTTCATTTTTACGATGTCTAAATTCGCTCACAGCTTTTTCCTCTTTTTCTTGAAAGTAGTCCCTTTTTTTCTTTTCCTCTTGTTCCAAGAGCTTTTGCACTTCCCTACGACCCTGTGGATCACTCGTTTGAGCCAATGAAATCTGCAACTGAAAAATACGATTATCCAAAGCTTGCTCATATTCTTTGGCTGCTTCTCTATCACCATTATCAGCTAAGGCTCTCAGATACTCTTCATTACTGAATTCAGCCATTCACTAAAACGCTCCTGCTTCTAAATCGTTTCTTCTATTTTCTTAAAGCCTGAGACTTTTGTCAAGTTACTAGTTTGTAACAAATTCTTACAGTTGTAAAAAGCCGAAGAAAATCACATTCTTCAGCTTATTTCTTAGTTGTTTCTTTATAATACTTACAATAACTTTGAAGAGGACAGGTCTGGCATTTAGGATTCTTAGCTAAGCAATGATAGCGTCCAAAGAAAATCATACGGTGATGGCTGATAATCCAATCCTTCTTTGGGATTTTCTTCATCAATTCTGCTTCGATTTCCTCTACACTAGCATCCTCTGGGGCGATATTTAGCCTTTTGGAAACACGTGAGACGTGCGTATCTACTGCAATCGAAGGAATGCCATAAACCTCAGCTAAAACCACATTAGCCGTTTTTCGTCCCACACCAGGTAGACTTTCCAATTCCTTATGCGTTTTCGGAACCTGTCCATCAAAATTCATTAAAACAGCTCTAGCAGTCTTAATGATGTTCTTTGCTTTATTCTTGTAAAGACCAATCGTTCGCAAACACATCTCAACATCATCGAGGTTGGCAGAAGCCAAATCCTCAATTTCTGGATAACGCGCCCACAAGCCTGGTGTAATCTTATTAACAGCCTTGTCTGTTGTCTGGGCTGATAAAATAACAGCAACTAATAGTTGGAAAGGCGTTTCCCACTCCAACTCTCCATGAGCATTGGGAAACATCTCTCCCATGAGAGCTAAAGCCTCATTAAAACGTTTTCTTCCTAACATTATTGGGCACCCCATAATTGACGGGCGGCATCCATTCCTGTTTTGAAGTCATCGGAAACCTGATGATGGTGCTTCTTACCTTGATGCTCCAAACGACGCTCTTCAACTTGAATTTTAGTTGTAATACCACTTAATTTCCAGTTACGAAGAACTCCTTTTATATAATTCCAATTTGTCTTGCGGTTAAATACTGCTTCTTTCAAAGCCTCACGGATAAGTTCGGGATCAGTATGTTCTTCTTGGATTTCCTTGTTTAAATCTTCGACAACCATTGGATTCAAGATTCCCAAAGCTTGTTCCAATTCATCTGTTAATTGCTTGATGAGCTGGGTATTGGTTGGCTGACCAACGACAGGCCTTGCCGTTGTCTTTTCATTGCTCACTAACTTGTCCAACACTGCCAAGGCAGGTGAGGCATCTACAACCATCTCAATTTCATTGTTAATCTTAATAGTCGTGAAATCAAGAAGTCCAGCCTCAGTCAATGTCGTAATACTTTTATTAACTTCAGTTGGCGTCTTCCCAGTTACTTGCGCGATCTGACTAGAAGCCACTTCTCCAATCTGAGTTGTCGTTTGTAGATAGAGAAACTGCCAAACCAGAAAGTCATCCGCAGATGGGAAAATATCCTTAAAGTGGAAAAATAAAGCATTAGGAAGGACCAGATTACCTGATCGATACTGTTCAAAAAAACTCATATTTACCTTTCAAAGTAGCTAGACACCCCAAAAAGTCAAATGCTCTCACATAAGTCCTTTGAGACTGTCTACTACAAATAACCGTAGAATGAAAAATCGTCTTCCAACTCTTCTAAACGATAAGGTGTTTCTTGATATACCGCATAGTTAATCCAATTACTAAAGAAGGCAGATGCCGCAAGATTCCAACGTAGTTTAGGCTCCTGACTTGGATCATCCTCTGGGAAATAGTTTGCCGGTACATCTGGATTAATGCCTGCATCCAAATCTCTTCGGTATTCTCTTGCCAGAGTATCACGGTCATATTCAAAATGACCAAAACTATATACTTCACGAAGATTCTTACTTGCTAGAATGGATAAGCCAACCTCTGGTCCTGACACAACAATATCTAAATCCGTCTTGTTTTTAATATCCTCGAGCCTAACCTCTGTATAGCGTGAGTGCGGTGACATAAAGCTATCATCAAAGCCATTCATAAGGAAGTTTTCAGGCATGTCAACAGTTTGTTTATAGATTCCAGATAATTTCTCTGACAATGGAACCTTGTCGACTCCATGCTTATAATAGAGACCTGCTTGAGCTCCCCAACACAGATGAAGGGTTGAATAAACATGCTTTTTAGACCAATCAAAAACTTGTGTTAATTCTTGCCAATAATCCACTTCCTCAAATGGCATTTGCTCAACAGGTGCACCTGTTACAATGAGACCATCATAATACTTATGCTTAATTTCATCAAA
This sequence comes from Streptococcus sp. 23.2, assembly GCF_016648665.1. Classification (NCBI taxonomy): domain Bacteria; kingdom Bacillati; phylum Bacillota; class Bacilli; order Lactobacillales; family Streptococcaceae; genus Streptococcus; species Streptococcus sp. 23.2. Next base: position 26,581 of record NZ_JACLQJ010000009.1, read on the forward strand.
AGTCTTATAGAAAGTTTCCATATGTTCGGCATGTGTATTTTTTGACTTATGACTAGCCATATAAAGAAACTCGACGTTAATTTGAAGTGGCGTATTAGCTAAAAGACGCAGTAACTGAGTTTCTGTAACTTCTTTAGTTGGCATAAGATTTAGGATTAAGACCTCCATTGGTCGAATATCCTGACTACTAGCTCTGTTCTCATCCATGATGAAGACATTTTCCGAACGCAATACATCAAGAGCTGGTAACTTATTATCAAGTTTTATAGGCATAACAATATCTCCATCCTTATTTATTCTATCTTCATATTATAAACCGGGGAGGTATTGTTATCAAATATATATTTTCTCTAGTTAGCTATAGCTTTAAACTATACTTAGAGAACACTTATATTTTAAAAGAGTTAAAAAGGCCCTAAGGCCTTTTGTTAATTCATAGATAGATTTATCCTGGGAAGTTCATCAATACTTTAGTATCGTAACCTTCGATAGCATCACGTCCATTAAGACCATCAAGCTCAATCAAGAAGGCACAACCAGCAACGACACCACCTAGGCGCTCAATCATTTCAATTGTAGCTTTAACGGTACCACCAGTTGCCAAAAGGTCATCTACGATAAGTACACGTTGGCCTGGCTTGATTGCATCGGCATGCATACAAAGTGTATCGACACCATACTCTTTTTCGTAATCGGCTGAAATCACTTCACGTGGCAATTTACCAGGTTTACGAACTGGAGCAAAACCAATACCAAGTTCAAAAGCAACTGGACAACCAACGATGAAACCACGCGCTTCAGGACCAACAATCATGTCAATCTTCTTATCAGTCGCATACTGAACGATTTCACGGATAGCATAGCTATAAGCATTTCCATCAGCCATCAAAGGACTAATATCACGGAAAGTAACCCCTTCTTTAGGGTAGTCTTCAATAGATGCAATATAATCTTCTAATTTCATTTGTTCTTCCTATAGGCTTTTCGCCAAAAAAATATTTACATATCATTATAGCATGAAATAGTAAATTTAGAAAATGCTAACCCTCATTTCGAGACGAATCCTTTGGATTCAGACTCCCCTACTTATACAGCCAATCATAAATTTCCTGTGGCGTTCCTAAAGCCATGAGTTCTTGGAACTTAACGAGTCGTTTCAGATTTTGGAAAATCTGACTGTCCTCAATCTCACGTTTTTCAGCTTCTTTATTAACTGTCATAACACCATTATCAATGGTCACAAAGTCCAATTCATCAAAGATTTGAATCATCTTAATCAGAAGAATCTTGTCAATTTTAAGGTAATGGCTGAGTTCATCCAATTTATAACGGACATCGAACTCTGGGAATTGGTAAATGGTTTTATAGAGCCTTGCAAATTGCTCTCTTGTTCCATAACCTGTCAGATAATAGGCTTCCTTAATGCTATTTTTAAAATAGATAGCCTGAAAATCTTTACCTTCAAACCACTCTTTTAATTCTGTCACTGATTCAGGTAGGGTGTTGAGGACAACCGCAGGCTCTGTGTCTGCTGCTTCTTCTACCGTTGGTACGCCTTCAGGCAGTGCCATATTTTTTGAGCGGAAATCAAATAATTGAACACCATCCACACGTGCATCTTCTAGCATGAGCTGTAGCGTTGTCTGACCATTCCAAACATTGACAGACAAGGTCACTGCTAATTCCAAACCTTGAGCTTGTTGAAATTCTTGAAGCAGATTACCTTTATTAAAAGCGACAACGTCAAAGCTATCCTTGCCTTGCTTCACCTTAAACTTAAGATGGGCTCCATTTTGTCCCATTGTCCTAGCTTGAGTAACGGTAATATCATGTAGCCAAAAGACTGGCTTTTTATTATCCATACCAAAAGGTGCTAATTTTTCTAGGCTCTTAATGGTATCCAAGCTAAGCTCGCTGAGTTGGAGCTCCTCGTCTAAATTAAGCGTATTTTTGGCACTTGTATCAATGTCATTATCGTAGACATAATGACACAAAATATCTGAGAGTTGACCAAGATTTTCCTCCGGAAGGGTCATTCCAGCCGCTCCAGCATGTCCTCCAAAAGCAGTAAAGATGTCTCTGTGATCATCAAGGGCATGGAAGATATTGATTGATTCCAAACTACGGGCTGATCCCTTAGCCAAGCCATCTTCAATATTCAAAACCACTACTGTCTGGCTGATTTGTTCCATGATGCGCCCCGCTACAATACCTAGAACACCAGGATGCCAACCTTCCTTGGCCAAAACCTGAACTGGTTTTTCCAAGTCTACCATAGTCATGGCTTCATCAAAGATTTTTTGAACAACTTCCTTACGTTCTTCATTTTTAGCATTGATTTCCAAGGCAATGGCTTGAGCTTCCTCATCGTCAAATCCGGTCAGCAATTCAATGGCTGGATTTGGATCATCTAAGCGTCCCAAGGCATTGAGTTGAGGAGCCAGTTTGAAACCTACCGTTTCTTCGGAAATCGTTGTTGGGTCCACATCTGAAATGCGGAGCAATTCTTGAAGCCCAATTCGCTCAGTAGTCTTGAGAATTTCCAGCCCGACCTTGACCATAATACGATTTTCATCCGTAAGGCTAACCATATCGGCAATGGTACCAATGGCTACCAAGTCCAACATCTCTGTAGGAATAGTTTCAAGGAGGGCAGTTGCTAATTTGAAAGCTACACCACATCCTGCCAAATACTTAAAAGGATAATCGGCATCTGGATGCTCTGGATGGACAATGGCGTAGGCATCTGGAAGCTGTGATGGCATGCTATGATGATCTGTAACGATAACGTCCACACCTTGCTCTTGCGCATACGCAATAGCCTCATTACCCGCTACCCCATTATCCACTGTAACAATGAGTGAAATGCCTTCCTGCTCAATGAAATACTTGTAGACACTTTCGTTTGGTCCATAACCATCTGTGAAACGGTTAGGCAAATAGACTCGAGCTTCAGCGCCCATCATTTCAAGAGCTTCCTTGACAATCGATGCTGACGTCATCCCATCCGCATCATAATCTCCATAGACTAAGATTTGCTCGTAATTTTCAATGGCCTGACGAATTCTAGCCACTGCCTTGTCCATATCATGAAGAAGATAAGGATCATGAAGGTGTGATAGATCAGCCTTAAGAAAGTCTTCAAGAGCCTCTTCTGTCGTAATGCCACGTTCATAAGCAATCTTGGCTGCTGTTTCTGCCAGCCCATGTTCTTTGGCAAGTTTAAAAAAGCCAGCATCTGGCTCTTTTGTGTTTATTTTCCAATCATACGTTGATGTAATCATGTTTTTATATTTTCTCCCTGTCATCTAGTCTACCTATTATAACATGAAAAAATTTATCATAGTGGATAGAAACCTAAGTTTCCTAAAAAGAGAATGGAAAACATCGGAAGGTGCTTCAACTCGTGCTATATTTTCAATAAAGCCCTGCTTTTCTAGACAAAATAAAAAACTGGGTATTGCTCCTTATTTGACTTGTGTTTTCTCAAATATTCCCTTCTCCTCTTTACGTTAACTAACTCTATTCTACTATCATTTTCAAGTAATATTAGGAAAAACAAGAAAAAGATTCCCTATTTGGAAATCCTATACATCAATATTTATAAATCATCCCTGTACAAGCTTGCTCTGAAAGTTCGACAAAGCCCAAGGACTGGTAAAAGGCTAAATTTTTCTCGCTACGTTCAGTGACAAGGAGCCGTTGATAGACATGGGGGAACGTCTCTAAAGCCTTTTCTAAGAGTTTTTTTTCCGATGCCTTGGCGCTGGTAATCTGGTCGCACCAAGAGGTCCTGCACCAAAAGGACAGAGTGCCCATCTCCTACCAAGCGAATGTAGGCTACTAACTCTTCCTTATCATAGACCGCCAACTGCCATAGACTGGCTTTGACAGCTTCTTCTAGCATGGTTGGATTGTTAGTATAATTGGTCCAGCCGACTGAACTGTACAGTGCGAGTAGGTCTGTTATCGCTGGAATCCCTTTTTTATAATTTAACATCTTAACTCCTTTTTAAGGTATAGTGCTGGAAGAAGGCGATATCTCTGTAAGGGGACTCTTGGTAAACGGCCAGCTCCATCTTGAGCATAGACTCTCGCCAGCCTTCTTGTCCTTTAAAGTGATTGTCCTGCAAGGCGTAAAAGACACGAATTCCTTGGTAGTCCTGAACTTCGAGGGCTAGGTCTTCTACTGCTCTATCTAGATCATAGGCCTGGGCCAAGCCCATGGAGTGGAGTGGGTTTCCAGATTCTGACCTGCTAGGAGATCAAGCGCTTTCTGAGTATCATTTTCAAAGACGACGGTCTGCAGGACGCGTCCGACTTCATTGTGCTTGACGATAGAGAGCAGGCCACCTGGTTTCAAGAGGCGGGTGAATTCCTTGAGAACCACCTTGCGATCCTCTACATACTCTAAGACATTGTGGCAGAGAATGACATCAAAGCTAGCATCCTCAAAGCTTTCTAACTGATCCAGACTTCCGACTAGTTGTTGGTAGGTGTAATCTTGGGTACGCAAGGCCACCATTTCTTCATTAGGCTCCACAACAAGGACTTTATTTTCTTGCGCTAGGTGCTTGGCTACAAGGCCAAAGCCACTACCAAAATCAAGAACTCGCTTACCCTTGATGTCCTGTAATTGGTCAAAAAGAATATCATAATAGATTTGACCCCAGGGTTGCTGGAGATTTTCTAAATAGGCTTGGATATTAGCTGCCATCTGGCATCCCCTTATTTGTAGTTAAACATATTGGTAGCTAGTTTGTCCGAGATGTGTGGAAATAGCGTATAGCCTTTATGGGCAACTGCTAAGAGTCGTGGTAGATTGACTTCACGTTTATTTTTGCCCAGAATACGGACAATCTTTTTAGCCACGTATTTAGGACTGAGGACAAATTTCTTAACACTCTCAAGATAAGCTCCAGAGGGATCAGCTTGATTGAAGAAAGATGTCTCAATTGGACCTGGATTGACCGTAGTCACATAGACTCCCTTATCAGCCAACTCTAAACGCAGGGCATCTGAAAAGCCAATTACCGCAAACTTTGTCGCTGCATAAACACTTGAATTAGCTGTCGCAATTTTTCCCGCCATACTAGCAATATTAACGATATGCCCATTGCCCTGCTCCACCATTTTCTCAGCCATCAGACGTGAAAAGGTCAACGTTGCAAAGGTATTGATGTCAAACATGTCACGGACTTCTTGGCTAGTGTAGTTATCATAAGACTTGAATTCACCGTAACCAGCATTATTGATAAAGACGTCAATACGTCCAAATCGTTGATAGAGATAATCTACCATCTCTTTAATGGCCTTGTCGTCTCTTAGGTCAATGGCAAGGCAAGTTTTATTTTCCACATGGCGATAACATTTCTCAAGTTTGTCCTTGTCTCGTCCTAAGAGGATAATACCATCACTGGGTGAGAGCTGCTTGACAATTTCTTGAGCAAGGCCTCCTGAGGCACCAGTAATAGCAATAATACGTTGTTTAGCCATTAGATTTCTACCTCTTCCAAGTCACGAACGATGTGGGTGTTTTCGAAAATTGTTTTAGCATCTGCTGCCATCTTACCGATATCACGCCCCATGAAACGTGCTGATACGTGATTTAGAAGAAGGCGTTTTGCTGACGCATCCTTAGCTACCTGTGCTGCTTGCATATTGGTTGAATGTCCATGGCTCTTGGCAATTTTTTCATCGCCCTTCCCATAAGTAGACTCATGAACCAAGACATCTGCACCCAATCCAAGACGAACACTGGCATTTGTCTTACGGGTATCACCTAAGATAGTGATAACTTTACCTTTCTTAGGCGCGGAAATGAAGTCCTTGGCAATGATTTTCGTTCCATCTTCAAGAACCACATCTTGACCATTCTTAATTTGACCAAAAAGTGGTCCAAATGGCACACCTGCTGCTTTAAGAGCCTCAGCATCCAAGGTTCCTTCGAGATCCTTTTGAACCACACGGTAACCAATACAAAAAATGGTGTGATCCAACTTATCTGCATAAACAGCGAACTTGTCATTTTCCATAACCAAGCCTAGCTTATGCTCATCAATTTCCTTAAAATGCACATGATAAGGTAAACGTGTCCCCGAGGTACGAAGGCTAGTCATGACGTATTGCTTAATACCGACTGGACCATAAACTTCAAGGTCAGTTTGTTCTTCACTAGATTGGAAAGAACGAGTAGCCAAGAAACCAGGTAGACCGAAGATATGGTCCCCGTGCATATGTGTGATAAAGATTTTTTTAACTTTACGAGGTTTGATTGTTGTTTCTAAAATCTGACGTTGAGTACCTTCCCCACAGTCAAACATCCAGACCTCATTGATTTCATCGAGTAACTTCAGAACCAGACTCGACACGTTACGGGCCTTGGAGGGCTGCCCGGCACCCGTCCCTAAAAATTGTAATTCCATGACTTCCTATACTTTCTATCTATCGTTCTTTTTATTTCTGGACAATATAAGCCAGGCATTCACGCTGAGCAAAGCCATAATAAACAGTTTGCCCTTTATATTGAGCTAAAAGTTCCACTAATTCATCTTGATTAAAGCTAGCCAACTTAATGACATTTCCCTTCAGTTTAGTTACACGACTTAGTAACTGAGTCTCTGGTGTCAACTCTTCCAACACTTCTTCATCAAAGTAAACCTTGGCCATTTTAATTTGAGTTCCTTCAAGATAAACCTTATACTGTGGGAAAACTTGAGCAAGCTCAAACAAAATACTAGCCGTTGGAACCTCTGAATGCTCTGCAAAGACTAGGGCCACTTCATCGGCATTTTCATAGCAAAAACCGTAAGATTTTCCTGAAAGATTGAGACGAATAAAAGGCTTGTGCTCATCAAAAGATGGTGCAGGGTTAAAGAGGTTCAACTCTTTTGAAAGTTCCAAGTAGTAACCCGTCGCTGCTTCAGGAGATTGTTTCTGGTAGATCTCTGCAAAATAAGCATTAATCACGCTTGGTGGTGGTGTAATGAAGGCCAATTTTTGACTGTCCGAAAGGTCTGATAAGGTATTTTCCAGATAGACCTTATCTAAACTTGTAAAACCACCATATTTTAAAGCTAAATCCATATAATCAGTCATAAAATTCTTCCAATTTCCATTTATTTTTCGGTGAAATATAGCCTGTAATTTCTTCCACTTCTGTCTCAAAAGTGTAGCTATCTAGCAAGGCCAATTGACTCAACTGATAAAGTTTATAAGCTTGATCCTGATGTACCTTAATACTAAAGGGTTCAAAAATCTGTTGAATTTCATCAATCAAGAGTCTTCTGAGGGCCTCACGACTTCCCTTGTCACGTGCTGAGAGGCGAACATTAGGAAAGACTGTTGCTACTAGATTATCAGCTACATCCATCTTATTGTAGATTGCTAGTCGAGGAATATCAGTCATGTCTAAGTCTTTGAGAATGTCTAAGACCACCTTTTCATGCTCTTCGTGATTAGGATCACTCGCATCAATGACATGCAAAAGGAGGTCCACATTACGACTTTCTTCAAGCGTTGACTTAAAGGCAGCAACCAATTCTGTTGGCAAATCCTGGATAAAACCAACCGTATCTGTCAAGGTCACTTGAAACTGATCTTTTAAGTAAATTTTCTTAGTCGTTGCATCCAAGGTCGCGAAAAGTTCATTGGCCTCATACTGCTTATCATCCGTCATAAGGTTCATGATTGTTGACTTCCCAGCATTGGTGTAACCTATCAAGCCAATTTTAAAGGTAGTTGAGTCGACACGCTTTTCACGAATGGTTTCTCGGTTCTTCTCAACAATCTTTAACTGGCGTTCAATATCGGCTATCTGGTTACGAATCGAACGACGATTGAGCTCCAACTGACTTTCACCAGGTCCACGGCTACCAATGCCCCCTGCTTGACGGCTGAGCATAATCCCTTGACCAGCCAAACGAGGTAACATGTACTTAAGCTGAGCTAGGTGAACCTGAAGTTTCCCTTCATGGCTTCTAGCCCTCATGGCAAAGATATCCAAAATTAATTGCATACGATCAATAACTTTTACGCCAAATGCTGCTTCAAGATTGGTATTTTGACGAGGCGTTAAACGGTTATTGACAATGACAGTAGTAATCTCATCCGCATCCACCATGGCCTTGATTTCTTCTAATTTTCCTGAACCTACGAAAGACTTACTATCATAGCGTTCACGTTTTTGGGTATAGCTAGCTACAACCTCTGCTCCTGCAGTTTTGGCAAGACTGGCAAGTTCCTCCATTGACATGTCAAAATGCTCTGTTTCTTGCAATTCAACACCTACTAAAATAGCACGTTCTTGCTGTTTGGCTGTCTCTATCATAGCAAACCCCTTTTCAAAATAGTCAACTTTTATTATACCACAGGCAGGGGCAAAGAGAAGGTCACAGACCTTAATTTTTTTTCAAAGAAAAACAAGTTGGATTAACCAACTTGCTTCTTCTTAATGTTTACGTGTCGGTTTCTTTTTCGAACCCTTACGACGCTTCCCTTGATGAATGCTTGGCGTATTTTGAGAAATGGTTTGACGCATTTTCTCAGTGGCCTTATCAACCTTATCTTTAGCCTTGCCCAATTCTTGAGTGGCCATAGTAACACTCTTCGAAGGCTTGTTTTTCTTAGACTTACTCTTAGAAATAGGTTTCACTTGACTAGTTCCAGACGTACGCATACGACGAGACATAGCCAGGAGAATTTTATTTTCCTCGTTGAGGTTAGTCTGATAAGCCATTGAAAGCACCAAACCAACACCAATCAAGTTAGAGATGAGCGATGATCCCCCTTGTGAAATAAAGGGCAAAGGAATACCTGTCAAAGGAAGAATTCCCACTGCTGCCCCAATATTTTCAAAAATATGGAAGACAATCATCATGATAAAACCTGTCGAAATAAAGGTATAGAAACGATTGTTAGACTTAAACGTCACTCGCAACATGCGGTAAATGAGGAAGAGATAGGTTAAAAGAACCAATCCACCACCTACCAAACCAAAATCTTCCGCAATGACTGTGAAAATCATGTCACTCTCACGAACCGGTACGTTCAACTCCAGATGATTAAAGCCTTTACCATAGATTCCTCCAGTACCAATCGAAATCATCCCTTGTGTCTGTTGAAAGGCGATACCATCTGCATAAGTGAAGGGATCCAACCAAGCTGAGATACGGTTAATCTGGTAGGTTTGAACCCCCATCTTGAGCATGGCTTCCTTACCCCAATCTGTAGTAAATACCATTACAAACAAGGCTAATCCTGTTGCAAAAGCTAGAACTACCGGTAAGATAATACGCCAGGATATCCCCGAAACCACTACGATACCGGCTAAAATAGCCAGAAAGACTAAGGCGGTCCCCATATCTCCTTGAAGAACTAATAACCCCAAGACAGGAAGCGTAACAGCTACATATTGGAAAAGTAGCAACCAGTCATCCTTAAGGTCAGTCACTTCCTTTCCTTGCTTAGCCCAAACACCTATTCTCGATAGAAAAAGGATGTAGGATATCTTCATAAATTCAGATGGTTGAAAAAGGGTGACTGATCCAATGCTTACCCAGTTTTTTGCTCCCGTCGAAGCTACCAAAGCAGGGGAATAGAAAACGAGAGGTAGAACCATAAGCCCCAGACCGAAAATATAGAGCCAGGGGGTTACCTTCCAAAGAAACTCTGTATTAAATAACATGACAACAAAAGCAAGTACTGAACCTAGAAAAATCCATAGTACTTGCTGAGACATGACTTGCACAAGATTCTTTGGGTAATCAAAATTTGTCGCGATAAATATCGAAACCAGGCCAACCAGTAGCAATATGAGAACTGGCAGGAGAATCGAGTAATCTATCCGACTTTCAATAGTATTTTTTGACTTAGCCATGTGTACTCCAAAATAAAGATTTAGCAAGAGTTATTATACCACTTTTTTGGCCAGACAAATGACCTGAATGTATAAAAGTTAGACAATTTTTTACGAAAAAAGCCACCACAAAAGTGATTGACTTCTTTCATTCATTAATCTTAATTTGACACGTAGCCTTTTCCTTGAGCATTGAAGTATACCCATTGCCCTGAAGGAATTTTAACCCAACGATTAATAGCCTTTTCCCCTGTATGAACATCATAGTAAGAGATTGAGCCATCAGGATTCGCAGCTGTTGCACCTTTCACTTGCTTACCAGTTTGGTCAAAGTAAAGGTTTTGGCCGTTGATCGTCTGTTCGCCAACAACAAGTTCACCTTTGGCATCAGCATAATACCAGTTGTTGTCTCCAGTAGTGAAGAAGGTTGATACTAACTTATTACCAGTAGCTCCATGGTAGTATGAACGGCTGCCATTCGCATTTGTTGCAAAGTCACCTTTAACCTGTTTACCATCAGTAGCAAAGAAGAGTTTTTGACCGTTAATCACTTGAGCTCCTGTAACGACATTTCCCTTATCATCAGCATAATACCATCTATCATGACCGGTAGTGAAGAAGGTTGATACCAATTTATCACCAGTATTCCAATGGTAGAATGAACGACTACCGTCAGTGTTCATTACGAAGCCACCCTTAACTTGACGACCATTTGCATCAAAGTAGAGATGTTGACCATTGATAATCTGAGCACCTGTGACATTACGTCCATGTGAATCTGCATAGAACCAGTTGTTGTCCCCTGTAGTATAGAAGCCTGGTGTATGTGCCTTAGTCACAACACCCTTAGCATCGATATTAAAGGTTTGACCATTAACTACTAGTGATGTATCCACAAGTTTCACACCTGTAATGGCATCGTAGTATGAAGTCGTTCCATCAGGATTGTTCACGAACTCACCTTTAACTTGTTTACCTGACTCATCAAAGTAGAGCTCGTCACCATTGATGGTTTGCGCACCACGAAGAACATCACCTTCGTTATTTGCATAGTATGTAGCATCACCAACTTGGAAGAAGCGGTTCTTAACTTGAACACCTTTTTCATTGAAGTAAAGGTTTTGTTTGCCTACCTTAGTAAATCCAGTGGCAACATAGCCCTTATCATTAGCGTAGTACCAGTTACCATCTTGTTCAAAGAAGCCTGAGTACTTACGTTCACCTGAATCGCCACAGAAGAACATCAAATGTCCATCTTTTGTAGGAATGAAGATGCCTTTAGCTTGGTAACCATTGTCATAGAAGTATTTTTCCTTACCTTCTACTTCAGTCAAACCAGTAGCCATGATGCCACCTTTGAAGAAGTATTGGTAGAATTTCTCTTCCTTACCACTATCATCTTTAACAGTAACTTCTTTCCAACCAGTTTGAGTCGTCAATTTACCTGACTTACCATAAACCAATGATTGACCTTTGGCATTTTTAATAACACCATCAGTAAACATAACACCATTTGGCAAGAAGAAATAGTTTGAACCGTCGATAGCTTGTTCACCAGTTACAAGGTAACCCTTATCGTTAAAGTAGTACTGTTTGCCATTATATGTCACAAATTGACTCTTAGCTTGAGTACCAGATGTTGTATAATAAGTTACCCCTGTACCATCATAAGCAAATCCAGTTTTAGCTTTTGTATCACCAGTCAAGGCAGCTGGAAGGAAGGTATCTTTATCGTTAACGGTGAAGTACAATTTACCATCGCTGAGAACGTAGTCTGAACCACGTTTTTGGATGTTTGTACCGTTAAAGTACTTAGCTTCCCATTGTTTAATCTTCACAGATGGATCAATTGTCTTACCTGACGCTTCCATAACTTCTTTGAAGATTTCTGGATAAAGTTTTTGAAGTTTGTCGAGGAAGGCCCCACCATACTGTGCTTGGAAATCATTTCCTGATGACTTGGTATTTGTCACATAGAGCTTATTAACCAAGCTAGTATCATCAAGCACCTTACCATGCGTATCTGTACGAGTAGCTGTCACTACTTCTTTACCTGGGAGAGTATACAATTGGTCTGGAACCCAGTCAGCAATGACTTGAATACCTTGTTTGTGAAGAGCCTTGAGGGCATCACGAAGATCTTCTTTTGAACCATATTTATTGTTTTTGCTCATGGCAAAGTCGTAACGGTCTGTGAAGGCATAACCATTTTCAATAATAGAATCAAGGAAAGTGCCATCCTTAGATGAGACATATTGAGGTGCAATCTCAAATGACGTAATACCCCATGACTTGAAGAGGTCTGCGTTAGCTGCAATCAATTTGTTAGTATATTGACTATCCTCTTTGACAAAGTCTTGGAAGTTTGAGAAACCTTCGTAAATCACTTGTGCTTCAAGTGCTGCAGAAGAGCTATAAACCTTATCCCCTTCTTTGTAGGCTTTTGTTGATGGTTTGGCAAGAACGTTTTGATCGTCAGTCGCACCTACTGGTACCCAAACTGAAAGGTAACCACTCATATCAACAGTCTTAAAGCCTTTGATTTCATCAGCTGTGAAGACAAGATTTCCTTGTGCATCTGTGTATTTAACAATCTTAGTATCTGAATCATTCAATGAGGACACGATACCTTTATCCGTACCAAGCAAGAGTGGACGGTAGGCTTGGTTCTTGTGGGCTGCACCCATATTTACAGTAATTGTTTCACCATCTGCTAATTTCAAATCTGGGTTATTAGCAATGAGGGTCAACATACCAGAATTACGACCGTATTTTCCACCTTCTGTATCAGTCTTAGACATCAAATCTTGACCATAACGGACAGAAACCAAAACTTCTTTATTGTCTTTAGCAGACGATACGCCATCTCCAGCAAGATTGTGGATATAAGATGTTTGTCCACCAGCTACATATTTAGGACGCGCTTTAAGAAGAGTTGTGATTTGATCAAAGTATGGTGATTTCTTAGCCATGTACTGACCATTATCAGTATACAAGTCTCCATAATAAACACGTGTTGCTGCACCCATTGTTTGAAGCATCAAAGCATAAGCTCCAGGAATATTTGAATGCGTATATTCCTTATCCACTTTCAACATATCAGCATTATAAATGTCAAAAGCTTGTTTCAATTGATCTAATGTAAAAGTAAATCCATCTGTTGTAGGATCAATTTTTTTGCTGATAATGTCTGCGATAACCGTTTGAACTTCTGAGTCGTGTGCACGAACAAAGAGATAGGTTGCAAAACCAAGTTGATCATATGAGGTAACTTCCGCACGGTTTGAAAGACCGAAATAACCACCGTTAATAAGGTCCTTCATTGATGCATTACGAGCACCTGTACCTTTATTAGTTACTGGACGAGTCAATCCATGAACAATAGACAAACGGAGACCATTATCCATAGAAAGGGCAGCTGTATTATGTTCGTCCACATAATATGGGTCGTTTTGAGACCAAGCTTCAAGAATTGAGATATTAGCAAGGGCACGTGCTTCAGACTCATTGACCTTGTAAGCAGCCTTCATGTATGAAGACACTAATTGAAGCATATCGATGCTGACATTGTCCACAGCATCAACACGGATACCATCAAAGTGAGCATCTTTGTCCTTGTCACCAAAGACGATTTGTCCCCAGTTCATGAAGTAATACAATTGGTTAAGCATTTCAGCTTGCACAATTGGGTTTGAGTTGTCGATATCGCTTGATAGCAAGAACTCATAACCAGCATCACTACCACTCTTGATCTTATCGTTTGCCAAACGACTTGTTGCCGTTTGGTCAAGTTTACGGTAGTCTGAGTTAGCCCACTTCGTTAAATCACTATTAACAAAGAGGAGAGCCCCTTTTTGGAAGTGTTCTTTACCTGGAGATTCAGAGTTAATGTCCCATTTATCTTGGTCTTTAACAAAGGCCTCGATTGACTGACGCAACCAGTCTGTTGACTTATTAGCAGCAATCTTAACCTCAATCTTACGTTGAATGATTTGAGCAGCGGCATTCAAGCTAGCTTGAGAATTTTCAATCGTAAAGACATCTTTTGTTTCTTCACCATTGCTAAGAGCCTTAGTCATGTAGTTCAAGTAAGCTACTTGAGTATCCTTATCAGGCCACCAAGACATCAAAAGTGGGCGAAAATCTTTTTCAGTTGACGCTTTCCAAGTTGTTCCTGCTTCAAGGATTTCTTTTGGACGGTACCAACTATCAGCTGTCAAATAACCATCAACAAGTTCAAAGCTTGCTTTTGTTGAATCGTAAGCAGCATTGTTTTTAGTAAAATCAGTGACAAGATTTGTTGTTTCTTGTGTGAATGAATAAGTTGATGTGCTTGAAAGGACACCATTCTCATCAAAATAAAGGACCTGACCATTTACAGTAATGGCAAAGTTTTTCTTATGTGATCCATCTTCTAAAAGATAGTAATATTTACCATCTTTTTCTTTTTTAATATTATCGAGTGAGACTGCAGCTTTAATTTCAGCTTCAGAAAGCTCTTTAGACTTCTCAGTCGTTGGAGCGGCTACTCCAGCATTTGCAGCTACTTCAGATGTTGTAGCTGTTTCTGGTTTAGCGGCTACTTCTGGCTTAGCAGTCGTTTCAGGTTTGGCTTCAACCTCTACTGCTACAGCTCTATCACTAGTTGCTCCTGAATTTGGTTGAACTGTCGTTTCAGCTGGTTTATCAGCAGTAACTGCTGCTCGGTCTGTTGTTGTGGCATTTGAAGTATTTGCCACCTCTGTTGTTGTGCCTACCTCTTTTTCAACCACAGGATTTGTATTTTCCCCGACTGTAGTTGTTGAAGGTGATCCATTAGTATTATTTATTTCTTCTGCCGAAACAAGTGAAGACGTGGTAACACTAGCACCAACAATGGTAGCCAAGGCTACTGAAGCAACCGCTAAAGTAACCCATTGCTTCTTCACTTTGTGCAGTTTATAGCGTACTTTATTTTCCATATTCAATTTTTCCCCAATATATTTTTTGTCTTAAAATCTACACCTTAAAGACTTACTTATTATATCATTTTTCACTATCAAAAAAACTTAATACAACTTATTTTAATGACTTTTTTACCATCTTAATATTAAATTAAAAATCCGTCATGTAAGCGACTTGAAAGGGTATTTTTCAAAAAGAACCTTTTCCTAGAAAATATAAAAAAGAGAACCGAAGTTCTCCTTTTTAAATCAATTAGTTTAGCACTCTAGGTGGGTAAGCAAGACCATTCTTATCAAAGTAAACGTAAACTCCTGGTTGAATTTCTACCCATGTGCTAACAGCTCTCTTACCACTATCACCATAGTAATAGCTGATTCGACCATTGCCAGCACTTACTGTTTGCCCTTTTACTTGTTTACCATCTTTAGCAAAGTAATAAGTATCGTCACCAATTTTAACTTCACCAGTCACTGACTTACCATTAGCACCGATATAGTACCAATTGTTGTCTCCTGTTGTGAAGAACTCATTAGTCAAGCGTTCACCTGTTGCAGCATCATACTTGCTATAAGTACCATCTGCATTCTTAACAATACCACCCTTAACTTGGCTTCCGTCTGCATTAAAGTAGAGGTGTTGTCCATTGATAACTTGAGCACCTGTAACAGTCTTACCATTAGCGCCTGCATAGTACCAAACATTGCCATCAGTTGTGAAGAATTCGTTAGTCACTAGCTCTCCAGAACCTTCTTTGTACTTACTATAAGTACCATCTGCATTCTTAACAACGCCACCTTTAACTTGACTTCCATCTTCATTAAAGTAAAGTTTTTGACCATTGATAACTTGAGCACCTGTAGCGGCAACACCATTTTCATCGAAGTGGTACCATTTACCATCGATGTTCCTCCAAGTGTTCTTGATAGCATTACCAGTATGAGCTTCGAAGTAATAAGTCTTACCTTTATAGGTTGCTAACTTATCTTTAGTTTGGAAACCATCTTCACCAAAGTATTGTGTGGAACCATCGATAACAGTAAGACCTTTAGCCATGACACCTTCATTAGTGAAGTAACGGAATTTCACAACCTTAGATTCATTACCATCTTTATCAGTTTCAGTTACATCAAATTTAGTGTAACCACCCTTGTACATTTGACCTTTATAGTTATAAAGGTAAGTATTACCGTTAGCATCAACATAGAAGGCATTGCTCAACATGATACCATTTGGCAAGAAACGATAAACATCTTTACCATTTGGTGAGTATTCACCATTTGTAACCATGTGACCACGTGCATCAAAGTAATAGGTATTTCCATTGAAAGTAACAAAGGCAGATTTAGCTTGATTACCACTTGTACCGAAGTAAGTGATTCCCTTACCATCATTTGAGAACCCAGTAACAGCCTTTTCATTTCCTGTCAATTGAAGAGGAATGAAGTTACCTTCTTTAGTGACAGTGAAATATTTACCAGTTGCTTCATCGCTAAGTACATAGCCAACACCGCGGTCAAGAACGTTTGTTCCGTTGAAGTATTTAGCCTTCCATTGTTTCAATTTAACAGAATCATCAATTGGTTTACCAGTTGAGATCATGTTTTCCGTGAACATTTTAGGGTACTTAGCTTTAAGTTCAGCTAAGAATTCGCCACCATATTGAGCTTGGTAATCCCTACCTGATGACTTAGAGTTAGCTACATAAAGTGAGTGATCAATGATAGCATCTGCAATCTTACGTCCTGCACCGTCAGTACGAGTCGCTGTTACGACTTCTTTACCTGGCAATTGGTAAATTTGGTCTGGAACCCAGTCAGCGATTGCTTGGATACCCGCTTTGTGAAGGGCTTTAAGAGCATCACGAAGATCTTCTTTAGAACCATATTTATTGTTCTTACTCATGGCAAGATCATAACGATCTGCAAAGGCATAACCATTTTGGATAACTGAGTCAAGGAAGGTACCGTCATCGGCAGATACAAATTGTGGTGCCATTTCAAATGATGTTACGCCCCATGATTTGAACAAATCAACATTTTCAGCAATCTTACGGTTAGTATAGACTGAAGGATCTGAACCATCCGGGATAGTTTGGAAGTTTGAGAATCCTTCGTAGATCAATTGTGAATCATAAGCCTCAGTCGCTTTAAGGGTCAATTCGCCTTCTTTTTTAGCTTCTGTTGAAGGTGCTACACGGATATCTTGATCATCTGAAGCTCCGACTGGAACCCAAACTGCTACGAAACCTGACATATCAAATGTTTCATAACCCTTGATGTCATTAGCGCCGAAAGTCAAGACACCATTGCTGTCTGTTTCTTTCACGTAACCTGCTGCGATTGCCTCTGCATCAGATGTAAAGTTCTTGATACCATCAGCTGTACCAACAATCAAAGCACGGTATTTCTGGTTGGCATGGATTTTACCCATTTCAACATTAAGTTTAGCTGACTGATCCAAAGTCAATTTTGGATTATTCACTACAAGAGTTACCTGACCAGAGGTACGGCTGTATTTAGAACCTTCTGTATCGTCAGCTGTCATGATGTCTTTACCATAACGTACTGAAGTGTAGACTTCACTTGTGCGGTAAAGTTCAACATCTGAATTGTCCATCTTACCATCAGTTGGCAACCAGTAAGAACGTTGCGCTTGTCCACCAGATACATACTTGATACGGTTCTTCATCAAGTTAACGATGGTGTCGTGATATGGTGATTTAGTTTCCATATAGTGACCGTCATCTGTATAAAGGTCTCCATAGTAGACACGAGTGATCGTTTCCATGTTCTGCAACATTACAGCATAAGCTGCAGGGATGTTATTCAAGGTATATTTCTTATTGCTGCTGAGCATGTCTTTGTTGTAAATTTCAAATGCTTGCTTCATTTCAGAATCAGAGATAGTGAAACCATCTGATTTTTTATTGATTTCTTTCTTAATGATTTCAGCAATAATATCTTGAACGTTGTTATCATGGGCACGGATAAAGACGTAGTTTCCTGACGCGTCTCCGTATTTCTCATTGTATTTACCAATTGTAGACTGTTTAGCTGTACCGTCTTCGTTGTAGGCAGTGCTTCCATCTTTGTTAATCCAGTCAGTCTTAAAATCGCGTTGAGTCGTATTGAAAGTATTGTTATACAAAGGACTTACAGCTGGTGTACGATCCTTAATTGGTTTAGCCAATGAGAAAAGGAGGGCCAAACGTTGTTTATTTTCCATGGCAAGCGCAGCACCATCAGTCTTGTCATTGTAATGGTTGTCGTTAAGACTCCACGCTTCAAGAACTGAGATATGAGCAAGAGCTTGCGCCTCAGATTTATTTACACCATAGTACTCACGGAAATAGTTTGTGTAGAGTTGAAGCATGTCAGCATTGACATTATCTACCGCATCGACACGGATACCATCGAAGTTAGCATCCTTGTCACCCATAACAATTGAACCCCAGTTCATAAGGTAGTGAATTTGGTTCAATTGTTCCGCTTGAACAACTGGGTTAGATAAGTCTACGTCATTAGCAAGCAAGAAGTCGAAGCCACCCATGTGGTTTGGGTCAGACTGCTCATCAAGAACTGACTTATTAATCGTACCAGTCTGGTTAGTAGCCGTACGGTTCAAAAGACGATAGTTAGAATTTGCCCATGGTGTACGTGAGTCATTCACATAAAGAAGGGCTCCACCTTGAAGGTGATCCTCTCCTCCACCTTTTGAATAGTTTTCAGTTTCTTTGTTCCACTGTGGTTGTGTCTTAACAAAGGCAGAGATAGTTTCACGCAACCATTGTGTTGATTTTTCAGCCTGAATCTTTTGTTCAATCTTAACTTGGATATCCTTAGCAGCACGATTTAAGTCTGCTTGCTTATCTGTGCTTGTGTACTTAGCCTCCAAGTTGAAGACTTTAGACATGTAGTTCAAGTAATTAACTTGCGTATCTACATTTGGCCACCAAGCCATCAAAAGTGGACGGAAATCTTCTGCAGTTGATGCTTGCCAAGTCACACCATCTTTGATGATAGAAACTGGACGGTACCAGCTATCAGCAGTCAAATAACCATTAATCAATTCAAAACTTGCTTCAGATGAATCGTAGGCACGGTTATTGATTGAGAAACCATCAACAATATTTGTTGTTCCAGGTGTGAAAGAGTGTGTTGATGAACTTGTAAGGGCGCCATCTTTGCCGAAGTAAAGCAATTGACCATTTACAGTAATGGCAAAGTTTTCTTTGTGTGAACCATCTTCATTAACATAGTAATATTTACCATCAGTGTATTTGATGTTTTTCAAGGAAAGCGCAGCTTCTACTTCTGAATCTTTCAAAGCAGCTTCTGGCGCTTTAACTTCTGTGTTTACAACTTCAGCCTTCACTGTTGCTGGTTGTTCTTCTGCTTTTTCAGTTGTAACAGCTGGTGCATCTGTTGTTCCAACTGCTTCTTTATTTGGAACAGCTGCCACCGCTACATCAGAAGTTGTTGCTGTTGTAGCTGCTTCAGCTGTTGCTTGTGTGTTCGTTGTAGTTGCTGTTTCGACGGCATTTGTTTCTTTAGCAGGCGTTAAAACATCTGCTTCTTTTGTATTTGTACGTTTATCGACTTCTTTGGTTGCTTCTGTAGAAGTAACTAAATCGGCTGTTGTATCTAAATTTGGTTGAGTTACTATCTTATCTTGAGTTTCATCCGCTGAAA
The DNA here is from genome assembly GCF_016648665.1 of Streptococcus sp. 23.2. Lineage (NCBI taxonomy): Bacteria > Bacillati > Bacillota > Bacilli > Lactobacillales > Streptococcaceae > Streptococcus > Streptococcus sp. 23.2. The sequence goes on from NZ_JACLQJ010000009.1 coordinate 46,072, forward strand.
CTGAAGATGTTGTTGCAGACAATCCTCCTACGACAGTAGCAAGTGCTGCAGAGGCAACTGCAATTGTGACCCATTGCTTCTTAACTTTATGAAGCTTATAGTGTACCTTATTTTCCATTATAATTTTCCCCGTGATTTTATTTGTCAAAATCAGACTGAAATCTATCCGATTTCAAACAATTACATTATATCATTATTTTCTAACTATTTCTCGAATTAATTGTTTTTTTATAAATTATATGTAACATAACAGCAACATTAGAAAAGTTTTGTAACACACCTATTTCATAGGCTTTCAATTCTCATTTTCATATCATTTGATAAGTAAAACTATTTTCTATAAAAACCACTAAAACCCTTGATACAATGGCTTTTACAACGATTCTGACTCAAAATTGATATTTGTCAGATTTTTTTCTTTAAGGAGCAAAAAAAGGCAAAATTTCTTTAAACGATTCTCGTTTTCAAGAAATTTCACCTATAAATTCATGTCAAATCATATCGTTTTTCACTTAATCTCTCAGATTAAGATTAGATTGATTGATTATTTATCAAAATCAGCATAACCATTTTCATCGAAGAAGACAGTCTTACCGTCTTGGAAAGTGATCCATGTGTTTGTCACACGTTCTCCAAGAACTGATTCGTAGTATTCCACTCCTTTTGGTGTGCTGATTGGGCTACCTTTAACTTGACGTCCCAAATGATCAAAGTAATACTCTTTACCATCGATATTTTGGCGTCCTGTTACAGCCTTACCATCTTTGAAGTAGTACCAAACATTGTTACCAGTTGTCAAGAAACGGTTATTGAGACGCTCCCCTGAATCTTTATCATAGTAAGAAAGTGAACCATCAGCATTCTTAACAAAGTCACCTTTAACTTGGCTACCATCTTCTTTGAAGTAATAGTTTTTACCGCCAATGCTATAGGCACCTGTCACGATTTCACCATTATCTTTGGCATAGTACCATGTCTTACCACCATCAAGAGTGAAGAAATCAGATTTGACTTGGCTTCCATCAGCATTGAAGTAATAGTTAAGGTGGTCAATTGTTTGACGACCTGTGGCGAGGTTACCATCCTTATCAGCATGGTACCATTTGCCGTTTACTTCGAAGAACTTGTCTTTAACCTTGTAACCATTATCTACAGTGTAGTAGCTAATCTTGCCATTTTCAGTAACAAATTCACCTTTAACTTGGGCACCATTTGCACGGAAGTAGTATTCGTGACCATCCAAAGTAAGAGCACCTGTCACATTTTTACCAGCTGCATCACGGTAGAACCATGTTGAGCCATCTGTTGTGTAGAATTCACCCTTCTTAGCTTGTGCATAGCCTTGATCATTGAATTCATACCAGATACCATCGATTTCAGCCCAACGATTTGTGTAGGCATTACCTGAATTTTTATCGAAGAAGTAGAGTTTTCCGTCTGGAGTAACATACTTAGTACCTTTAGCTTGGAAGCCATTTTCATCAAAGTATTGCAATCCTCCACCAGCATGAGTCAAGCCAACAGCCATTTCTCCAGTTGGTGAGAAATAACGGAATTTAGCTTCTGTTTCTGAAGTACCTTCTTTCGGTACATCGAATACAAAGTAACCATCTTTGTACTGCTCACCAAAGCTACCAAAGTAATAATATTTACCATCCTGTTGATAAATAGAATCACGAAGCTGGATACCGTTTGGCAAGAAGAAATAAGTCTTACCATCGATATCTTGACGACCAGTTAACATATAACCTTCTTTATCGAAGTAATAGTAATTTCCAGCATATTTAATGAAGGCATTCTTAGCTTGGAAACCACTATTATCAAAGTAGGCCATACCCTTACCATCATAGTAGAAACCTGTCTTACCACCTTGATCTGTCAAAGGTTTTGGCAAGAAGATGCCATTATCAGTAACTTGATAGTAGCGACCAGTAGCATCGTTACTGAGAACATAACGACTACCACGACCAAGGATATTAGTACCATTCATGTACTTAGCAGACCATTGCTTGATTTTAACAGATGGATCAATCTTCTTACCAGTTGATATCATCACATCTTCAAACAACTGTGGATATTTCTTTTGGAGCTCATCAAGGAACTCACCACCATATTGAGCTTGGAAGTCCTTACCTGATGATTTAGAATTTGCAACATATAAAGTGTTATTGATATAAGCATTGGCCTTTGGAGTACCATAACTATTAGCACGTGTTGCTGTTACAACTTCTTGTCCTGGTAATTGGTAAAGTTGATCTGGTACCCAGTCAGCAATTGCTTGAATACCTTGCTTGTGAAGGGCTTTAAGTGCATCACGAAGATCTTCTTTAGAACCGTATTTGTTATTCTTGCTCATGGCAAGGTCATATCGGTCAGTAAAGGCATAACCATTTTGGATAACAGAATCAAGGAAGGTACGGTCATCAGCCGATACAAATTGAGGAGCCATCTCGAATGATGTGATTCCCCATGACTTGAAGAGTTCTGCATTTTCTGCAATCAATTTATTAGTATATTGGCTATCTTTTTCAACAAAATCTTGGAAGTTTGAGAAACCTTCATAGATAACTTGTGAGTCCAATGCTTCAGTAGCAGAAAATGTCTTGTCAAGTTTCTTATCTGAACCTTTAACACGGATATCTTGGTTATCAGGTGCACCTACTGGTACCCAAACACCAAGATAACCTCTCATGTCAACAGTTCGATACCCCTTGATTTCATCTCCACTGAAAGTCAAGTTCCCTTCAGCATCAGTGTATTTAATTTTTCCAGCTGCTGCTGCATCATTTTCGTAAGTGACAATTCCCTTATCAGTACCAAGAAGTAATGGACGGTAGGCTTGGTTAGCATGAAGTTTACCCATGTTAACTTTCAAAGTACCATCACCCAGTGAGAAATCCTGATTATTGGCAATAAGGGTCAACATACCAGAATGTTTACTTGTTTCTGCTACACCCGTAGTTTGGTCAGCAGTCATAATATCTTTACCGTAACGAACAGATGACAAGATTTCTTTTCCATTGAACGTGTCGACTTTCATCGATTGTCCACCTGAAACATATTTCATACGGTTCTTCAAGAGCGTTGTGATAGCATCGTAGTAAGGAGACTTGGTAGCCATATATTGGCCGTTATCCGTATAAAGATCTCCATAATAAACACGAGTTACCTGCTCCATATTTTGAAGAATCAAAGCATAGGCAGCTGGAATATTGTTAATAGTATAACGTTTTTCTGCCTTCTTCATATCTTCATTATAGATTTCAAAGGCACGTTTCAATTCAGCATCAGTCATGGTATAACCATCTGATTTTGGATTGATCTCTTTTTGAACAATATCACGAATGATATCTTGAACAAGGTTATCATGAGCACGCGCAAAGATATAGTTAGCTTGTGTATCTCCATACTTACTATTATTTGTACGGTCTGTCAAACTGCTAGTAATCAAATCTTTCAATGAAGAGCCCGATCCATAAAGTGCACCCATAATTGCATAACGAAGGTTATTATCCATGGCAAGGGCTGCACCATCATGTTTTTGATTATAAGCATTATCATTTAAATCCCAAGCTTCAAGGATAGAAATGTGAGCGAGTGCATTAGCTTCAGATTTATCCACACCAAAGGCTGCTCGGAAGTAGTTTGTATAAACTTGGAGAAGGTCTGCATCAACATTATCAACTGCATCAACACGGATACCATCAAAGTTAGCATCCTTATCACCCATAACAATTGATCCCCAGTTCACAAGATAGTGAATTTGGTTCAACTGCTCAGCTTGCACAACTGGATTTGAGTTATCAACGTCATTGGCAAGTAGGAATTCATAACCACCCAAGTATCTTCCTGTACCATTTAGAGAACCATCTTGGTTACTTGGTGTACGGTTAAGCAAACGGTAATCAGAATTTGCCCAAGGGGTCTTGTCATTATTGACATAAAGAAGAGCTCCCCCTTGAAGGTGGTCAGCAAGGGTATAGTTTTCAGTTGTAGTATTCCACTGGTCTTGTTCTTTTACAAAAGACTCAATTGCTTGACGAAGCCATTCTGTTGATTGTTTAGCAGAGATTTCTTGCTCAATCTTAATTTGAATAGTCTTAGCAGCTGCATTCAATTCTGATTGACTTTGGCTGGTTGAATAAGTTGCGTTAAGGTTAAAATGTTTAGAGAAAGTATTGAGGTAGGCCACTTGTGTATCTACATCAGGCCACCATGCCATCAAAAGTGGACGGAAGTCTTTCTCAGTTGATACACGCCATTTTTCACCATTTTCCAAAATAGTGACTGGACGGTACCAGCTATTAGGTGTCAAATAACCATCTACCAACTCAAAGCTTTCTTTCTTAGAATCGTAAGCACGGTTATGTGAAGAGAAAGCATCAACTAGATTAGTTGTACCTGGTGTGAACGAGTGTGTTGATGTGCTTGTCAAAGCACCATCTTTACCAAAGTAAAGCAACTGGCCATTAACTGAAACAGCAAAGTTTGTTTTGTATGAACCATCTTCTTTGACATAATAGTATTTACCATCAACTTGTTTGATGTTGTCCAAAGAGAGTGCTGCTGTTTCTTCTTTTTCAGTAACGCCAGATTTTGGTTTTTCAGCTACTGTAAGCGTTGTATCTGTCGCAGTCGCAGTTGTAGCTGGTGCTTCTGTTGTTGCATCATTTACTACTGTTGCACGATCAGTTGTTGCTGGTGCCACCGTATTAGCACTTGTATCTGCTGCAGTGGTTGCTGCCGCAGGAGTTTCGACTGTTGTAGTATCAGCTGCCTTGTCATTTGTTACTGCTGTAACATCTGTCGTAGCAGTTGCTGCTGGAGTCGCTACTTCATGCGTTTCGACCACAACATCGCTTTCAGCTGTCGTAGTAGCAACTGGTTCTGTTGTTTCATCGGCTGAAACCTTTTGATTAGCTACTGTAGCACCACCTACAATAGAGGCAAGTGCTGCCGAAGTGACGGCAATCGTCACCCACTGCTTCTTAACTTTGTGAAGCTTATAATGTACCTTTTTTCCCATTTTAGGTCCTCTTTTCATTTTCCTAGTTTGAATGAAATCTACATAATTCAAACAATTTCATTATAGCATATTTTTTTCAGCCATTTCGAGTCTTTATCAAGTCATTTCAATTTTTAATCATAATGTAAATTGAAAAACATTTCGATAATCATTAAAAACTACCGAATGTCGAAAACGGTAGTTCTTTCTATATTTTTAGAAGTAATCGAGAGGTAAATAAGCTATCTCTATTCAATCAGTTAGCGATTTTCAAGTCAGCTATTAAGCAAAAACGACGTTATGTTGGACCCTGTAGCTGACTAAAAAGAGCAAGGTTTCTGTAACCAATTTTGCCAGAACCAGGCCTAAACCAATGGCAACTAGACTACTAAGTAAGAAATAGTTACAAGCCAAGAGGACTAGGACCAACATAAAGTAACGAACACTCGATCTAAAGAGAGAGCTTGTCGGATTGAAGACCACATTGGCGTTCAGCAAACACTGGCTGGAAGCCGAAATGACACGGGCTAGCACGACCGAAAGAAGCAGATTTTTCGTCAAGGCAAAGAGCACAAATAAGGCTGTTGCATCAATGACTGAGGCCAGGACGGCCGTGCCAGAGAACTTTAAAAAAGGGCTGTAAATACGGATGGAATCACGAATGGGGCGAAAGTGCGAACTTTTATTTTCCTCCAGATAAACGGTCTCGATAGGGACTTCAGAGATTTGGTGGCCTGACTTTTTGGCTTTAAGCAACATATTAAACTCGTACTCAAAACGATTGCCATCCAGATTAAGAAGCCATGGAATCAGATCGGTGGACATGCCTCGAAGACCCGTCTGAGTATCTGTTACCTTTTGGCCGGTTACTAGACGGAAAAGTCCAGCAGTTACCTTATTTCCAAAGCGGCTACGTGCTGGCACCTTACCAACAAAGGCACGCGCACCCAAGACAAGATGACTTGGATTTTCCTCGATTGCCTTGGCCACACGGACAATATCTTTAATCAGATGTTGACCGTCACTGTCAACTGTGACAATAGGTTGAGCCGAAAGGTGCTGACTGACTACTTCTTCTTGAATGTGAGCAAAGGCAGTTTTGAGAGCAGCTCCTTTTCCTTTATTGATAGGATGGGTAAGGACAGTCGCTCCAATAAAAGCCGTTTCGTCGTAATAGTCGTTATAGCCTGGGCCACTCCCATCATTAACAACAATAATACGGGCTTTAGGGAGTTTTATGGTAATATCTTGAACCACCTGAATCAGGCGTTTGTCTGGTTCATAAGCTGGAATAATAATATACATAGGCACTTCCTTTCTGTTTCATCCTATGACTCTTTAGTGACCTCCTCCAAAGCCACCTGGTTGTCCACCACCTTGGGGACCACCGCCACCTTGAGGGCCTCCGCCACCAGGCATTGAGTTCTCAATCTTAGTTTGTTTCTCACCATTGATAGTAATGTCACCACCGGTATAGGTCGCTGAACCATCAAAGTCAAAGCCAGACTGACCAGTCAAATTGATTGTTCCACCCGATACAATAATATCGCCGTTAGAATCGATTGGGTCGGTATCGCCCTCGCCAACCTCAACATTTAGGGTTCCACCGGTCATCTTGAAGAAAATCTCACTTTGACTGGCATTAGCATTGGCCGCATTGACACCATCATCCGTTGCATAGACATCGATGTTTCCACCATTGATGGTCACAGATTTACCTTCGATACCTTCAGTTGATTTTTCAACCTTGTAAGTACCACTATCAATAATCAGGTCACCAGAGGCATGAATACCGTCATCACCGGCCTTAATGGTCATGGTATTGTCAGACAGATACATGGTACCTGCTGAGGTGTCGTCATCATTGTTGACCTTAACAGCATCTTCTTCAGCCTCAATGGTCATAGTTGTTCCTGTGATGTTGAGTTCATCGTTGACATTGAAGGCATCACCGACTGAGGAAATCTTATAGGTACCGCCAGTCATATGAAGGCTGTCATTGGCTTTAATACCGTTGTTTTTCTTGGCATCAATGTTTAGAGTACCTGAACCGTTTATGGTCAAATCTCCTTTAGAGAAAATCACAGCATCCGCATCTTCATCACTATTAGAACTTGAATCAGATAGGCTACTTGTAGTGCCATCTTTAAGTGTCAGATAGACATGACCAGCACTTGTGGCATTAATGGCTGCATTTGTATTTGTCATGGTAACGCCATCTAGAACAATATGGACATCGTCTGAATCTCCAGCGTCTACCTTGATTTGCACACCGTCGGATTTTCCTGAAATGACGTAGGTCCCAGCTTTGGAGATGGTTACAGTTGAACCTGATAGGGCTGCACCATCACCTGAAACATCCGCAGATGAGCCTGATAACTTAATCTTAGTAGCTGAGCTTTCATTATAAGAGGTATCAGAATCTTTAGAAGTAAAATAGTTGCTGTTGTTCTTATTTGTTTTCTTGCTGGTCGTTGCTGTTACAGCACTTGTTTTGGAACTTGTAGTTGTCCCAGTTGCTTGACTGCTTGATTGGCTACAAGCTGTCATGACTGTTAGGGCAGTCGCACAGGTCAATAAAGTCGTCCATTTTTTTAGTTTTTTTGATTTCATATTTTTTCCTCTCGGGTTCGTTTGGATGATTACAGTTTACGGGACTTACCTAAAACATTTCTAAAGGTTAACTAAAATTTATCTTAAGTTAAGTTTGGTGAAAGTTTAGCTTAGGACTTCTTTCAGAAAAGTCCCATAGACTAATAGACGAGCAAGTAAGTGCTATATAGAAATAGTACATTTTCGCTCAACTTTTCTACTATAAAAAAGAATTAAAACAATAAGTCGACTGTTTGAAAACAGATGGTCCTGCAACAAATTCCCTATTTTCCTGGGAGTTGCTTTACGGCTTTGTATCTTATCTATAAAAGGAGTTTTTTCATGGTTAAACAATTGGAAACACGTTTTAAACGTATTGAAACGAAATATGTGGTCTCAAAGAACAATCTTGAAGACCTGCTCACTGATCTTAAGGAGTATTTGGTAGAGGATGATTATCCGACATCTACCATTTCAAATATTTACTTTGATACGGATAATTTTGACGTCATCCAAGATGCCTTAGATGGTAATCACCGTCAAGAGAAAATCCGCATGCGTACCTACCTAGCCAATCCCAAAATTGATAGTAAGGTCTTTTTAGAGGTAAAAGCCAAAGATGATGAAGGAATCGGTCATAAGTTTCGTCTTGTTTCAACTCCACTTGCCATCACTAACTTGATGACAGATGGTAAGAATCATGGTCAAATCACTGACCGTCAGCTCTTACAGGATATTCACCACTTACGTCAACGCTACGATGAGGGGCTTAAACCTCGTATGTATATCTACTACGACCGTTTTTCGATGAAAGAAAAAGAGACTATCGAAGGCTATGCCTACAATAAAGTACGTGTTACCCTTGACCAAAATTTGACTTACCGTGATGAAGACGTCAGTCTCTTTAAGGGAAATCATGGTTTTCCCCTTCTTGATGAAGATACGATAATCATGGAAATCAAGGCACCTGGCAAAAAGCCTGACTGGCTTCAAGCTATCTTAGACAAACATGGTTTGGAAGAGCAGAAATTCTCAAAATACAGCTGTGCCTATCATAAGTCTCAAGGTCTAGACTACAGACCACGTCCAGCACAAGAAAAAGGAGCTGCCGCCTATGTCTAATCTCTTCAATTCTATCTTTAATGATGCGACCGCAACCGCTAGTCCCCTTCAACTCATGCTGGCCTTACTGGTCAGTCTTGTTTTAGGATTGGCCCTAACCTGGACTTACAAATACCGAACCCTCTACACCAGAGAATTTGTTATTAGTTTGACCCTGCTTCCATGTTTGATGACCCTAGTTATCTTCCTTGTTAATGGTAGTTTGGGGACCTCTATCGCCGTGGCAGGGACCTTTAGCCTCATTCGCTTTCGTTCAGCGACTAGTGGTTCTAGAGAGCTAATCGCCGTCTTTATGGCCATGATTATTGGTCTGGCATCTGGGACAGGCTATCTCTTACTAGCCGTCCTCTTTACCGTCTTCCTTTTAGCTGTTTGGCTTCTTTTGGAAAATCGTCAAAGTCGTACCGACAACCAACGTCGTAGACTTCTAACCATTAACGTCCCCTACCAAGACTTGATTGATCAAAAAATCACTAAAGCCCTGCTCAATTTCACCAGTGAATGCGACCTGATTTCCCTTAATACCACAGGTGGAGGCGAGACCATGCAACTGGTCTACGAAGTGGACTTGAATCCCCAAGTGGACGACTTCCAATTGACGAATCATCTTATCTCAAGCATTGAAAATTGTGACCTTGCCCTAACCAAAAAAGCTAAAAAGAAAAAGAATTTGTAAGACAAAAAGACATCTCCGACTTATTTCGGAGATGTTTTTGTATGTTTTGAGGTTAACATTTTCACTTAGCTATAGCCTATACTTCTATGCCGCCAGTATGGAGTGCGAGATTATCGCAGGAATTAAAGTATCATCTAATCATCTTCATCTTGGACAACCTTACCATCTTGTATGTTAAAGGTATAGCTAATATATCCGGAATTGTCATAGTTAGCGGAATTTTCTTTATCAGTTGTGAAATAATAAAATTCGTACTCTCCATCTGGCAGCTTTCTAGCATCCAGTTTAGTTGCTGCCTTTTTTAAATCTTTCTTACTGGTATTTTCTGTATCACTTACTCTTATTGACATAGTAACAATATGTTCATCAATCATTGTTTGATAAGGAATTTGATAATACCCATAAAAATCATGCTTGCCATTTTTACGGTTTTCTTCGGCTAAATGTTTTCGACGATTACCAGCCTCTTGATCTATCAGTGTATTATCTTTGAAAGAGAAATCTTCGATATCAAAGCCTAAAGATTGCTTTTTTAGCTCTTTAAAGAGTTTTTGCTCTTCTTTTTTTACAGATTTTTGTTGTAAATAGGTTTGCGAGTAAAGGCCAGGAGTCTCATATTCTTCACGAACAACTGTCCAGTCCAGTTGAAATGTAATTTTATCATCTAATGATATGGTTTGATTATCGTAGGTGTCCTCTGAATAGGTATAATCGACATAAATACCATCTGAATCTAGAAACACCTTTTTGATAAGCTTAACTTGGACCTTTCCCTTAAAACCATTATGAGCCAAGATCTTTTGCGTTTTTTCCCTAGCCTTGAAGTAAGAATTTGGCAGTACAACTTTACAACCAACTAAAAGAATAGAACAGAGGAGGAGAATGGCTAAGCCAGAAAGCTTTAAAATATTAGGAGTATTTTTCTTCATAGAACATCCTTCCTTTCCTCAATGATTTGTATAAATAAGCACACCAAATCCTTCAAATAAAACGAGCTTTCTTTACTCCTATTATAGCATTTTAAAGCGCTTTCCTATTCTTTTTAGAAGAACAAAAGATTAGGATTTCTCTAGCAAAAAAAACAAACGCCAAAAATGAAGTTTGTCTTTGTTCTGAAGGACAACTGGCTTTTGCTTGTTGTCCTTTTCTTTATAAACCACTTAGGGATTTATATTAATGAGAATTTCGGTATTTCTTATATCCCCACAAACTGACTCCACCAATTAAAATTACAATGACAATATAAGTTATATTTTTCCATATAAAACCACGAATATTTAGAAATAGGTTGTATAATGCGTTATTTAGAGTATTAGAATCTATTATTTCAAGTTCCCTAGTTTCATACTTTTCTAAACTGCGATTGTATTCTTCTGGTTTCACCTTATTATTTATATATTTTTCTAGTCTTTCATTATTTTCTTTTTCCCACTTTTTATACTCATCTGATTCAGTATCTCCTGTAGGTGGTTCAGTAAATTGTAAAAATGCATCTGTATTATTTTTAAGTTTTGTAGCGTTACTCTTTACTTTACCTAAATAACTATTTGAACTATCACCATAGATATTTAGAATAGATAAATTTTGTTCGTAGTCCTGTTTCAATCCTATTTCAGTTAATTTATCACTAAAACTTTTTGGCCACTCTGGATAGTGAGCAATATAATCATATTTTGCTTTAGAGTAGTATACCTTTCTCCCTGCCTCAACAAACTTTTTTAACTTCTCTGTGTCATCATTCTGTTTCTTTTGATAAAAAGAATCTGTAAATTGATATAGAGTTGTTATTGAGACGAGAAAAGCGATTACTATTCCTATATATTTACCTATATTGATTACTTTTTTGAACCAGGTACCTTTACTAGTCGTATTATTTGTTACTCTTTTTAAGCGGATAACTATTTTAGACGTATTATTTGTTGACATAGCTTTCTCCTTTTTAAATTTCAAGATTAACTATATAAGCCTTTTTAGTCAAGGTCCATACCTTCAGAAGACTCCAAGTATTTCTTTAATTTATCAATTTTTATAAATTCAAATCGGTAAGTACAAAACATCAAAGTAGTAAAGGCAAAAGCAGGAATAAAATAAATAGCAGTAAAATATTTCCACCCGTCTGGATATGGATGAGCTATAGCCAATAATAAAATTAGGAAACATACGGCTGCTAATACGTTATAGGTAGAACATAGAACCAACAAGAAATATTCTGAAAGCTTTCTTTTTTTGCTATTTAACATATCACTGATGAAATAGAAAGACAATCCATAAAGAAAAGTTGTGATGATAAAAAAAGATAAACACGAGGCGAGTTTAGATGAGGGTTCTTTAGAGTCTGTTAAAACTATGATAGTAGTGAGTGTTATTAGGCAAGTATAAAGCTTTTCTGATAACATTTTGAGACCGTTATCAAGCAATATATCTACATTTTTGGTATAATTAACACCTTTTTGAACAGCTTTATATGCTGTTAAACCATAGATATGTTTTAACTTTCTTGGTACTACTATGATAGTCTCGTCATGTTCCATTAAGTATTGAGTGTTTAAATTAAAGAGTTCATATAAAGCTTTTACGATAACAGCGAACAAAATAAAAGAAATTAGTAACTTAGGAGATAACCAGCTAAATAATTGAGATAACCAGCTAGATATAGTTGAATGAATACATTCTCCGAATAGTTGTGTAATTATCTCTATTAGCAGGAGTACCGCAGGCCCCCAGAGTGATATGAGACTAACCTTTAAATTCCATTTCTTTAACCTGCTTTCTATGTTCTTAATTCTTTCTGTACTTTCCATAATTAACCTCCATAATAAAAGTAAATCTATTATTAATTAGCTATCTTAACATGGAATAGTGCTACAAACAACCTGATTCTCATATATGAACAAATCTTTTTATTGCTTCATCTTTAATTTCATTCGTTGGCGAAACCCTAAGAGTTTTCATGTTTGTTTTTACACTATTTGCCATTTTAATCTTCTTTTTCATCTTAGTTCAAATCGGTTGAGATAATCCTTAATAATCCGTTACTTCTTTTCGGTCATGGACATTGCTTTGTTTGCCTTGACGTGCTTTAAGTACGGCTTCAACGTCTTCAGGGCTGACCCCTGTTTCAACGAGCATGACTGCTAGGTGATAGAGGACGTCTGCTGTCTCGTTGGCAATTTCTTCTTTATCAGCATTTTTGGCCCCAATTACAACTTCTGTCGCTTCTTCGCCAACCTTTTTAAGAATCTTGTCTAGTCCCTTGTCAAAAAGGTAATTGGTATAAGACCCTTCTTTGGGATTTTTTTTACGATCTAAGGCTTCCTTATAAAGTGTTTCTAACATAGCTACTCCTATCTGTCTTGATTGTCATCATATATATCCGTAAAGAAACAGCTGTAGGCTCCTGTATGACAGGCTGCTCCTTCTTGTTCCACGGCGATAAGCAGGGTGTCCTGATCGCAATCTGTCTTGATGCTTTTGACATGTTGGAAATGACCAGATGTGGCTCCCTTATGCCAAAGCTCATTTCTAGAACGGCTCCAGTAATGCATTTGTTTGGTCTCAAGGGTCAACTGATAGGACAGCTCATTCATATAGGCCAACATGAGCACCTGCCCCGTCTTGTAATCTGTCACAATGACTGGTACCAATCCGCCTTGTTTGTCAAAATCAAGTTTAACCTCTGTCATTGTCTCACCTCAATTCCTGCATTTGCCAAGACTTGTTTGGTTTCGCCTATATTCACCTCACCAAAGTGGAAGATAGAGGCTGCCAGAGCACCCGTTGCTGTTGTCTTTTCAAAGACCTCTACAATGTCCTCAATATTTCCTGCACCACCAGAGGCAATGATCGGAACATCGACGACTTCCGCTACACGATTGAGCATTTCCAAATCAAAACCAGACTTAGTGCCGTCCTTGTCCATGCTGGTTAAGAGAATTTCTCCAGCCCCCAAGGCGACGACTTCTTGAGCCCATTGGATGAGGTCTCTACCTGTATCCTTACGGCCTCCCGCCACAAAGACATGCCAGCTCCCATCAGCCATCTTTTTGGCATCAATCGCAGCCACTACACACTGATTCCCAAATTTTTGAGCACAATCAGCGATTAGTTGTGGATTGGCAAGGGCTGAGGAATTGACGGCAACCTTGTCAGCGCCGGCTTTGAGCATCTTGTTCATGTCTTCAACTGAACGGATACCACCACCAACTGTGAAGGGGATATAGACCTGATCGGCAACACGACGCACCATGTCAACCGTTGTTTCACGATTGTCTGAAGTCGCTGTGATATCCAAGAAAACAAGTTCATCACAACCAGCTTCATAATAGGCACGCGCAGAATCAACAGGGTCTCCAACGTCTGTCAAATTCACAAAATTAACTCCCTTGACAACACGACCATCCTTGACATCCAAACAAGGAATAATACGTTTTTTAAGCATCTTAACCTCCGAAAGACTTGAGTTGGTCTAATGTGATATTGCCGTTATAGTAGGCTTTACCGACAATGGTTCCTGACACACCAATCTCTTCTAGGTGATCTAAGTCGGCTACTTCTGCAATCCCACCGGAAGCGATGACTTTGGCGGTTGTGAGTTCAGATACCAAACGTTTGTAGTGATCAAGATTGGGTCCTGTCAGTGTGCCATCTCGATCAACATCAGTATAGACAAAGAGGGTTACGCCCATCTTTTCCATTTCCTTGGCCAAGGTAATATAGTCCACATTGCTGGTTTCCAACCAGCCTTCAGTAGCGACAAACCCTGCCTTGGCATCAATACCTACGACAATTTTATCAGCACCAAATTCCTCTAAAGCTGCTCTAACGAAGTCAGGATTTTTAACGGCCATTGAACCGATAATGATACGGTCGATGCCAACTGCCAAATAATCACGAATCTGCTCCAAGGTACGGATACCACCACCAACTTCGATGCCAAGTCCAGAAACCTTCTTGACCTCTGCAATCAAGTCACGGTTAGTGGCACGACCATCAAGGGCACCATCCAAGTCGACAACGTGAATAAATTGAATGCCCGCATTCTTAAAGGTCTTTGCCTGCTCAATAACATCTGGATTAACAACGGTTTGTTGGTTGAAGTCTCCTTTAAAGAGGCGAACAGCCTGTCCATCCTTAATATCAATTGCTGGTAGAATTTGCATCTCCCCTACCATCCTTTCTAAGTGAAAAACTTTGCTCTCAAGAGCTTTTAGGCTTTGCATAAACCTACAAATTGTTCAATAATACCTAAACCAATATCACCTGATTTTTCGGGATGAAATTGAGCTCCATAAACATTGTCTTTATGAATCATGGCTGGCACCTCGATACTATAATCTGCGGTAACATCAATATATTGGCTAGGAACATCCGTGAAATAACTGTGAACGAAGTAGACAGCTTGGCCGTCTAAACCATCTGTCAAAGGGCTGGCTTGCTTAACAGCCAAATCATTCCACCCCATATGTGGGACAGGTTGCTCCTTGCTGGCTGGAATAGCACGGCAAACACCTGGAATAAAGCCGAGACCATTTGTTTCCTCATGTTCCAGTCCTTTTTCCGTTAAAATTTGCATGCCTAAGCAGATTCCTAAAAGTGGAACTCCCTTTGCTACGGCCTCTTTGATAACAGCTACCAAGCCTCTTCGCTCAAGCTCTGCCATGGCTGTTGGATAAGCACCCACACCAGGTAAAATCAAACCATCTGCAGCTAGGATTTTTTCTTTATCAGCAGACAATTCTGCAGTCACACCAATCTTTTCAAGGGCACGCAGAACATTTGCAGTATTCCCCGCATCGTAATCAATGACGATAATCATAGCATCCCCTTTGTCGAGTTTACACCGTGAATGTCAGGATTGATTGTGATGGCTTCACGCAAGGCACGTCCTGTAGCCTTGAAAAGACTTTCTGACTTGTGGTGATTATTTTTTCCGTGGAGAATCTTGAGGTGGAGATTCATCTGAACATTGAAGGCCAAGGCTTGGAAAAATTCTTCTACCAGTTCTGTGTCAAAATTACCCAATTTGGGATTATCAAAACTAGCATCAAAGACCAAGAAGCTACGTCCAGACAAGTCTAAACTTGCCATTCCGAGGGTTTCATCCATAGGTACAAAAGCCATTCCATAACGGTTGATTCCTGCTTTATCGCCCAAGGCCTCTTTAAGAGCTTGACCAAGGACAATACCGACATCTTCAACAGTGTGGTGACTATCAACCCAAAGGTCGCCATCAGCCTTAACCACCAAAGACATACGACCGTGGCGGGCAAACAAGGTCAACATGTGGTCAAAAAATCCGACACCTGTTTGAATGTCTACTGGTTCTTGAGCATCTAAATTGAGGCTTAACTTAATTTTGGTTTCAAAGGTATTACGTTCAATTTCTGCTTGTCTCATAACTTCTTCCTCTACTCTCTCAATTATTGTCGTTTCTGACTTCAATTGCCTTGGCGTGGGCCTGCAAGCCTTCCGCATAAGCCAAGGTTGTAATATCGTGTTGAGCCTTATTGACTGCTGCTTTGTCATACTGCGTATATTGGATACGTTTGACAAAATCATGTACACCTAAAGCTGATGAAAATCGGCTGGTTGCTGTCGTTGGAAGAACGTGATTGGCACCTGCATAGTAGTCGCCAATTGGTTCGCTGGTAAAGTGACCAAGAAAGACGGAACCAGCATTTTCCACTTTTTCCAAGTAATCATAAGCATTGTCCATAGCAATTTCCAAATGTTCTGGCGCAACCAAGTTCATGAGTTCGAACATGGCATCTGTATCATTGGCAATAATAATACGGCCGTTATTTTCGACAGATGGACGAGCAATCGCCTCACGTGGCAAAAGCTTGAGTTGACGTTCAATCTCACTTTCAACCGCATCTGCCAAGGCTTCAGAATCTGTGACCAAAATGGCGCGTGCGCGTGTGTCGTGCTCTGCTTGAGACAAGAGGTCAGCTGCCACATAGGTTGGATTGGCACTACTATCAGCGATAACACCAATTTCTGATGGTCCTGCAATCATATCAATACCGACAATACCGTAAACTTGTTTCTTGGCAGTCGCCACGAAAATATTACCAGGACCTGTAATCTTGTCCACTTTTGGAATTGTTTCTGTACCAAAAGCCAAAGCCGCAACCCCTTGAGCCCCACCAACTTGGTAAATGCTATCCACACCAGCCAATTTGGCGGCTACCAGAATCGCAGGAACAAAGTGCTCTTGAGGCGGCGTAATCATAATAATCTCTTTAACCCCAGCAATTTTGGCAGGAATAACATTCATAAGAACTGATGACGGATAAGCCGCAGTTCCTCCAGGAACATAAACACCCACACGATTGATGGGACGAATCAATTGACCACGAATAACACCCTCACTTGGTTGGTCCTCAAAACCAGTCTCCAACTGATGCTTGTGATAAGATTCAATGTTTTCTTTAGCATTAACTAGGGCTTGGTAAACCTCTGGATCAATCTCTTTAAAGGCTTGATCAATCAAGTCCTGTCCAACTTCAAAATCAGTCAAGTCAACCTTATCAAATTTAGCTGAATAGTCACGAAGGGCCTCGTCTCCACGTTTTTTAACGTCTTCAATAATGGCTTGAACCGTGCTTTCAACGTCTCTATTTTCTTTTGACAGTTCCAATTGCTCCTGATAAAGAAGCTCCGCAATTTCTTTATTTGTTCCAGTTAATCGTTTCATTCGAACGGTACCTCCTCGTTCCCTACAAGTGATTCAATCTTACAAATGAATGGTAGAACTTCCTTGTTATTTTTCAAAGAAGCCTTATTAACAATCATTCGTGCTGAAATCCTGCAAATATCTTCATAAACTTTTAAGCCATTAGCAACAAGGGTATTCCCTGTTTCCACAATATCGACAATGGCATCCGCTAGACCAATAACAGGGGCAATCTCAACGCTCCCTTGAATCGAAATAATCTCGACATCCTCACCCTTTTGATTAAAATAATCAGTTGCAATGGTTGGATACTTGGTCGCAATACGTTTACGTTTATGGTCATCAGGATTATAGTCTTCTGTTGAGGCTACGGAGAATTTACAAAGGCCAAAATTAAGGTCTAACATTTCCAAATAGCCTGTCGGATGTTCAACCAGAACATCCTTCCCGACAATCCCAATATCTGCGACACCATGTCGAACATAGGTGGTCACATCTGGAGCTTTGACCAAGAGAAAACGGAAACGTTTATCAGGACTCTCAAAAATCAAATTACGGCCCTTATCAGCCATGAAAGACATATCAAAGCCAGCTTTTTCCAGTAATTTAACCGTATCTTTCTCAATACGCCCCTTAGTCAAGGCAATTGTGATTTGAGTGCTAGTCATCCAAGTCACCTCCAAATTCCACATCATCATGTACTGCTTGATAGATCGAATCGACATCAATGGCCCAGCCGACCGCTGTTAACTCAGTAGCTCCAAAGCGTTCAAATAGTTTATCGTAACGCCCACCTGACACAAAGGCATCTGGCACCTTGTCACCGAAGACCTTAAACATCATGCCCGTGTAGTAAGGCACTGCTGGCAACTGAGCCAAATCAAGCGTCGTCTCTGGGAGACTATCTGCTAGACGATTGGTTAAGACCTCCAAACTATCTAGAGCCGTCAAAAAGGCTTCACTATCTGTTAACTGTCTAGCCTTGGTCAAGACAGCCTTGGTCTCACCAAAGAGGAAGGGCAACTGTTCCAAGACCTTGTCATATTGACTTGGATTTTCTTTGGTGAATTCCTTGAGGCCTGTGATTGATTTGTCACGGATATAGGCCGCCAACTCTGCTTCTTTTACAGCTGGAAGGTCTAATTCTTCAAAAATGAGTTGCAAGAGGCGAGCATGTGAAAACTCAAACTTGTAATTTTTGACACCAGCAGCATCCAGAGCCTCTTTAGCAGATATCACAGCTTCTTCCATGGCCTGGTGAACAGGGAATCCTATAATCTCAATACCAGCCTGCGTATGCTCATTGGATAGGCCACGCATCTCCTCATTGTAGTTAAAGACTTTTCCAGAGTAAGAAAATTTTATGGGTGTATGAACTTGTGTCGAAGCAATCACGCGCCCAATTTGGCTGGTAATATCAGGACGTAAACTAACAAGATCTCCATTTTTATCAAAGAAATTGTAGTTACCATTGTCCACAACGTCGCTAAAGACTTCGAAATGCTCCAAGGTTGGTGTCTCAATTCGAAGGAAACCCTTTGTCATCAACAAGTCACAGATACGATGCTCAATCTGATACATGGTACGGGCACGTTTGAAAAGTTTATCGTGCATTCCTAAGGCTAATGTCGTTTTTTTCATGCTTGTAACTCCTGTATTGTCATTAGTACGCGCTCCATCTCATCCTGAGTTCCAATCGAGATGCGTAGTCTGTCTGAAATACGCTCCACTTTTGGAAAATAACGGACATAAATTTTCTTACTTTGGAGATAGTCAAACAATTGCCCTGCTGTCACTCCGTGCGGTTTGACCAAAACAAAATTGGTTTTTGAAGGAAGCACATCAAAACCAATAGCTTGCAATTCTTGACTAAACCAGTCACGTGTGGCCATAATCTTAGCGCAGCTATCTTCATAATAATCCCATGACTGAACGGCTGCAGTCGCCAAGACTTCCGCAATGCTATCCACATTATAGGGATTGACCGAATTCTTGACGGCATTGATCACAGCCATTAGCTTTGGACTTCCGATGCCATAACCGACACGCAAGCCTGCAAGTGAGGCGTCCTTAGAAAAGGTCCTTGTGATAAACACATTGTCATACTTTTCTAGAAGAGGTAAGGCAGTCTCCCCACCAAAGTTAATATAGGCTTCATCAATAATCACAACTACTGACTGATTGGCCTTTACGATTTCTTCAATTTGATCGAGAGGTTTATAAATACCTGTTGGCGCATTTGGGTTAGTAAGGACAATCCCACCATTTTCAACCAGATAATCTTGAGTATCAATCTCAAATGAAGAGTTCAAGGGCACTTCTCTAAATGGGATGCGATACAAATCTGCCCATACCTTGTAAAAACCATAGGTCAAATCTGGAAACAAGACTTCTTCCTCGCTATTAAAGAAAGCAAGAAAAGCCATTGACAAAATATCGTCTGACCCATTTCCAATAATCACTTGATCGGCAGAAACACCTAACTGTTCAGATAAGGCTTGACGCAAAGCCGCTTGATTCAAAGTCGAATACTTGCGTAACTGATGGGCATCAAAGGAGGCTAAAGCTTGATGGACTGCTGGACTTGGTCCATAGGCATTTTCATTAGTATTCAACTTAATGATATTTTTCTCAGCAGGCTGACTACCCGCCACATAGGGTTCAATCTTTCGTAATCCTTTGATTTCCATAGTTTATCCTTTCTGTTCAACTCCGACCAAGTGTACTGCTAGCTACATCTCCTTAAAGCAAGGGTAACAAAAAAACGCCCTCGCAAAAACAACTTTTGCAAGGACGTTGGCACGTGGTTCCACCTTAATTCGAACAGGGGTCACCCCCTCTTCCTCATGAAGTCACAAAGACTCACTTGTAACTCCTAGTCTCTAACGGAACCACCCGTCGTACACTACTGTCATCCAGAGTTCGCATACGCTCTCAAGAATGTGTCGTCTTTGATCTCATGCGTTTTCAGCTTCCCGCATTCTCTGTCAAGCGATCAGACTTTTTCTCTCAACGATTTAGATTTGAAATTATTCTACATGAAAATTCAGAACAATGCAAGTCTTTTTTGTATATTTTTATAAAAACTTGAATTCCTTGTATATTTAATAGCCAAAACAAACTGCTGTGAAATTGAGTTCAAATAAATAAAAAGTTGATGCGGTATCTTTTTACAAACCAAGTGGATCCCTAAAGAGACTTCTGACTGTGATAGCTTAACTGGAAACCACTATTTTTTCAAGTACTTTCATCACTACAGAAGATCTCGTTCTATCTAAATTCCTATCACAAAAAATCTTGCTCAGTTATTTTTTATGACAATTTCTTTGGACTATTTCCCAAATTGAAATCATTTCTTCATATTATAATTTGTATATTTATCCTAAATAATTTTTCAAAGCAAGACAAAAAGCCTGAAGCACAGCTCCAAGCTCTCATTGTTAAGCCAGTCTTTTAGGTCTGATAAATCCCGTTAGGAGACTCAAACAAAGTAGTCCAGCTGCCACATACCAATAGGGCATATCCACGCTAGTCGTACGGCCTGAGACTTCAACAATACCTTTAACTAAACAAGCACTAGCGACAACAGCAATGGCTGAATTAAAGAGAAGTTTTGAGGCACGATTCTTCACCCAAGACATTCCCAGTCCAGTAAGTAGATAAATAAATGCTCCAGCCAATGGTGCAAAGAACATCATGCGCATAAACATGGATGATTCACCATAAGAAAAGCGCTCATAAACAAAGGTAAAGACTAGACTAAAAATGGTTAGTCCGATGTAGGTGAAAAAGTGTTTGCTGGCTGATTTTTTAGTAACCGATGTAAACAATATCGCTCACCGCCCTTTCTGAAATTTTGTTTCCGTTTGTGGTTGGCTTATTAATGACCTGACCATTGAAGTACATGGTAGATGAGCCACCACCGTCAAGGTTGTAGGCTGTCGTCACGCCATAAGATTTCATCAACTCTGCCATTTCATAAAGAGTCAATCCTGACGACTCACTGGTACGACCATCAGAGACAATGACAATATAGTGCACACTGCCGTCACTTTCTTCGATAACTCCGATGGCTGTACGTGGATTGTCAGCCATGGCTTGACCAACCTCTTCATTTTCTGATACAGCTACCTTGCCATTTTCAACCAAGGTTGGACCAAAGGCAAAGGTATTAACCACACCTGAATCAACCAATTTTTGAGCCGTTGTATCGCCCTCCTTAAAGGTCTTGAAGCTACCATCTGAGTAAACCGCTAGGTCCTCATAGTCACTATTTCGATCAGTATCACGATAGACCTGACCATTTTTAATCACATAACCTGACTGGTTAGCCCCATAATAGTCACCATTTATGGCAAAGATAGCATTATTTTGCTGAGCAATACTTGAAGTAGTCTCGGTGATGTTGGTCCCATAGGTATTTTGTGCCAAAGCCGTTTTAAGGTAATCTGCACTTGAAAGCTTGATATCGGCAACATAGTAAGTGGTATCACTAGTTTTACCTGTCGTGATTTTGATATCCATATTGTCATCTTTATAAGTCGTATCCGTCTTAGTGACTTTACCAGTGCTGGTAGACGCTGTCGACGAAGCTGTGCTTGAACTAGTCGTATTTGCTGAAACCGTTGAGACCGCTGAGGGAATGACAAAGACCTTTAAGAGAGAGTAGACATTTGCCCCCATCAGAAAAAGGGTGAAGAGTAAGGCATAGGCATGCCTTTTGAGAAATTTCATAGAAGACCTCCAATTTTAAAAGATAAGATTGAAACCATAAGTTCCTTTTGCTTGACATTAGCATAACAAGTAAATCTTAAAATCTTCTATAAATCCTACAACCACGCTTTTCCTTTAAGTTTTCCTTAAGAAAAAGACAGCTTCAGTTGAAGCCATCTTCGCTATATAATCATATCTTCTGTAATGTCGAATTCTCTCAAGAGCTCCTGAATCTTATCAAAGTTCAGACGGAAATGCTCTAATTTATGACCATCAGAGCCAATAGAATACTTGCAACATCCCAGATCCTTAACAAGCCCCAAGGCATAACGATAAAGATCTTCGTGATGATAGAGATACATACTCTTTGCATTCAGCTCAAAAGCCAAATCATTAGCAAGCATTTTCTGGAAAATGCGTTTGAGTTGCTCCTCATAGGCTTTTAGCTCATCAACAGTCACGTCAAAAAGTCGGAAACCATAGTCAAAATGGGCCAGAACATCTGCCTCTACACGACCAATAGCATACTCCAACTTGTCCAGATACTCTTGAATAATGCTTGCCTTGTCCATATCAGCTACCTCATCATCAAGATAATCATTGACGCCATTATGATGAACAGAAAGAAGCTTGAGATCATAGTCCTTACCATCCAAAAAGGCCAAAATATCCTTTTCCCTAGGCTGATAATAACCAATCTCGATGCCACGTTTAATACGATTGCCATACTTGAGGTTAAGACTTTCGATTTCGTGACTATAAGCCTCGTACTCGGGCACATCATCCTGTTTGGTATAAGGATTAGAGAGATCGTAATGCTCAGTCGTTACAATTTCACCTTCAAAATGTGTCAAATAGTCAGTAAAGTTCGCATCCGAATCATAGGAATGATGGGTATGCAAATGGTTATCACGAATAGACATAACTACTCCTTATTTTTCAAATACATTGTAAGCTGCTTATGGGCCAACCAGGTCAAACTCACCACCAACCCCTCATAAATAATAAAGAAAATCACAAAACATTGAAGGAAATACTCTTCTGGTAAAACGTTGATAATCGGATCCAAGATTGGATTAAAGAGCCAACTGCTATCTCCAGGAAAGAGGGCTTCATGAAAGAGCGTAAAAAACTCATCAAATCCGAGAAAAACTCCCACAACCCCAATAAGGATTGGTAAAACAGCTAAACTCATATAAAGCCTACGATAAAGACCAAAGGTGCCCTTCTTCACATTTCGCCAAAGAAAGGTCACAGCTGGATAAGCCAGTAGAATAACAAGCCCCTGTACCAAATGAAAGAGCCACTTCACATCATGAAAATGCTTTAGCCCACTCTCCGACGATGGAAAATCAGCCATAGTCAGATGACCAACCCAAGGAAAGGTCAAGTACTGCATGAGGACATTGAAATTATGCCAAAGCTCCGTCTTTCCGATAATGACATAGTCCATAAGATGCATCCAGTCAATATCAAAATAATAGAATCCCCATGCCAGATAAATTGTCACCAGAATAGACAAGGCCAAGAGCCAAATCGGAGTCAGAACAGCATTAATCCTAGTTCGCATCAAAATCCCACTCCGCTAGACTAGAAAGTACATGGTCGGGTTTTACTGGTAAATTCGCAACCTCTTCCGCCTTGGTAAATCCAGTTGTCACAAGAAGTGTTGGAAAGTCATTTTTAATACCAGCTGTAATATCAGTCAAGTAATTGTCACCAACCACGATAGTTTGGCTACGTTCTGTCCCAAGGATTTCAAGAGCCTTGTTCATGATAATAGCTTTAGGCTTACCAATAATGATTGGTTTCACACGGGTAGCCGCCTCAATAAGGGCCAAGAGGGAACCAGCACCTGGAAGAAGACCACGTTCAGTTGGGATATTCAAATCTGGGTTAGTTCCAATAAATATGGCCCCTTTGTGGATGGCAAGCGTTGCTTTAACCAACATTTCATAAGTGACTTCACGGTCCAAGCCCACCACAACATAGGCAGGATTTTCCTCATCTACCGTATATCCCGCTTCCGCAATTGCAGATTTAAGCCCAGTCTCACCGATAACATAAACCGTCTTGCCACGATTCATATCGTTCATGTAGTCAACTGTCGCCAAAGTAGCTGTATAGATGGTCTCAAGGGGCGTTTCCAACTCACACTGATTACGCAAAAGCTCTTGCACCATCTCTGGTGTACGCATACTGTTATTAGTCACAAAAAGATAGGGAATCTGACGCTTCTGCAACTCCTTAACGAAGGCTTCTCCCTCAGGAATACGATCCTTCCCCTTGTAGATAGTTCCATCTAAATCAATCAAATAACCTTTATATGTCATCTTACTCGTCTCCTATTTCTTTCCATTGGATAATGGCCTGAGCATGAATATTGCCATCAACACAAATCTGATGTTGACTGCTCAAACTTTCTTGGTCAAACTCATAGCCTGAATAAATCTCTGACCCATGATGAATTTCCTTAACATACTTGAGGTCAATATGGGCTGGTGTGTACTTGGTCAAAAAGTCCAAATCGAAAACATCCAACATCCACTCCAAGTACTTGCTATTATTAACGTGGCCATTCATGTCTAGGTCAAAATAACGCACACGATATAGCGTCTCAATTGGATTTTCCAAACCCTTATAACGAGGTCCTCTAAGCAACTTTTTAGTCTTATCAGCCCCATAAGGTGCTACCACCTCATCTGGCACTTCGGCTACCTTACGCGTTTCATAATCCATAAGAGCAAAAGTAGTCTTAAAGAGCATGATTTGTTGATCAGTTTCATCCGTGATGTAAAAATTACGGTAACAGAAAATCTTATTATAGGAAATAGCTTCCGTTGTAATGGTCACCTTTTCATTGTAACGAGGCAAACGGTCAATCTCAATCGCATAGTCTGTCACAATCCAAACCAGACCGTATTTATCAAAAACGTCCTTATCCGTATTTTCCAGAGATTCTGACTGCATACCAGATACTTGCAATGAAAAAGCCAATAAGTGCGGTAATTTTACCTGATGCGTGATATCCGTCTCATAAAACGGAATTTGATAAGGAATACTAAATTTTAATCCCATCTAATCCTCCAAGATAAATTGTTCAGCGACACTATCACCCAAAAAGAGGCCTCGTTTGGTCATACGAACGACTTCTGGATCCTTGACCAAAAGCCCATCTTCCTGTAGTTTTTTTACAATGTCCCCATAAGTATCCGCGAATGACAAGCCAAACTTCTCTTCAAAACGTTTAATAGACACACCCGACTTTTTACGCAAACCAAGGAAGAACTCCTCTTCCATCATCTCCGCCTTAGTCAGATGTTCTTCGTGAAGTCTAGCATGGCCATCCTCAGCTATAGCCTTTAGGTAATGCTGGATAGGGCCTCTGTTGCGATAACGAACACCATTGACATAACCAGAGGCTCCAGCACCCACACCATAATACTCATCATTATTCCAATACATGAGATTGTGACGACTCTCCATCCCAGGTTTGGTAAAGTTTGAAATCTCGTAGTGCTCAAAACCATTGTTTTCCAACTCTTGGATAATATAGTCAAACATCTCTGCTTCCAAGTCCTCCGTTGGGAGATTGAGCTTACCTCGACGCATCTTATTCATAAAGACCGTGTGATGTTCCAATATCAAACTATAGAGACTTAGGTGTGGAATATCCAGTTCCAGTGCCTTTCTCACATTTTCCTTGACCTGATCCATGGTTTGACCAGGTAGTGCATAAATGAGGTCAATAGAAATATTATGAAAACCAGCAGCCTTTAAGCTATCAATACTTTCATAAATCTGTGCCTGATTGTGACTGCGACCAATTTGACGCAAGTGCTTGTCATCAAAGGTCTGAACCCCTAAAGATACGCGATTAACAGCTGATTTTTTGAGCACTTCAATCTTATCAACCGTCAAATCACCGGGATTAGCCTCAATGGTAAACTCCTCCAACTTAGACAAATCCAAGTTCTTCTGAAGATTGCTTAAAAGGTAGTCCAATTGCTCCGCAGAAATAGCTGTCGGTGTCCCACCACCAATATAAAGGGTGCGAAGCTCCTTGATATCTAAAAGCTCCCACTCACGAATCAAAGCCCGTAGGTAGTCATCAACGGGCTGATTTTTAATAAAGACCTTAGAAAAGTCACAATAATAACAAATTTGTGTGCAAAATGGAATGTGCACATAGGCTGACGTTGGTTTTGTTTGCATGTAACTATTCTACCATTTTTTAAGTAGAAATGAGACCTTGAAAAATAAGAGTTTAAAGCCAAAAAAGAAGCCATCTCTCCAGATAGCTTCTTTACTTTATTTTGTTAATGAGAATGGGAAAGCATTATAGTTGCTATAATCAAAGGTTGGTCCCAAGTCAGAGATAAATTGAACTGGCGTGTAAGTTCCATTTTCAAGAATAAAGCCAGGCTTAGCTTGAAAACCAGCTCCCCCTATTCCTGTAATACCAGGAAGCAAGGTAGAAAAATCGCCACCCTCCCAAACGTAGAGATTTCCAGAAATTTGAACGGCTTTTGCTGTTGTTGAGCTTTGACGATAGGGTTCGTAATCGACATTGAAATTTGCCTTTGAAGTAATGTTGCCATCAGCATCAACTGTAAAACTAATGTCTGTTGCTTGAGGACTAGTACCTGTCCAAGTTCCAACCAAAGCTGCTGGGACAGGAGCATCACTTTGAGTATCAGCTGTTGCTTGACTAGACTTGTTTGACTCAGAAGCAGCACTACCACTTGTTCCTACTTGACCATCAGTTCCTTCTGTAGCTTGATTTTTTGAAGAGCTAGCTTCAGGAGCACTCGCTTCTTCTTGACCTTGAGAATCCTTTGAAGCTGAAGCTTCTGTCTTAGCCTTTTTAGCAGACTTCTTCTCAGATGTTTTTGTTTTAGCAGATGACTTCACTACTTTAGAAGTTGACGTTGTAGATGATGCTGTAGTGTCTTTTTCTGACTTAGAGCCACATCCGACAAGTGCTGTAGAAACAGCTACAGACAACAAAACAAGTGAGCAAACACGAATAACTTTTCTTTTCATTTTCATAAACCTCTTTTCTATATGTCTATTATATCTATTTTGTTACGGAAATCAAGTATTTTTTGTAACTTTTGTAACATTTATGTAATTAATTGTATTGCTGTCATAAGTTAATGTCGTATTTACAAGTAAAAAAAGTCTATCACTCCCAAAGGAATGATAGGCTTCTGCATCTTATCTAGGTACTTCTTACCTGCTAGAGGTATCCTAATTACTATTTGTCTTCTCTTTCAATATAACCCCATATGGAGGGAAGGTTGGAACTATCCTTCAAGATAATAATGCGATTACCACCATCTACAAGGACATAATAGTATGACTTTCTCGCATCGTGGTAGATGTCATTAACACTCTTAGCATGATAACCATGTGACTTAAGAGACTTCTGTATTTTAGCAAACTCTTTTTGCACCTTACCATTATCTACACTGCCTGATTGATCCACCAGATATTCTTTTAAAGGCTTAGCAATTAAGATATCTAAAGGCTTAACATTTAAGATATCTATATCATCAGAATCTGTAGTCATAACACCATTTTCAGAGATAGTCAATTCTCCTTCTGATTCATCTTCATCATCATATGTCTTCCATTTTCCAACAAAGGCTTTTGGAACCTCTGCCTTATGAAAAAGACATTTCTTTTTTAAATCTTTGGTACTTCTTGATCCGTAGTAGAGGTCTGATAAGAATAAATCTAGAACTAAGTTTGTCCCATCTTTCTGAATCAGATTATAGTATCCAAACCATTCCCATTTCGTCTTAACCAGTATGATCTCTTTGGTCTGTAATTGATATTTCTTGTCAAAATCAGCAATCGTTTTTAGTTTTGAATTACTGACATCTTCTAAACGTGCTTCAAACTCCTGTCTAACTTTATTACCAATAGAGATTTCTTTGATTTCTTCTTCCCTATAGCCTGCAACAAGTTTTGACTTCTTCCCACTTAAATCATAAACCAAACCAACATTATCATTAGTTACCCACAAACCTCCCAAGTTTGTTCCTTTGGAAGAAAACAAAAAGAGTCCAAGACTTGTTGCTACAACAAGAAATATAGCAATCCCAAGACCAATAAAAGTCTTCTTGCCAAACTTTTTCTTCTTAACAAAGACCATTTGCTGTGAATAAGCTGGGTTAACCATTTGACCAGTCATTTGATTTGGTAAAGGCATGGCTCCTTCAGTCACGGAATTTCCATTGTTGGAAAAAGTAGCTTGTTTTCCTTCCATAACAAATTCACCATTTAGAAGGGCCTGCTGACACTCCTGAATAGTGGGCTTTCGATTATTAATCGCTTCAAAATATTCAATCCATTCTTTTCTATTCATCATCTCTCCTAATATTTCTTAATAGAAAAATCTATCACTAGCTTGGAAGTGATAGATTTTCCAATTATTTAAGCACTTCTTGTGTCTTAGCGTAGTTAGCTTCAACAGCTTCTTTTTCGGCTTTCCACCAGTCTTGGTGATCTGTGTACCACTTGATTGTTTCTTCCAAACCTGATTCAAAGTTTGTGAATTGTGGTTCCCAACCAAGTTCTTCACGCAATTTTGTTGAGTCAATAGCGTAACGCAAATCATGACCAGCACGGTCTGTCACACGGTCGTAAGCGTCTTTTGGTTGACCCATTTTTTCAAGGATGAGCTCAAGAACTTCCTTGTTGTTCTTTTCACCATCGGCACCAATCAAGTAAGTTTCACCGATACGACCTTTCGTGAGGATAGCCCAAACACCAGTTGAATGGTCGTTAGTGTGAATCCAGTCACGGACATTTTTACCTTCACCATAAAGTTTTGGTTTAATACCTGACAAGATGTTGGTGATTTGACGTGGAATGAATTTTTCGATGTGTTGGTATGGTCCATAGTTGTTTGAGCAGTTTGAAATAGTTGCCTTAACACCAAATGAACGCACCCATGCTTTAACGATAAGGTCTGAAGCAGCCTTAGTTGATGAGTATGGTGATGATGGGTTGTATTTTGTTTCTGCTGTGAATTTTTCACCAGGACCTTCACCGTGTCCAGGAAGATCTTCGCGCAATGGAAGGTCACCATACACTTCGTCTGTTGATACGTGGTGGAAACGAATATCGTATTTACGAGCAGCTTCCAAGAGTGTGTAAGTACCAATGAAGTTTGTGTGGATAAATGGTGATGGGTCGTTCAATGAATTATCGTTGTGGCTTTCAGCCGCATAGTGAACGATAGCATCAGCCTTAGCAGCCAATTTATCAACCAATTCAGCATCAGCAATATCACCAACAACCAATTCAACACGGTCACCAAGGATTTCTTCAATGTTGGCACGGTTACCAGCGTAAGTGAGTTTGTCAAGGACAGTCACATGTACGTCTGGATGATTGTTGTAGACATAGTGTACGAAGTTTGAACCGATGAAACCTGCGCCACCAGTTACGATGATGTTTTTGTATTCAGTCATTTTATCTCCAAAAAATATTGTTTTTTTCTTAATCGTTCCTTAAATCAATCTTTTTTAGCTTTCCTTAGGTGAGCACGGACGTCAGCGAACTTCGAAGAAGTTCCATGACTAAGTTTTGAGCCTATTGTCTCAAAACCTCCGAGCACCTGAAACACAATGGTTCAGGTGCTTTTCTCACGGCGGAAAGCTATTCATATAGCTCGCTTCGCTCGTTTATAACAAAGCTAAAAACTATATAATGATTTTCTTAATTGTTTTAAGAGCTATATTCTTACAAATCCTCTGGTTTGAGGGGTTTAACGTCTTTGAGCAATGGGTGATTTTTATCTGCTTCTGAGACTTCTGCTTCTTCCAAGTTTTCCCACTTAATATCAAGGCTTGGGTCAGCATAATTGACAAAGGCGTATTTAGGTTTAAGTTCAAGTGCCCAGTAATCGTTTACGAGGTAGCTATATGACACTTTGTCAGACAAAACTTGGAAACCATTGGCAACACCACGAGGAACAAAGATTCCTTTTGAGGCATCAATAACAGTTTGATAAGTATTCCCAAACGTTTCACCTTCACGGAGGTCAACCCAAGTTCCAAGAACCTTTCCTTCATCTGCTACTGAGATGTATTTATCCCAAGGCTCAGCGTGCAAGCCACGCAAAACATTTTTACGTGAGAAAGAAACGTTATTTTGCAATTTTCCTTCTGCAAAGAATGACTCTGGAAAACCGAGTGGCAACATCTTTTCCTTTTGGAAGTTTTCCTTGAACCATCCACGGTTATCTCCATGAACAGGAATATCAAATTCAAGCAGACCTGGGATAGCATCAATCTTGCGTGCTGCTAGTTCTTTACCAAAAAATTGTTCAGTCATTATGCTTCTCCAATCAAACGGAGCAAATATTGTCCGTATTCGTTTTTCTTAAGTGGTTGTGCCAATTCAAGAACCTGTTCTTTAGTGATATAACCCATGCGATAGGCAATCTCTTCAAGGTTAGCTACTTGGACATTTTGCAAACGTTGAACTGTTTCGATGTACTGAGCAGCTTGCAAGAGACTTTCGTGAGTGCCTGTATCCAACCAAGCAAAGCCACGTCCCATAAGCTCAACAGAGAGATCTCCACGTTCTAAGTAAGCCTTGTTAACATCCGTGATTTCAAGTTCGCCACGAGGGCTTGGCTTGATGTTTTTGGCAATTTCCACAACATCATTGTCATAGAAATAAAGACCAGTTACAGCAAAGTTTGATTTTGGATGCTCAGGTTTTTCCTCAATTGAGATGGCATTCATATTGTCGTCAAACTCAACAACTCCAAAACGTTCTGGGTCCTTAACTTGATAACCAAAGACTGTGGCACCTTTTTCCTTAGCTTCAGCACGTTGAAGCATGGCAGAAAGACCATTGCCATG
Organism: Streptococcus sp. 23.2; assembly: GCF_016648665.1. NCBI lineage: Bacteria > Bacillati > Bacillota > Bacilli > Lactobacillales > Streptococcaceae > Streptococcus > Streptococcus sp. 23.2. The sequence goes on from NZ_JACLQJ010000009.1 coordinate 76,746, forward strand.
GAAAATGTTGTCCCCGAGGACAAGGGCAACACTATCGTCACCAATGAAGTCTTCACCAATGATAAAGGCTTGAGCCAATCCATCTGGACTTGGTTGTACTGCATAAGAAAGTGAAATTCCGAACTCAGAACCATCACCAAGGAGCTCTTCAAAACGTGGAAGGTCCTGTGGCGTTGAGATGATGAGGATTTCCTTAATACCAGCCAACATAAGCGTTGAGAGTGGATAGTAAATCATTGGTTTATCGTAAATCGGCATCAGTTGTTTTGATGCAGCACGTGTCAATGGATACAAACGTGTCCCTGAACCGCCTGCAAGAATAATACCTTTCATAAGAAGGCTCCTTTTTTCTCTAATATATTACCTATATTTTAGCATTTTTCAGCCCTCTTGTCACGGTAAACCTTATGTTCTTAAGCTTTCATTAAGAAAATCACAAGTGTCCATTTTCTTAATCCAATCAAAAAAGGATTTCGATTGAAACCCTTTTCGATTGAAGATAATATCTTGCAATATTCCCTTTGGGAAGTGTGCTTATCATCCTCTTAGTGTCTTTGTGCACTCATCCAGTCAAAGATACTGTTATAAGTTTGTCCATTGACACTGGCACGAGAGCCACCTCCATTGGTTGGATCAGTGGCTACCATACCACTATATCCGTCCCAATTTTTCGTATTTTCAGGATGCTGAACGCCAATCACTTGGTCATGGAAGAAATAAATCCAAGCCCAATGTCCATCATACTCTGTCCCAGGAAGATCAGTCCCAGTAGCTGTTTCAAAGTATGAGAACCACTTGTTAGTAGCTCCAGAGGTAATCAAGCTCTTATATAAAGGCAATACACTATTTTCTGGTTGTACTGTTGTATCTGCTTTCGTGTGAATCAACCACATAGGCTGACTCTTAAGTTTATCAATTCCAGATTGGTCAACAGTTAGTGGCGCTGCAATTGGAATCAGAGCTGCAAAATAATCTGGATAAGTTGCTCCCATGGTCAAGACCATACCACCACCATTTGAAACTCCCGCAAGATAGATTCGTCCCTTATCTACCTCAGGGTGATTAGCTAGGTAGGTATCAATGGTCTCTTTGAGTTGTGCTGCATTATCTGACCCCCAAGGTGTCTGTGTTTGAACAGCCAGAACATTAACCCCACGCGCCTGATCACCAGTTGTTAAGAAATGGCCTTGAATCTCAGGCTGGGTAAGCGCATAGACGTCATTTGAAAGAAGCGGAATATTCATATCTGTCCCTCTTTCACCAATGCCATGTAACCAGACTATCAATGGTTTGGTGCTATTCCCCGTACCAGTCTGGGCACTATAAGCCGCATACTGCATGTTACCTACCTGTCCTCGCTCGTCGAAAACCTCCGTCGTTGGCATCAAACGATTGTTGATGGCATCTTGCTCAGATGAAACCATCTGTGACTGACTACTACCCCCTGCCACTACTGACAAGTCTTTCATTGATACCATATAACTTTCCAGCCATTGATTGGTCCAAGTAGAAAGGTTAAAATACATAGGTTCAGCATTCCCACCCATGTTGTAGCGATTATAAGATGGTAGGCTCAATTCAAGCGTCACGTACTTGCTATTGTCATAATAGACCACATGCCCCTGATCATCAGACACATAAGAGTTCGTTACCTGACGACTGACCCCTGCTGTTGTAACCTGAGTTGAGCTGTGGACAACCTCTGGTGTGACCTTCTGATTAAATTCAAAAATGACTTTGGTTACAGCTGGTCCAAACTCATAACTTTCTAGAACAATACTTGTCTTTGTCACAGCCAAGTCTTCTGCTGCCCCTGCTTTGACAGATAGGCCTAAACTTATGGCTAGCAAAGTAACAATGACTGTCACATATACTTTAACTTTTTGGAACATAGTCCCTCCCCTTTTTTATTAGTATTCACCTACAATCGATGAACAGTTACTATTTTATCATCTTCTAATTAAATAAGAAATAGATATGAGGAACTCTAATAAAAAAAGAATCAGCTAGCATCCCTCAATAAGGAGAAATAGCTAACTGATTCATAAATTTCAATATATTGGAGGGCTTTAATACTATTAGTCTTTTTTCTTAACGTACTGAGCCACTGGATAGTCTGCACTGTCCAAACTACCAGGTCGGTTCATGGCCAAATCAACCAGATTTTTTCCAATCAGTGGCCCCGTCGTGAGCCCTGAAGATCCTAAACCAGAAGCAACAAAGACACTCTCAAGTTCTGGAACTTCTCCAAAGAAAGGAGAGAAATCACTCGTGTAGGCTCTCGTTCCCACACGTTCTGAGAAGGACTTAGCCGTACTTAAGTCAGGGAAATAGGTCTTAGCCTCTTCCTCCAGACTTGCAAGTACAGTCTCATCAACTGTCAAATCAAAGCCTTGGTCATTTTCGTGGCTGGCTCCTACCGAAATCTTTCCACCAGCAAAGGGGATGACATCTAGTTCGCCCTCTGGCATCAAAACAGGCAACTTACCAGTATCTAACCCCTCAAAGAAATAGTCACGTAATTGACCTTTTTGGGGGCGAACATCTACTTCAAAACCAAGGGGTTCAAGCGTTTGACCTAGCCAGGCACCACAAGCGAGAATGACCTTATCAAAAGTTTGAGCATTAATCTCGTAAGTGCCATTGTCAAGAGGAGAGAGTGTAACTGGTCCTTCCACCTTTACAAAACCAGAGGCCTCAATCAAGGTAGCTATCAACTCTGCCCCTTCCACTCTGGCTCCTCCAGAAGCATAGAGATAATGGTCAAATCCAGTGAATTCAGGGAGATCCTCAGCATTTTTTATAGAGAGTTCACCAATAATGGGTGATTCTTCTAGTCTCGTTTCTGCATGCTGGTACAAAGCGTCCAATTTACTATCGTCTTTCTTGAGAAGGGCTACACCAGACTGATCATAGAAGCTCGTGTCATAACCATCTTTTTCAAGATCTGAAACTAAATCTTGGTAAAAATCGGCTCCCAAACGGGCCATGCGATACCAGGCCTTATTACGACGCTTGGAAAACCAGGGGCTGATAATCCCTGCTGCTGCCTTGGTTGCTTGTCCAAGACCATGATCAAATACTGTAACTTCTACGCCTTTTTCTTTTGATAAGTAGTAGGCAGCCGTTGAACCGACGATACCTGCACCAACGATTGCAATTTTCATTTTTTACTCCATCTATTTGAAAAGAGCTGAGTCCTATATCAATAGGCACAGCTTTTTATTATTCTTTTACCCCAAGGCCACGTCCATGACCATCATGACGACAAAGCCAACCATAAGGCCCAAGGTTGCTACGTCAGTATTACCATTGGTTTGTGATTCAGGAATCAATTCCTCCGTTACCACAAAAATCATGGCACCAGCCGCAAAGGCCAAAGCATAAGGAATGATTGCCATCATCAACATGACAAGGGCAGCTCCCATAACAGCCCCTATAGGCTCCACGATGGCTGACATAGATCCCCAATAAAAGGCCTTGATACGAGATTTTCCATCTGCTCGAATAGGAACTGAGAGGGCTGCACCTTCGGGGACATTCTGCAAACCAATACCTATAGCTAGACCAATGGCTCCCATAAGACCCGCGAATGTCATATTGCCACCAGCCAAGGCTCCGAAAGTCACACCGACTGCTAATCCCTCTGGAAAATTATGAATGGTGATAGCCAAAAAGAGCAGGGCTGTCTTGGACAACTTTTTCTTACGAGGTTGAATACCTTCTGCTTTAGAGATGTCATTCCCCAAATGCAAATGGGGAACAACGGCATCAATCAAACGAAGGGCAACACCTCCAAGCAAGAAACCAGCTGCCGCAGGGAACCATGACCACTTCCCATAGCCATTTTGAGTCGCATAAGTTAAAGAGGGGTCCAAAAGCGACCAAAAAGAGGCCGCAATCATGACACCAGCTGCAAAGCCCATCATGATATCTAGCAATTTACGGCTAATATTCTTGAAGAAGAAAACAATGGCCGATCCGACAATGGTACAGCCCCAAGTAAAAAGACCAGCAAGCAAGGCCAAAAAGACCACATTTTGATGTAAAAGCCAAGTCACAGACACATCCTCCTACAAATGGTCAAAAGGATTGGTTGAGGACTGACTTTCAAGTATCGTCACATTCCAATCATGCTCAAGTTTCCAAGCTTCAAGTTTCTCAGCAATCTTTGAGATAAAAAGGGCTTCGATATGGTGCCCAGGATCAATTGCCAAGAGACCATTAGTAATCATTTCCTGTCCTGTATGGTAGTAAACATCACCAGTGATGAAGACTTGTGCGCCCTTTTTCAAAGCATCCTGGTAAAATCCTTGACCACTACCCCCACAAATAGCCACACGGCTAACTAGAGGATTGTCATGATTATAACGAACCAAGCGAACACTATCTAAGCCAAAAACAGACTTGACTTTAAGAGCAAGTTCTTCAATAGTCTGAGGCACGATATCACCTACTCGACCGATTCCATGATTTTCAGAAATCTGCGTTAAATAAGTGGTGTCTTTAATATCAAGTAAGTCACAGAACCAATCATTAAGCCCATTATTAACGACATCAATATTAGTATGACTCACATAGACTGCAATATCATGCTTAACCAGGTCAAGTAAAATATCTCGGTCAGGCGAAGACACCAAATCCTTAACTGGACGAAAAATTGGAGCATGTTTAGCAATAATGAGGTCCACACCTTTTTCAATGGCTTCGGCTACCGTATTTTCACGAACATCCAAAGTAACCATGACCTTCTGAATCTCTTTGTCCAGACTACCAATCTGCAAGCCAACCACATCACCTTCCATAGAAAGCTCCGGTGGACAAAATTCTTCATAAGTCTTAATAAGTTCACTAGCTAACATGATTCAAAACCTCCTTAATGGTTTGAATTTTATCTTCAATAGCTGTACGATCAGCCTGATTGGCCAGTGGAATGGATCCTAAAGCAATCTCTAATTTATTGATTTCGCGTTGCCATTTGAGCTGGAAAACCTGAGATTGGTCTTTCATGAGATGAGGACCAAAACGCACTTCCTTGTCCGAAAGGCTCATGTGTCCAGCTTCTGCCACCATGATTTCGTAGTATTTGCCATTTTCAGTCATGATAGACTCTGCAATAATCTCAAAACCATTTTCCATCAACCAGATACGGAGATCATCTTCACGATTATTTGGTTGTAAAATCAGACGGTCTACGCCCTTAAGTTTGTCCTTTCCAGCATCAAGGATGTCCGCAATAAGACGTCCCCCCATGCCACAGATTGTGATGGTTGTGACAGCATCAGCAGGTTCGAAGGCAGCCAAGCCATTAGCCAAGCGCACCTCGATTTTATCTTGGAAACCAGAAGCTGAGACATTAGCAAGAGCAGACTCATAAGGGCCTTTTACCACTTCTCCAGCAATAGCTGAAGTAATCAAACCTTTTTCAAGTAAATAAATCGGAAGATAGGCATGATCACTGCCTACATCCAAGAGTTTTGCGCCTTCGGGAACATAAGTTGCTACGTCCTTAAGGCGTTGAGATAATTGTACGTACATGTTTCATCTTTCTATTTTTTTAAGTCTCTTCAATTATATCAAAAAAGGAGGTTGGTAAGAAATGCTTTTAACACATTTCCTAACAACTTCCTTTTTGTTTATACTTTCTCGCCTGTAAAGACGAAGAATTTAGAAATAATATAGTTCAATACAATGATAAGGACCTGAGAGAAGAGGCTCTCGATACCGTTTACCCAAGCATGACTATAACCAACAAATTGACCAATAATTTCTGGATAGGTATCGACCAAGAAATAGGCCAGAGCCAAATCCAAGACCAAGGTCAATAGGCGAGCACCCACGAACTTAACAAAGCGCGTAACCATACCTGTCTTTTCCTGATTAAAGACAAACATGTCATTTGTAAAAAAGGCAAAGATTATGGCAATCGCATTCGCTAAGACTGCTGAAAGTGTTCCTTGTTGGGTAAACTGGAAAATCAAAGTACGACTGACCATATAGACCAAAGTTGCCAAGACACCAAAGAAAAGGTACTTGAAAACTTCGGTGGCCATGAAGGCTCTGAGCTTAGCTATCATACTTAGTCCAATCCAATTTCTGCACGAACAACATCAGCAATCGTATCAACATAGTAGTTCACTTCATCATCTGTTGGGGCTTCTGCCATAACACGAAGAAGAGGTTCAGTACCACTTGGACGAACCAAGATACGTCCATTTCCAGCCATCTCAGCTTCCATTTTTTCAATGATAGCGGCAATTGCAGGAACTTCCATAGCCTTATCTTTCATGCTATTTTCCACACGGATATTAACCAATTTTTGTGGATAGATGGTCACTTCTGAAGCCAATTCAGACAAGCTCTTACCTGTTTCAACCATGACTTTAGTCAATTGGATAGCTGTCAATTGACCATCACCAGTTGTGTTGTAATCCATGATAATAACGTGTCCAGACTGTTCACCACCAAGGTTGTAGCCGTTTTTACGCATTTCTTCGACAACATAACGGTCACCAACAGCAGTCACTGCCTTGTTAATGCCTTCACGGTCAAGTGCCTTGTGGAAACCAAGGTTTGACATAACTGTTGTTACAATAGTATTTTTAGCCAACTCGCCTTTTTGAGACAAATGTTTACCAATGATATACATCACCTTATCACCATCAACAATATCGCCATTTTCATCAACAGCGATGAGACGGTCACTGTCACCATCAAAGGCAAGACCAATAGCTGAGCCAGTTTCTTTAACCAAGGCTTGCAACTGCTCTGGGTGTGTCGAACCAACACCAGCATTGATGTTAAGGCCATCAGGTTGGTCACCAATAACAGCGATTTCTGCGTTCAAGTCAAGGAAAATGTTACGTGCAGATACCGCAGCTGCTCCATTAGCCGCATCCAAGGCAACTTTCATGCCACCGAGGTCAACACCTGTAGCCACCAAGAATTTTTCGTATTTACGAAGACCCTCTGGATAATCCACAAGTGTTCCAAGTCCTTCAGCCGAAGGGCGTGGAAGCGTATCTTCTGCAGCATCGAGAAGGGCTTCAATTTCCGCCTCACGCGCATCATCCAATTTAAAGCCATCGCCACCAAAGAACTTGATACCATTATCAAGAGCTGGATTATGGCTGGCTGAAATCATAACACCAGCACTTGCATTTTCCGTACGGACCAAGTATGAGACGCCAGGTGTCGCAAGCACTCCAAGTTTGTAGACTTCAATACCCACTGAGAGCAAACCTGCTACTAAGGCAGATTCCAACATCTCACCAGAGATACGTGTATCACGTGCCACAAAAACTTTAGGACGGCCAGTCTCATGTTGGCTAAGCACATAACCACCAAAACGACCTAATTTAAAGGCCAATTCAGGCGTAAGTTCAACGTTTGCTTCTCCACGAACACCGTCTGTTCCAAAATATTTACCCATAATTTTATTATTAGTGCTTGAGCACTAAATCCTCCTTAAACTGTGATGCTGTTTAGCAAGAGTCAATCTAGTGAAATCTATCTAGACAATCTAACTTTATAAGATTTCGCCAATATTTTCAACCCTTGATTTTAAACATTTTTAATTGGTTACATTTTTATGAGATTAGTCCCTCTCAATCCCATTCATTATACATGAATTTAGGAAAAATGTAACTCCCCTATTTTTGCGTAACTTTTAAGTTAACCTTAACAGTGCCAGGCTGAACCGTAACACCTTCTGCCTTAAGGTCTATTGTTTTTGAAGTGTCCTTAGTCACTTGGCTAATGTCCACAGGGACTGTAATGCTATCAATCTTATCCATAGCTTCTTGGCTACCAACAATAGTCACATGTCCACGATTAAAGCTATAGCTGATACTAGACACATTGCTAGCCTTATCTCCAGTCAGTTCGACCTTAACAGGAACAGATTTGCTTAATTTTCGCAAACTAATCTTGGCATGCACCTTAGCTGGTGAGATTGAACTTGCTAGGACTGTTCCATTTGTCGAAACTGCTTGAAGGACCAAGTTCCCATCATAATCTTCAGACAGGTTGGAATCGCCTTCCAATACTGCTTGAACATGATCAATCTGGTTAATGATATCTTCACTCGATGTCACCTCTACCTTGGTTGCATCCAGGCTAACTTTTTTAACTTCATAGCCATTTGCCAACTTATCTGATGTGATGTTAGCTACGACGTCAAAGGTCTTGCTGGCTTTTTTACCAATAGTCGCCGTCAAGGTTGATGGCGATACTTGCGCAGACATTCCAGCTGGAAGATCCTTAACCTGAATAGGTACTCGACTGGTTCCTTGGCCTAAATTTGACAAATCAGCAACTAATTTAAAGTGACGTGTATCACTACTTGTCTCAGTCGTTAAAGCCAGCTGTGTTGTCGCTGTCAAATAGACTTCGGCATCATAGGAATAACCACTGATAAAGTACTTATCACTATCATATTTAATATCCACAGGGACCGACTCAACGGTTTGTGTAAAGGTATTAGATGCACTTGAACTATTGCTTTTATTTTGCGAGTTCCCCGACCAGGCTGTGAAAAAGAGTACCACAGCAAAGAAGAGTGCAACTAGTATCTGCCATAAACGATCGTTTTTAAAGAAATTTACCAAACGCTTCATTTTTTGCTACCTCCCATCCAACGTTGGAAGAATGACTGACGTGGTTCTTGTTCTTTCAACAAGATAAGACTCAACTCTTCTTCAAATTCTTGAATAGAAAGATCATGGATGAAATTTCCCTTGTAAGCAATGGAAATCGCACCAGTCTCCTCTGACACAACAAAGGTAAGCGCATCTGTTTGTTCTGAAAGACCAATGGCAGCCCTATGCCTAGTTCCAAATTCTTTGGAAATCTTATTAGATTCCGTCAATGGCAGATAAGAACAAGCCGTCGCAACTCTGTTATCTCTGATGATAACTGCCCCATCATGAAGCGGTGTATTTGGAATGAAAATATTAATTAAAAGTTCCCCAGTCACCACCGCATCAAGTGGAATTCCAGTCGCAATCTGCTCTTGTAAGGTCTGAGTCTGTTCAATAGAAACCAAGGCCCCAATCTTACGAGGACTCATGTACTTAACAGCTTTAACGTAGGCTTGAACCAACTTCTCATCTGAACTAACCTCTTTATTTTGCAAAAAATGCTGAGGCGTACGTCCAAAGGTTTCAAGTGCAGAACGAAGCTCTGGCGCAAAGATTACAACTGCCGCAATGGCTCCATAGTTGATAACCTGATTCATCAAATAAGAAATCGTCGTGAAGCCTATAAAATCAGAAATCAGTTTGACTAAAATAAATAAGACAACCCCTTGAACAAGGGTCATAATTTTTGTCCCTCGTAGGGCCCTAATAAAGCGATAAATTAAAAAAGCAACAATCAATATGTCCAAACTATTGACGATAACTTTCAGCGGACTATTAAAGAGTGACCGCCAAAAATCAATATCAATGGACGAAAGTATTCCCATACATATCACACTTTCTTTTAATTTTTAAACAGTTTCTATTATACCACGAATTCTAACTATTTTGAGACTACAATCACTACTTTTTGTGATAAAATAAATTCATGACTATGAAAACTACCATGGGAATTCTAGCGGGAAAAGCTAGCCATTTCGTCCTTTCAAAATTGGGACGTGGCTCAACCCTGCCTGGAAAAATCGCCCTTAAATTTGACAAAGATATTTTAGACACTTTAGCCAAGGATTACGAGATTGTCGTTGTCACTGGAACCAATGGTAAGACTCTGACAACAGCTTTAACAGTAGGAATTCTTAAAGAAGCTTTTGGTGAGATTGTGACCAACCCTAGTGGTGCCAACATGATCACAGGAATCACTTCTACTTTCCTAACAGCTAAAAAAGCCAAGTCTGGTAAGAAAATCGCTGTCTTGGAAATTGACGAGGCTAGTCTTCCTAAAATCACTGAATACATCACTCCAAGTCTTTTTGTCTTCACAAATATTTTCCGTGACCAAATGGACCGCTATGGTGAAATCTATACCACTTATCAGATGATTTTAGATGGTGCTGCTAAGGCACCTGAGGCCACTATTTTGGCCAATGGGGACAGTCCTCTCTTTAATTCTAAAGATGTGGTCAATCCTGTACGCTTCTATGGTTTTGACACTGAAAAACACGCTCCAGAGCTGGCACATTATAATACCGAAGGAATTGTCTGCCCTAAATGTGAGAGCATTCTTCAGTATCACCTCAATACTTATGCTAATCTGGGTGACTATGTATGCCTCAACTGTGACTTCCACCGTCCAGAATTAGACTATAAGCTAACAGAGTTGACTAAAATCACTAACACTACTTCTGAATTTGTCATTGATGGACAAGATTACAAGATTAATGTCGGTGGTCTTTATAACATCTACAATGCCCTTGCTGCCGTTTCTGTCGCTGAATTTTTCGGAGTGGCTCCAGAGCAAATCAAGGCTGGTTTTGATAAGAGTCGTGCTGTCTTTGGACGCCAAGAAACCTTTAAGATTGGTGACAAATCATGTACTCTCGTTCTAATTAAGAATCCTGTGGGAGCTAGCCAAGCTCTCGATATGATTAAACTTGCAGATTATCCATTTAGCTTGTCAGTCCTTCTTAATGCCAATTATGCTGATGGTATTGATACTAGCTGGATTTGGGATGCCAACTTCGAAAGCATTATCGAGATGGATATCCCTGAAATTAACGCTGGTGGTGTTCGCCATTCTGAAATTGCCCGCCGTCTTCGTGTAACTGGCTATCCAGAAGAAAAGATTACGCAAGCAGAAAAACTTGAAGATATCATGGCCTTGATTGAAAAACAAGATTGCGATCATGCCTACATCTTAGCGACCTATACTGCCATGCTTGAATTCCGTGATATTCTTGCTCAACGTCATGCTGTCGGAAAGGAGATGAACTAATGACTTATACTTCACTCAAATCTCCAGATAATCGTGACTACACCTATGACCTAAATGTTGCCCACCTTTATGGTAATCTACTCAATACCTACGGTGACAACGGAAATGTCCTTATGATCAAATACGTGGGTGAAAAACTTGGTGCTAAGATGACCTTCGACATCGTTTCAGTTAGTGATGACTTCGACAAGGACCACTACGACATGGTCTTCTTTGGAGGTGGTCAAGACTACGAACAATCCATCGTTGCTAAAGATCTCCCAACTAAGCGTGAGGCTATTGGTCAATTCATCCAAGATAATAAAGTGATCCTAGCCATCTGTGGTGGTTTCCAACTTCTTGGACAATATTACATCCAGGCTAACGGTGTCCGTATTGATGGTATCGGCGTCATGGGTCACTACACCCTTAATCAAGAAAATAACCGTTACATTGGTGATATCAAAATCCATAACGAAGAGTTTGATGAAACTTACTATGGTTTTGAAAATCACCAAGGACGCACCTTCCTTTCTGATGATGAAAAACCACTTGGTAAAGTAGTCTACGGTAACGGTAATAACAAGGAAGATGGTACTGAAGGCGTCCACTATAAAAATGTTTATGGTAGCTACTTCCATGGACCAATTCTTTCTCGTAACGCCAACCTTGCCTACCGTTTGGTCACAACTGCCCTTCGTAACAAATATGGCCAAGACATTCAATTGCCAAGCTATAATGATATCCTTTCAAGCGAAGTTGCCGAAGAATACGCAGATACTAAATCAAAAGCAGAATTTGAGAAATAATTCTATAACATAGTAAATAGCGAAACCTCAGGGTTTCGCTATTTTTTATATCTATTTCCAAAGACGTCTTTTCTTCAATCTGTCTTCAATTTTACGATTATCAATCCTTAAAATGGCAATCATATCAAACAAGAGCCAAGTTCGTTTAGGATAAACAATGTATTTTGGAGACCATATTGGAGAGAACTTTTCCTTATAACGTTGGAGCCCACTAAAAGAGTAAAAACGCTGGGCAAAGACATAGACCAAATTGGCAACCTTCTCTTCCAAGAAGCTATCTTCTTCAGTACCCACATTCGCGAGTGGAGCCATTCCCATATCAAAGTATTGCTTTCCTTCCGCTTGGAAGTACTGGAAGAGTTTGACAAAGAGGTAATCCATGATGCCTTCAGGTGCCTTTTCAAAATCATAACGCATAAGGTCAATCGTCGCCACCCGTTTGTTTTTGGTTGGCATGATATTAGCAAAGGCTACAATTTCTCCTTCCTCACTCTCCACAATAGCAATCGGTGCCTGCTGCAGATAGGCTTCATCAAAGAAACCAAGAGAGAAGCCCTTCTCCTTACGACCGTTAAGCCAAATATCTGAGACAGCCTTCATTTCTTGCATCTGAGTCTCTGAAAATGGAGGATCAAGCAATTTAAACTGGAAACCTGCTTTTTCGACACGATTGGTTGGTTTACGGAACTTCTTACCATGCTTACCATCGACAGAGAACGTCGTCAAATCAACCATGGCGTTTTCCCCAAATTTCATAAAATCAAAGCCATAATCATGAAGCATCAGGGTAATACTCTCGTCTGCCTCATAAAACAAGGCTTGTAAATTCCAATCTGATAGTGTCTTCAAGAAAGATTCCCAAGCTGCTCGGTAATAGTTTTCATTACCTATCGGATTTCCCATAACCACACACTTGTTACTGGTTTGTGCAAATTGGAAAACTACCTGGTCTTGTCCATCGACACGATACCAAAAGAGGCGTTTATCATGTAAATAAGCCAGGGCACTTTCTGATGCACCTCCATATTTCTCAAGGAGAGCTGTGAAGCGCTCATTATCCATGCTTTGACCAAAAAGCCTGCGGGGTGCCAAAATTCTCAAGACTCCCCAAACTATGGTTGCAATGATAACTGATGCCAGTAAAATATCAAACCAAATATGAACAAAATGTCCAAGAACATCCCGGTTCTTAGGTGGCAACAAATGAGACCAAAAACCACTGCCACCCAAAACGAGAAGAACCAGAATCGTAAAGGCTAGGAAAAGAAAATCCTTGGTTTTGTCTTCCCAACTATAAACAAAGTAACGATGATACAACCTTTTTCTGATGATCAACATAAGCACCAAAGAGAGTAAAATTAGGAAAGACATGGCCCATGAAATACCATTGAGATTGACATAAATTAAGGCCAAGACAAAGGTTATCAAGGAGGCAACAAAAGCACCCTTAACCCGACGTCTAATGAGACGAGCCATGAAAATGAATAGGGTACCAAATAGGATACTTGGAAATTGCCAAATCAACTGTTCCTGAATAGGATCAAAACGGCTAATAAAGTAGACATTAGCCAAGCGTTCAGGGATTAGGGCAGACAAAATCAAGAAAATCCCTAAAAAACGTAGCAAATATACGAGAAAACGGTGGAGACTTCCACCAAATACTCGTGAAGAAAGTTTGAAGTATTTCTCGTTGATACGTCCTCCCATGTGTTTGAAAAAGAAGACAACACCAAGCATGAAGGGAATAACGTAGTAGGTTAAACGAAAGAGCAAGAGCAGACTAACCGCAAGAGCATTGCTAACCCCCATAGAGGTCAGACCGGTAATCACAATCAAATCGAAACTACCAATCCCACCCGGAATCATAGAGAAGATACCAATAATAACCGCTAGGAAATAAAGAGGAATCAGATTATAAAGTGGAACATGTAAGCCCATTAAATAAGCCACACTGACAAAGCTCCCCAGGGCCGTTCCCCATTCAGCTGTCGAAGCTAAAAGAAGACTTAGCCTCGTTTTCAACGGTACTTGACCAAAATAGGTTAACTTTTCACGACTAGAAACAAAGAAAATAAAAGGCAGATAAAGGAAAATACCCAATAAGAGTAACCAATATTTTCTTAAGTCTGGACTTAGAGGGAAGAACCAAAAAACAGCGAATACCAAACCACTTAAAAGGGATAGGCCCGACATAAAGTAAGGCAATAAACGAGAAAGTGCCTTGACACCTGTCTTTTCCTGCCCATCCTCAGAATAAAAGGAATATCGCAGACCCACATCGACCAAACCAGCAAAACCAGCCAAGTTATTAATGGTATTGACAGCCCAACTTGTTTCTAAGATATAGGATTTGGAATAATCCGTTTCTAGCTCCTTATTCAGTATGATGTCATAAAAGAGCATGGGGGAGACAGCGACTAGTCCGATGACAGCCATCAAAACAAGATGCCAAATAGACAAACCGGACAGAGCTGACTCCAGTGACTCTAAAGTGATGGTCCGTTTTAGACGAACCAATTCTATGACGACAAGAACCGTAATCGAGATAAAGAAGATGGATTTAACGGCTGCTTTTAAAGGTTGAAGTCTCTCTAAAAGACGCTTCATGCCACCACCTCTTTTCGACTAATTCTCACAAGCTCACGAATCATTTGATTAAAGACCTTATATTTACGTTGAGCTAGACGATGCCCTTCACGACGTTGGACATAGAGCTTATGAACCGGAAAGAGCTCTGAAATCTCTCTAGAATGCCTAATACTGATAACATCCCTTTGCCCCATAACTACCCAAACAGGATAGGCAGCCTGATGTAGACGTTCCCTATCTAACGGCAAGTCATGAAGCATCAGACCCGTTACCTGAGCCATGATATCCATTTTAGATGAAAATGGTGACAAGGCTTTTAAGCAAAGATATTGTATATAGACCGCGAATCTTGAGCGTCTCGTCAACCCATTAAAGGTCATATTCCCTGCATTAAGTAAGAGTCCCGCAATCCGGTCAGGATAACGACTAGCATAAACCATAGCCAAATTAGCACCGTCACTATGACCGACAAATAAGGCCTTCTTGATATTCAAATATTGCAAAATTTCCTCCAAATCGGCAGCCATCTGTTCAAAGGTCATCTTAACACTCTGACGACTGGACCTGCCGTGATTACGACTATCAATGAAAATTAAACGATAGTCTCGATACAGAATTCCTTGCTTACCAAAGTAATTTCCTGACAAATTATTGCCATGCAAAAAAACAATTGGAAAGCCTTTACCGAGATCACGATAATAGATGATTTGACCATCTTTCACTTTGAATTCCATAATATTACCTACCTTTTCACTAACGCATTCTTATACGATAATTAGTCTTATAAGGCATTAGGGCTGATGAGTTGAACTTATCACATTCCAAAACCATCTTACCCCTTCACTCCATTATAACACTTCCACTAGGCAAGAGTCAGAATATTTGTGCATTTTCTGCAAAAAGAAAAAGCCTTTTCAGGCTTCTTTAAATGAAATCTTTTTGAGACTTTCCTTAAGTGAGTACGGATGTCAGCGACCTTCTTCGAAATTCCATGACTAATTTTTGAGCCTAAAGTCTCAAAAATTCCGAGTGGCTGGTTCTAAAATGGTTCAGCCACTTTTCTCACAACAGTAAGTCTCCATATACAACAACATGACTGATAGAATACAAGCTTTATTCAATATGAACTTAAATTTTTTAATAATCTTCATCCCTAACAAAACTCTGCATTAAGGATAATTCACGAATATAGTCTATATATTTATAAACACTCTCGATATCGTGCCCTTCTCGAAGCAAGGCTGCCACCACATAGGCATATTCTTGTGATAAATCAGTCTGAAAAATCGCACTATCATCAGTATTAATAGAAACTGATAAATTATATTTCGATTCTGGTTTGATGTAACTACTATTCAGTTCTAATAAAGGAAGATCAATATATTTATTGATAAAAGATATTTTTCGATTAGATGTTGGATTACCCTCTATTCCAATCTCCATGCGATATATTTTTAGTCTTAAAATAAATTGTACCAACTTCACAGCATCAATATAAATAGAACTTGCTTCTCCTGTAAACGTTTTAAAATGGTTAGCTTTGTATTTATCACAGTAATGATATTTTATATACAATTCCCTTGCCTTAGGATTGTTGGCAGCTGATTGATGTTTCGAATCGTGCCAATTAATTCTAGTTTGACAACAAAATTTCACTTTATCATAGTTCCACCTATCACCATACTCTAAATAAACCTCAGGATCATCTCCTCGAAGCTTGTATGCCTCATAAAAGTCATAGAGTGTATATAACTTATCAAAATTATAATTTCCCTTTACTCGGTCAAATTCTCTTTCCAACATACTTAAAATATCATATTCTTTATAAGATAAATTTGAAATAAAATCCTTAACTTCAAACCTATCTATATGAGCTCTAATGAAATGATACATCCAAACAATATCATCAAAATACTCCTCAACATTCGATACAATCGTATAACGTTTCTTTTTAAAATAAGCATTAACATTTAAACCTAAGGCAAGTCCATGTCCAAAACGATCTCCCGAACCATAATCTAAAAATTCAATAACCTCATCCATAGCACGTAAGCCATTTGCAAGAGTCGTAAAGTCTTCACCCGCATGGTAGGTAATTCCAAAACTATGAGATTCTTTGATTTCCTTACGCAACAATCTAAAACTTGGTCCAAAAACCTCTGGTCTAACATTAAGTTCATAATTAGCTGTATCGACACCAACAATCTTGTCATACTGACTCTTTTCGTTATCATCAGCATATTGAATACTTTCAAAATAAGCAAGTAAAGGATTGATTTGATTTTTCAAGTTGATGTATGACTTTTCTTTACGAGATACCCCACACTCTATATTAAAATCGTTTTTATCTTTAATAAAATGAACAATAATACCATACTTGAGTAGTTCATTCTCTCTATTAACCCTCATTGCAATCTTCTTATTCGCCCTATTTAAAGAACTAATCAGAGAATTATAAGACTTTATATTTTTCTTTGGTGCAATCCTAAATTCAACTTTCTTAACATTCTTTTCGGAGTAATATTTATCAAAGACTGAATCCAAGATTCTAGAATTGTCATCGCAAATGAGAAGATTTTCCTTAATATTTTCGCTACGTTTGAACTTCTCAAAACCCATTCCAACATTATCTTGACTAAAGAATTTCTTAAATCTATTAGTAGCTAATAAATAACAGTTTAACAAATAGAGATCAAAGTGAGACATTTTACCACTAAGATAAGCACTAAATAACTCTTTAAGAAACATTCTTTCTACTAAGAAAGGGTATTTGGGATTTCCAGAAATAAAACGATACTTTTCTTCCCAACAACTAGAAAGTGAACTCAGGTCATCATCAATTCTAGACTGGATTAACTCTAACTCTTCTTTGTTTACTGTGTGAAGTAAAAGTCTAACATTTTTCTTAAACTCTTGATATTTTTCACTTTCGTCATAGTGAACTAAGTACTTCCCAAAAAGATAATATTTAACGACTTTGATTTTTAAAAACGCCAGTTCTTCCTGTTCATAATCCATATCAAAGGTTTTCAAAATCTCAAAAAAAATCTTAGATTTTGCTTGTAAGTAATCGCCGTGAATTTCTGTTGAAAAATCATACCAGTTCATGTCACTAGTATAGCCAGACCCCTTTAGATGCATATGGTTATCACTTATTCCCTTAGAAAGTATAGAATTCAACCTAGCATTATCATGGCTAACCTTATGGGAATCGTCAGACAAAATATTTCGTCCCTCTAAAGCAGATTTCATTGCAAACAGAATGTTTGCATCAATCTTATTAATAATACCATTCCACTCTAAGAGGTGGTCAAAATGAATCGTTACTTTTCCATTTCGATAAAACATTAAGTTATCCGCTATATAAACAAAAAAGTTTATTGTATTCCCCTCAAATCCAGTTGGCGAAACCTTCTTTGATAGTTCGACATATTTATCTAGTAAACAATTAATTTCATCATCATTATAGTCATAATAAATCTCCCGATATATTTTTTCTACTTCATTAAGATAATCTAATCCAAATTCATATTTATTATGGGTTAGCCAGAAAAACGAATGCCAGTTTTGAGAATAAGATTCGTCACGCAAGTGACCATCCATCTCTATTCTTAGAGCTCTTTGAAGTGGAAAATCCTTATAAAATACACGTAAAAAGCGATCTATCTGTTTCATTGACAATTTACCTTACTTTAAGTATTTATTATAAAACTCTGCTAACTTATCAAAGTCGGCTCTAAGATATGTCTTTTCATCATTTATATGTTTCAGTATAATATCAAATTGTTGCTTCTCTTCGCCTTTTAAAAATACAAGATCTTTTTTCAATCTACGAACTAATTTTTCACGTCTATCCCCTATTGTATCTATTTTCACGTTTAATTTACTCTTAAAATAATTAACCGCTTCATAAAAATATCTGAACTTACTTCTATACAGCTTTTCACTATTTTCATTATTCTTTTCTGAATCACCTACTAAATGTTCATAGTAACTAGAATAAGACTCTATATCGTCTAGTGGATATAAGGGAGGATAGTTAATAGGAAACTCTTTTTTTTCATTTTTATTGTTAAACATATAAGTCCTCATGGTATTAGCATCGTAATCGAAGTTCAAAAGAGCCTTCTTTCCAGATATAGTACCATTAATATTCTTAAGCACAGTCTCAAAAGGTTTTGTGGGTGTACTTGATATATAATTTTGTCTCACAAAGATATCTACCTGAAAAGCATTTTTGAAGAAATAAGGTGCTTGTTGTTCCTCTTTCTCGACTAGATTAATAATACTATTGATTACATAATCCCCCTTATTACATGAGATATAAAATGACAAGTAATATTTAGCTGCTCGTTCAAAATAAATAGGGTTAAAAGTATAAAGTTTTCTATATACAAATTGACTAAACCCTCTTTGGATATTCTGTCTGATATCCCCAAAGGCACTAATCTCAGAGTTAATAAAATTATTTACAAAGTCATTAAATGTTGTATTAGTACAATTCACCTGTTTATTCAAATCAAGAGTATATTCACCATTATCTCTCTCAGGATTTCTGTAATCAAAATAATTGAAGTCTTCCGGCATAAAGCTGCAATTTATGAGTTGCAAAAATTCATCTAGTTCAGGAATCCTTTTATAGATTTCTGTGATTACTTCTTTAAAATATTTTTTCTGTTCATCTTTCTGTATAATAGAACCGTTATTGTTAAAGTAATTAATTCTTTTTTCCTTGTAAGACTTAATAACCGAATCCCCACTTTTTACTAAATCTTTGAGTTTATTATAACTCCAAAAAAAATTAATCGAGAGCTCTATTGAAT